>DUFC01000009.1 GCA_011191875.1 Dehalococcoidia bacterium | reverse complement strand
TTTCTCCTCTTCATGAGAAGCAACGGCAAGGGTAAGGAATATCAGAGTCAGCCCTCCGAAGATAAGTGCCTGGAGAAAGCCAATAAGAAGCTCAAGCCCATAGAACGGTAAGGCAAATAGCCACGGAACAAGAAAAACTGCCACTAAAATAAGTATTTCACCAGCCGTCATATTGCCAAAAAGACGGAAAGTAAAGCTGACAACATGGATAAATTCGCTAAGCAGCTCCAGAAAACCAACAAAAATCGCAATGACTCCAGTAAACATTCCACTTAGGCCGGCACCTACCTTGCCTCTGACAACCTGTCCGGCACTTCGGAAAAAAATACCGACATTAACGAACTTGGCCACATAATGACGTCCAAGTGTTCTGAAACCAAAGTACTGAGTAATGATCACAGACATCACTGCCAGAGCTAGAGGCATGTTAATATCAGTATTGGCCGGTCTAAGTAGGTGCACCTCACCTTCAGCAGTATGTACAATTATTGAACCATAACCGGGTAGTAGACCAAGCCAGGCATTCATTATAACAAAGAGAAAAATAGTAGTGACTATCGGGAAGAAGCGACGCCCATTCTTCTCCCCGGCAGCACTACAGCAGAAGTCATACAGCCAGCCAAGTAGAAATTCGAAGATACTTTGCAATCTACCTGGGATAAGTTTCATCCGGCGGGTAACAGCATAAGAAAATCCTACCAGAAAAATAATTGTAATCCAGGCAGCAATAATACTATTAGTAATGGGAAAGCCAAACAGGTGGAAAACCACCTCGGCAGGAAGCTCGGGGTGTGGCTGGGAGACACTAAGCCAGCTCGGTAGTCCTACATCACCAAGTATACTCTTACCCAGGGGACCACTAGTAAAGCCAACTATAAACAGAATAAGGAGAACAACCATAAGGACGATTACAATCGGGAATGAAAGGCCCAGAATTTTACCCTTAGGCACTAACCATCCTCCTTGTTCTGTTTGTTCCTAATGAGGGGCAAGAGCATCTGATAAACACCGTAACCAGCAACGATAAGCCCAAGTATTAAGCCAACTATCACAAAGACAGGCTTAATACCAAATTTGTTATCTAACCACAAACCACCGAGCACGCCCAGCAGGATTGATATACCAACAAACCACCCCACACCTACCAGCCTCATCGCCACTACCCACCTACTCATACCAGCCTCAACTCCTAACCTCAGGTAGCATATCAAATCTGCCCCCCCTGGTCAAGCCCACCTTTGGAGATTATTTATTAAACCTATCCCCTCTACCCCGTTAGGCTCTGCCCTTAAGGGCTTTAGCCCAGAGGGAACTCTAACGATATTTACCACCTTCCCCTTATCTAAGGGGAGGGTTTCATCAAAACAGCCTTAGACCTTCACTTCTAAGGCTGTTTACGGGATAATAGAAAAACAACTGTATCTTGTAATGATGCTTCCAGAATCTAAACCTGCTCTTGGTTAAAAAAGTGAGAAAAGTTTCCATCAAAGTCTTTCAAGAAATTGTGCATATCTAGTATCTCATCGGCGGTTAGCTTATCCATATTCCCGAATTTATCCAGTTCCGCCTCAGTAAGGTCAGTAATAACCTCAGGCGCTTCACCTTCTTTTATTACTACCGCCGCTAAATACTGGATATGACAAGCAACACACCACACCCTTAAATACCACAAACCCTCCTCATGCTTAAGGACTTCAATATTATCTACCTCATAGTGCTGTCCACAAACGCTACACTTCATTGAAGCCATCAATTTCTTGATAAGACTCTCTTCCACTAATTCAACCTCGGCTATGATTTATGCTTATCAAAGTCCTCTAAATCAAGGGTGTTAATGAAATCATAGAAAGCTGACATCTTCTTTAACTCGTCTTCACTAACCTCCTTGCCGCTAGTCCCTTCACTTTCTTGGAGAAGCGGTTTACCCGTCTCCTTATCTAGCAGTATACCTGCCTTATCTAGAACTGCCTCTTCGGCATAGATAGGTACCTCCACCCTTACTGCCAGGGCAAGGGCGTCACTAGGACGAGAGTCAACCTCCATCTGCCCACCATCTATATTAAGAATAACCTTGGCATAGAAGGTATCGCTTTTGAGGTCGCTTATGATAATAGAGTTGACCGTAGCTCCCAAGGCATCAATGACCGAGCGTAACAAGTCATGAGTTAAGGGTCTGGGTACAGCAACACCTTGTAGTTTTACAGCTATGGCATCTGCCTCAGCAGGACCAATCCAAATAGGTAGATAGCGCTCTGATATCTTCTCCTTCAGAATCACCACCCGCTGATAATTCATTAAACTAACCCGGATGCTGTCTATGGTCATCTCTGTCATAATTGAACCTCCTCTATTTCCTCAGCCAACATATTCAAATTCTACTCTACATCACCCCCCCTGTCAATAAACGATAGAAAGGATTTACCCAACTTACCCTCCTCAGCATTTAGCTAAATCGCCTCATTATGATATAATAATAACAAGTGAAACTTTATGAATCCCAGCTAAAAGGAGATATAATCGCTGAAGCAGAAGAGAGATTGAAGCTTAGTGGTCAGTCAGCTTAACATTCGCCAGATAATTGAAAAGAAGGAAGAAAGCCTGTCTCCTTATGCCGTTAAGAGTAAGCTGTCACGGGGCAGACTCAAATACGAAGAGCCCTGCCCGGTGCGCACTGCCTTTCAGCGTGACCGAGACCGCATTATCCATTCGAAGGCTTTTCGCCGTCTCAAACATAAGACACAAGTTTTCATTGCTCCCTTAGGTGACCACTATGTAACCCGGCTTACTCATACCCTGGAGGTTTCTCAAATAGCTCGAACCATAAGCCGTGCCCTAAACCTTAATGAGGATTTGACCGAGGCAATTGCCCTGGGTCATGACTTAGGTCACACCCCTTTCGGTCATGCCGGTGAGGACGTTTTAAACGAGCTTTATCATCAGGGGTTCAGACATAATGAGCAAAGCCTGCGGGTTGTTGACCTTTTAGAGAAGAATGGTCAGGGGCTTAATCTCACCTGGGAAGTGAGAGATGGTATTGTTAACCACTCTAAGACAAGAGAGGATGTGTTAGGACAAAGCTGGGGAAAGGTAGGCACTCTTGAGGGTGAAGTGTGTAGGATTGCCGACGCCATTGCCTATATCAACCATGATATTGGCGATGCCATAAGAGCTGGTATCATCACCGAGGATGATTTACCCATCTCAACCATCACTGTATTAGGTCACTCTCATTCGGGGCGAATCAATACCATGGTCTGTGATATTATTGGCTACTCATGGGCAGCAACCGGTTATAATATGGACAGTCCTACTATAAGTATGAGCCCCCAGATTCTAGAGGCAACTAACACCTTGCGTGAATTTCTTTTTAACCGAGTATACAATATGCGCGATACCCTAGCCGAAACAGAAAAGGCAAGAGAAGTGATCCGCCTATTATACCAATACTTCAATGAGCATGAAGACAGGCTACCACCAGAATACAGTAATTACAGTGACGACACAGAACGGAGGGTGGTTGACTATATCGCCGGTATGACCGACCAGTATGCGCTAAGAATGGCTGAAGAGCTGTCACCAACTAGAACTAAAGGCGAGACTAAATAACAAACTATTGTAGTGAAGATTGAAGGGGCGGAGCCCCTTTAGAACCAACCCCTCTCCCTCATAATAAGAATATATCCATATCAGGGAGAGGGGGATAAACCCCATTAGGGACTCTAACGGGGTAAAGGGTGAGAGGTAGTTAGAATAATAAGATGAGCGTTATAGACGAGGTAAAGCAAAGAATAGATATTGTAGAGGTTGTTAGCCAGTATGTTACTTTAACCAAAGCTGGACGAACCTTCAAGGCGCTATGTCCGTTCCACAGTGAGAAGCACCCTTCCTTCTTTGTCTATCCTGAGCAGCAGAGCTGGCATTGCTTTGGCGCCTGTAATACCGGCGGCGATGTCTTTACTTTCATTATGAAAAAAGAGGGCATTGACTTTGGGGAGGCTCTGCGCCTTCTTGCCCAAAGGGCAGGGGTCACCATACCGTCGAGGTTTGAACAGGATGCCGGGAAGGATAAGAGGGAGAGACTATATCAAGTTAACGAGGCTACAGCTCAATACTATCACAATCTACTCCTCAACTCTCCGGCTGGAGAAAAGGCACAGAAATACTTAGCCAATCGCAGCCTATCGCCAGAAACCATCACCAACTTCCAATTGGGCTTTAGCCCGAATAGCTGGGAAGCCCTAAAGCAATATCTAAATGAGAGAGGCTATACCCAAAGTGAACTACTGACTACTGGTTTAATAATAGAGGCAGAGACTGGAAAAACTCATGACCGATTTCGCAATAAGTTGATGTTTCCCATATTTGATATAAGGGGACGGATTACCGGTTTTGGGGCAAGAGTGTTTGATAACTCACTACCTAAATACCTCAATTCACCACAGACACCAATCTTTGATAAGAGTGGTAGCCTGTATGGCATAAATCTGGCTACAGCAACTATCAGGCAACAAAACCTGGCAGTCATTGTTGAGGGCTATATGGATGTTATCACAGCTCACCAAAATGGATTCAACAATGTAGTTGCCTCTATGGGAACCTCAGTTACCGAGAAGCAGGTCAGCACTCTAAAGAGGCTCACCAAAAACACGGTTTTAGCTCTTGATGCTGACACTGCTGGAGAAGAAGCAATGCTGCGGGGTGTAAGCCATGAAAATACCCTCGATGCTGAGGTAAGGGTTATCATCCTACCTAGAAGTAAAGACCCTGATGATATTATTAAAGAAGATGCAACGATGTGGCAGCACTTGTTAGAAGAGGCTTTACCTGTAGTCGACTACACCTTCAAGATGGTTACCTCTAAACTTGACCTGACCACAGCCAGGGATAAATCTCTAGCTGTAGACAAGCTTCTGCCTATCATTGCTGAAATAAAGGACATGGTGCGCCAAGCTCACTACTTACAGA
>DUFC01000008.1 GCA_011191875.1 Dehalococcoidia bacterium | reverse complement strand
TTTTGACTTGATGGCTAGTACATAGCCCTTGAGGAAGCCCCCGAATTTCGGGGGCTTCCTTCTTTTTGTCTTTGCGAGGAACCCCTTCCTCTTCGTCATTGCGAGGAGCACAGCGACGAAGCAATCCCGGAGGAATGCCCCACCACCGAGATTGCCACGTCCTTCTAACGAAGGACTCGCAATGACATTTCTTTCTGTGTGGTATTTGCCCCGCCTTTGCCTTTCGCTGTCCCTTCACTTCACTCAGGGCTTTGGATCACCACAATGACACCCCCTTCTTGTCATTGACAGGCACTAACCATCCGGTCATTGCGAGGGGCAGAGCCCCGAAGCAATCCCGGAGGGGGGAAACGGGGGGATTGTCATGCTTCGTCTTAACGCAGTGACATTTCTTTCTGTGTGGTATTGCCCCGCCCTTCTACCCTTGTCATTGCGAGAAGTCCTTCAGTGGAAGGATGCCGAAGCAATCCCGGAAGGGGGAAACGGGGTGAGGGTGATAATTCTCAATAGTCGAGTAAAAAGACTTGAGTGCTGGCAGGCAAGTTTGACTTGGTAAACGACAGCTTGGGTTGGGAGTTAATCTCATTTACCCCTATTTCCCTGAGGAACCTTCCCACTAGCTCCAGTTCGCGGTTTAGTGCGGGGGTTTTATAGTGCATAGGCACCACGGCTTTAGGCTCAAGCTGCCGAACCACCTCGGCTGCCATAGGGGCATCAATAGTGGACACGCCTCCTACCGGGAGTAGTAGTACATCCACATTGCCTATCTCTTCTACCTGCTGGGTAGTAAGTACATGCCCCAGGTCACCAAGGTGGCATACCGATACCTCATCTACCTCTATAAGATAAACAGTGTTCTTACCTCTATTTCTGCCCCCCTCCTTATCATGGAAGGCAGCTATCCCTATAATCAGGACACCGCTGATTTCATACTCACCTGGTCCGGTAACTGCCTTTGGTTCATCACCAATGCCCTGGATATAGGAATGACCCGGGTGCTGATGACTTACAGTTACAATGCGAGCGGTGGGCTTGCCCAATGAGTAGCCCAGGTTCGGTGAATAAGGGTCAGTAATAATTGTGGTATGACTACCTCTAATCCTGAAGCAAGAATGCCCTAACCAGCTAATATCCATATTTCTAAATATAGCATAGGCGAGGTTAATAAACAATCTCCTACCATTGTCATTGCGAAGAGTCCTTCAGTGGAAGGATGAAGCAATCCCCAGGAATACCCCACCACCGAGATTGCCACGTTCTTCACCCTTTGGTGAAGGACTCGCAATGACACCACCCTACTTCCTCTTCTTGTCATCCTTCATAAGTGAAGAACTAACCATCCGGTCATTGCGAGGGGCAGAGCCCCGAAGCAATCTCGGAGGAGAGGGGAAACGGGGGAATTGTCATACTTCGTCTTAACGCAATGACATTCCTTCTCGTCTTTACGAGGAGCCCATTCCTCTTGTCATTGCCAGGAATGCCCCACCACCGAGATTGCCACGCCTCCTCCTCGCTCCGCTCGGAGTTCGGCTCGCAAAGACATTCCTTCTCCTGTGGTATCGCCACGCCATCGTCTCGTAATGATATAAAAAACTACCCGAGATGTCACCTATCTAGCTGAATATAAGTATTCTTAAAGTTTCCCTTGACAAGTAATGGTTAAAAGTGGTAAGTTAAATAGTGATTAGCAGTCTCAGGCTTAGACTGCTAATTGGAGGTAGAGGGATGTTATTTCCTAGAACCGAGACAATACTCAGGTCTATAGTAGGAGAATATATTACCAAGGCAATACCAGTACCGTCAGAGACTATTGCCCGTGACTGTGAGTTAGGGGTGAGTCCGGCTACTATCCGCAATGAGATGGCATACCTTGAGAGTGAAGGCTATATTATCCGCCCTCATCCTTCAGCCGGAAGTATACCCTCAGATAAAGGCTACCGTTACTATGTGGAGTCACTGAAAGGCATTGAGCTCCCCTTAGCCGAGCAGCGTTTGATTAGCCATCTCTTCCACCAGGTGGAGAGAGAGCTAGAGGCATGGCTAAGTCTAGCGGTAACACTAATAGCTCAATTGGTTCAAAATGTAGCTGTAGTTACTATGCCTAAGCCGGTAGACTGCCAGTTCAAGTATCTGGAGTTGGTTACTCTACAAGATTTACTGGCACTGGTTGTCCTTGTCCTTCGTGGCGCCAGAATAAAGCAGCAGCTAATAACCTTTGACCAGGTTATATCTCAACCGGAGCTAACGGCTATTGCCAACAAACTGAATGCTGCTTATTCTGGTTTGACTAGCTCACAGATTTTAGCTAAAGCTATAGAGCTTTCCTCCAGCGAACGGCAGGTAACCGATTGCTTGGTAAAGATAATGCAGGCTGAAGATGAATTGGAATATGAGGAACCTTACCTCGATGGCTTGCACTTTATGCTCAACCAGCCAGAATTTGCCCATAGCCAACGGATGCAAACCTTAGTGGAATTGGTCGAGCACAGAAACCTGCTTAAGACTATCGTCCCGAAGAGGTTAGCCAGCTACGGGGTGCAGGTAATTATAGGTAAGGAAAATAAACAAGAGGTTATCCAGGATTATAGTGTTGTCATCTGCCGATATGGTTTCCCTAAAGAAGCCGTTGGCACTATAGGTGTATTCGGTCCTACTCGAATGCACTATGCCCGTACTATCTCCACTGTAGACTATCTATCCTCGGTACTGGATCGACTGGTGGCTGAGCTGTATGGAAGGGAACCACCCACTGGGGAAACTCGGTCTAATGCCAATTGATAAGGGGCTGGAATTATGACACAACAAGAACCGAAAGAAGGTCAAACCAACGAACTAGAGCAAGGGGTCACTGAGATAGAGGACATGGAGACATTGAAGAAGATTCTAGCTGAGGAAAAGGAAAGGGCAGAAGGCTATTTGGCTAACTGGCAGAGAGCCCAGGCCGACTTCATTAACTACAAGCGGCGCAGTGAGCAAGAGAAAGAGGAGATTGGCAAATTTGCTAATGGTTTATTTATGCTTAATTTGCTGCCAATCCTAGATGATTTAGAACGAGCCCTTGTTTCTATCCCACCTAAACTAGCCGGGTTCACCTGGGTAGAGGGTATTAGTCTTATTGGGCGAAAGTTTCAGGCAAGTCTGGAGGCACAGGGACTCTCCCAGATTGAGGCATTGGGTGAACCATTTGACCCCAACCTCCATGAAGCGGCGATACACGGTAAAGGTAAAGAGGGAATAGTTATTGAAGAATTGCAAAAGGGCTATAAACTGCATGATAGGGTTATCCGACCGGCTATGGTAGTAGTCGGCAATGGAGAAGAGGAGGATAAAAAGGAGGAATAAACTATGGGAAAAGTTATAGGTATTGATTTAGGTACAACATTTTCTGCGGTGGCAGTAATGGAAGCAGGGGAGCCGGTAGTCATCCCTAATGCTGAGGGTGGTCGCATCACCCCGTCAACGGTAGCTATGAGTAAGAGCGGTGAGCGTTTGACGGGACAGGTGGCAAGGCGCCAAGCTATCACCAACTCGGAAAATACTATCTTTAGCATCAAGCGCCTGATGGGGCGTAAGTTTGATGAGCCTTCAGTAGAATATGATAGAAAGCTATTGTCATTCAAGATAACCAAAGCAGCCAATGGTGATGCCAAGGTGGTGATGGGCGATAAGGAGTATAGCCCACCAGAAATCTCGGCTATGATTCTGCAAAAACTTAAAACGGATGCCGAGGCTTACCTTGGGGAGAAGGTCACCGAGGCTGTAATCACTGTGCCTGCCTATTTTAATGATAGTCAGCGGCAGGCAACCAAGGATGCCGGCAAGATAGCTGGATTAGAGGTGCTGCGAATAGTCAATGAGCCAACTGCCGCCTCTCTAGCCTATGGATTGGATAAAAAGAAGGATGAAACTATCGCCGTCTATGACCTTGGTGGTGGGACCTTTGATATATCCATCCTGGAGTTGGGTGAAGGCACCTTCCAGGTCAAATCAACCAATGGCGATACCCACCTGGGAGGCGATGATTTTGACCAGAGAGTTATGGACTGGCTATGTGATGAGTTTAAGCGGGAGCAGGGGATAGACCTGCGGCAGGACAAAATGGCGCTACAGCGGCTGAAGGAAGCCGCCGAAAAGGCTAAGTGCGAGCTATCTACTGTCCAGCAGACCGAGGTAAACCTTCCCTTCATCACTGCCGATGCCGGCGGTCCCAAACATCTTAGTATCACCCTTACCCGAGCCAAGCTGGAGCAACTGGTAATGGACCTAGTGGAGAAAAGTCTGGGCCCTTGCCGCCAGGCACTGACCGACGCTGAAAAGACATCAGCCCAGATTGACGAGGTGGTTCTGGTTGGCGGACAGACCAGAATGCCACTGGTTCAGGAGAAAGTTAAGCAACTCTTCGGTAGGGAACCTCATAAGGGGGTCAACCCCGATGAGGTGGTAGCCGTCGGTGCCGCTATTCAGGCAGGTGTGCTCAAGGGAGAGGTCAAGGATGTTCTCCTGCTTGATGTTACCCCCCTCACCCTCGGCATTGAGACCCTTGGTGGCGTGGCTACTCCTCTCATCCCTCGTAATACCACCATCCCCACCGCTAAGAGCCAGATTTTTAGCACTGCTGCTGATAATCAGCCCAGTGTGGAGATTCATGTCCTTCAGGGGGAAAGACCTATGGCTGGTGATAACCGAACTCTGGGGCGGTTTATGCTTGACGGCATTCTGCCGGCACCACGGGGTATGCCGCAGATTGAGGTCAGCTTTGATATTGATGCCAATGGTATTCTCAGTGTTAAGGCTCACGATAAAGGCACTGGCAAGGAGCAGAAAATCACTATCACTGTTTCCAGTGGACTGAATAAGGAAGAGGTAGAGCGGATGCAGCGGGAAGCAGAAGCTCATGCTGCTGAGGATACTAAGCGTCGTGAGGAGGTAGAAACACGCAACGCTGCTGATACTCTGGCTTATACTGCTGAAAAGACCCTGCGAGAGCAGAAGGATAAAATACCTTCAGACCTGAATCAAGAGGCAGAAAATAAAGTAGCTGCCCTACGCTCAACGCTACAGGGCACAGATATTGACGCCATCCGCCAGGCAATACAGGAGCTGTCTGATACTATGCAAAAAATAGGCACTGCCGTCTATCAGCAGCAGCCACCGCCGGGTGGTGAAGCACCCCCAGGTGAAGAGACACCCCCAGGCGAGGGAGGTGGGGAAGAGGGCACTGTGGAGGGTGAGTTCCGTGAGGTTTAGTAGTAAATAGGGAGTTTTAGAGGGGCGAAGCCCCTCTAATAAAAACCTTCCCCTTACCAATGGGAATGGGATAAACCCCGTCAGGAACTCTAGCGGGGTAAAGCGTATGGGGTTGTAAACATGCCAGCAAAGCGTGATTATTATGAAGTCCTCGGTGTAGGTAAAAATGCTACCAATGAGGAAATAAAGAAGGCTTTTCGTAAGCTAGCCTTTAAGCATCACCCCGACCACAACCGTGAGGATGGGGCTGAGGATAAGTTTAAGGAGGTAAACGAGGCCTACGAGGTGCTCTCAGACCCGGATAAGCGTGCTGTCTACGACCACTATGGGCATGGCGGTACCGAAGGAGTTTTTGGGCGAGGTTTTGAGGATTTTGGTTTCGGTGGCTTTGGTGATATTTTTGATGCCTTCTTTGGTGGGATGTCTACTACCACCCGTCAAGCGCCCCGGCGCGGTGCTGACCTGCACTACAAGACTGCTATTACCTTTGAAGAGGCAACCTTTGGGTGCGAAAAGGAGATAGAAATATTACGCACTGAGTACTGCTCCCTATGCCAGGGTATTGGCTGTAAGCCAGGCAGCCAACCTAGCCGATGCCCCAACTGTAATGGCACGGGGGAGGTGCGTCAAGCTCGTCAAACCATCTTTGGTCGATTTTCTAATACTATTACCTGCCCCCAGTGCCATGGCGAGGGCAGGATTATTACTGAGCCCTGTCCTCATTGCCGGGGCACAGGCATGGAGAAGCGTCAGCGTAGTATTCTGGTCAGAATTCCAGCCGGGGTTGATGATGGCTCTCAAATGCGCCTCAGTGGCGAGGGTGAAGCCGGACTAAAAGGAGGCTCCTCTGGTAATCTCTATATTACCCTGTCGGTGCTACCCCATGAGTTTTTTATCCGAGATGGTGATAATATTCTCTATGAGCTGCCAATTAACTTTGCTCAAGCTGCCCTTGGCGCTGAGGTAGAGGTACCTACTCTGGATGGTAAAACTAAACTCAAGATTCCATCTGGCAGCCAAACGGGTAAAGTCTTTCGGCTCAAAGCTCAGGGCATTCCCCGTCTTCATAGAAGTGGGCGTGGCGACCAGCTAGTTACCCTGTTTGTAGTTACCCCTGAGTCGCTAACTAAGGAGCAGCGCCGGCTATTTCAGGAGCTAGCTAACAGCTTGAGCCCGGCTAAAAAGCGTCCCGAGAAACCTTGATTTTTCTAGCCGTTGCCCTAGCTGCACAAGGGCGAGGCTATTAAACATTCTTACCAATGCCCTTAGTGCTTGAGGAAGGAAGATAACTTCCACTTTCGCCCGGATAACTCGTGCCTAGCCTCAGCCGCCATAAGCTCAACCGCTGCCTGGCGAGGGTCAACACCCGCATATAATACCTGATAAATTCTTTCTGTAATAGGCATCTCTAGCCCCATCTGCTGGGATAGCTTCCAGGCAGCGATAGTAGTGCTTACCCCTTCAGCTACGCCAACCATTGAGGCTGTTATCTCCTCTAGTGAGCGTCCTTTAGTTAACTCCACCCCCACATAGTGGTTACGGCTCAACGGGCTGGCGCAGGTAGCTATTAAATCGCCCAGGCCAGCTAACCCAGAAAAGGTAATGGGATTTGCCCCGAGGGAAACTCCCAGAGCGGTTATTTCGGTTAGACCGCGAGTGATAAAGGCTGCCTTGGCATTGTCGCCGTAGCCTAGCCCGTCAGCTATGCCAGCCCCCAGAGCGATGACATTCTTTAATGCACCCCCTAGCTCTACACCTACGATATCGGTATTGGTGTATATACAAAAGTTTTTGGTGGTTAACAGCTTCTGGGTTTTTCTAGCTATAGCTTCATCCCAGGCAGCTGCCACTGTAGCTGCTGGTAAGTTTTGGAGAATCTCCCGCGACAGATTAGGTCCGGAAAGTGCACAAATATTAGACCGATAACGAGGTTCTATCTCCTCAGCAATTACAAGTGACATGCGTTTGTTACTACCAATCTCCAGACCCTTAGCTGCACTGACTATCAGCATTGATGCATTAAGGTGCTTACTAGCCAGCTTCATATTGTGTCGCATAGTTTGTGATGGCACAGCTAGGATAATCGCTTCTACATCAGCTAGTGCTTCACTCAGAGAGCTGGTAATAGATAACTGAGAAGGAAAGGCAATATTAGGTAGCAGGGTTGGATCAGGTCCGGTATTTCTTAGTTTAGAGGCTTCTTTTTTTGTCCGAGCCCACAGCCTGACCTCTAGTCCCTTATGGGCTAACACCACTCCCAGGGTAGTCCCCCAGATAGTGGTGCCAATGATGGCAATCTTGGGCATCTCTTATTCCATGCTTCCCGTTTGGGGTTGTTGAGAGTCTCGATTTCGGCGATAATTAGACGGGGGCAACTCTCTTTTCCCAGCCTTGTCGCCTAACTTGCGCTCCTTGCCTGATATTAACCTGGCAATATTATCCCGGTGCATAATAATAATTATTATTGTGCCTATCAACGCATAGACCAGGTATTCAATAGGGAACCCGTTCATGATAGTGAGCGGCACTAATATGGTGTAGGTGCCTACTGCCCCAGCGATAGAGCCTATCGAGGCAAACTTGGTTAAGCCAGCGCCAATAATTAGAACCTCACCGCCAAATAGTGCTGCCGGCGGGCACAAGGCTATTAACCCACCGAAAAAGGTGGCAACACCTCTCCCGCCTCGAAATCTGAGGAATACTGACCAATTATGTCCAGCTACAGCCGCTAGAGCCGCTAGACATTGGGCAACCAGTACCCCTAAGGCAAAGTTACCTACTACCAGAAATTCTCTACCAACTATCAACCCGGCAAAAACTACCGCTAACACTCCCTTCAGTGCATCTAGGGTAACTACTGCCGCTGCTGCTTTTTTGCCTGCTGTTCGTAGCACATTAGTCATCCCTGTCTTGCCACTGCCATGTTGCCTGACATCTACACTGGCACTTCGCCTGCCTATCAATACCCCAAAGGGGATAGAACCCAAAAGGTAACCAAGAATCACCACACCGATGAACTTAGCAACTATCATGATTCCCCCCTCGTTTTAAAGACCAGACGAAGTGGAGTGCCAGCGAAGCCAAATGACTGGCGTAGCTTGTTTTCCAAGTAACGTTGATAGGAAAAATGTAATAGCTTGGTATCGTTGACAAAGAAAACAAAGGTTGGCGGATTTACCTCAGCCTGTGTAGCATATAGAATCTTTAGCTGCTTACTACCGATTCGGGGCAAGGTGTGGGCGGCTACTGCCTGTTGAACCACACTATTTACCATAGTAGTAGATAACCGCTTGAGCCTCTCCTGATATACCTGACATACCTGAGGCATAATCTCGCTTACTCCCTGTCCGAATTTAGCCGAAACATACAGCACCGGCGCATAGGGCATAAACTTGAGTTGGCTCCTGATGTATCTATTATATTCAATCTTATTCCCCTCAGCTAGGTCCCACTTATTAACTATTACCACAATACCCTTAGCCGCTTGCTGGATGTAACCAGCAATGTGCATATCCTGAGCCGTAACCAGCTCAGTGGCATCAAAAACGAGCAAAACCAAATCAGCCCGCTCTATAGCTCGCAGGGCACGAATTACACTATACCGCTCCACTCCTACTCCCAATCGTCCCCGCCGCCTGATACCGGCTGTGTCAATAAGTAACACACTTTGCCCATTAAAGTCAAGTAAGGTATCTATGGCATCACGGGTAGTTCCCGGAATATCATCAACAATAGCCCGTTCCTCCCCCAAGTGGGCATTTAACAGCGTTGATTTTCCTACATTCTGTCTACCGACAATAGCTACCTTCATAATCTCCGGCTGCGTTTCAACTGGTGTTGGAGTCGGTAATGAAGAGACAATTCTATCCAGCAGTTCAGTAGTGCCGCGACCATGATAGGCGCTAATTGCTAGTGGCTCTCCCAGTCCTAGCTCGTAGAATTCTACTGCCTCGGTCTCAAGCTTGGCATTGTCTGCCTTATTAGCTACCAATATTATGGGTTTACTTGCTTGGCGAAGCATGTCAGCTATTTCTTGGTCGGAAGGTGTTACCCCATACCTGACATCTACCAAGAAAATAATAATATCTGCCTCGTTGATAGCTGTTTCTACCTG
>DUFC01000007.1 GCA_011191875.1 Dehalococcoidia bacterium | reverse complement strand
GTTTCATTATCTCGCCAACACTAATGCTTAGCCCGCTCTTTGCCGCAGTGTTACTACTCACCTGTTTTACCTTTGCCTTCTTAGGGGTGCTGGCGGCGCTACTGGCAAAATCGCATCAGGATATGGCGACCTTTACTAGTCTGGTGCTACTGCCGATGACTTTTCTTGGTGGCACTTTCTTCTCCGTAAGCCAGTTGCCACAGGCGCTCAAGGTAGTCTTACATATTCTCCCCCTAACCCATTCCAGCCAGTGCCTGCGAGCGATAACTCTTGGACAGCCCTTCCCCTGGATTTCCTTACTGGCTATCGTAGGTTTCGGGCTGGTCTTCTTCCTGGGATGCATACTGGTGCTAAGGAGAACCAGTGTATAAAAAGGGAAATTACTGCCGGAGCTAAGGGTAAGCCCCCCACTTTAAGAACAACTCTAGAAAAAGCAACGCGGGTCTAAAGACCCGCGCTACACTTTGGACAGCCTCTCACAGAGGGAGGCTTAGTGAAATTGAACCAAACTAGCATAGTCAGTCCCCTGAATCTGGAAGATTTCCCCCATTCTGCGATCAGGTCATTTGCCTGCCCACCTTTCGGGCCTCTTCTACCAAGAGGAGGTTATTTTTAGCATCCCCAATCTTGTTGGCATAGCCGCAGGCAACGAATATCCTGTCCTCCTTGACATCGAAGGACCAGTCGATGAATTGCCTCAAGGTATGCAGGGTATCCTCAATCGCCTCCATCTCAGCTACTACGATGATGCCCACCGCCCTAGCCCGGTACTTCCGGTCATGTTTATAGGGGAAGTAATTTCGGTCTATGAAGGCTTTCATCTGGGCTGAAACATTGTACCAGTAAACTGGGGTTGCCAGGATAACCCCGTCTGCCTCACAGAACCTGTCCAGAATCCAGCCCGCGTCGTCCTTCTGCAGGCAAGATTCAAGCGAAGCGCAGTTATCATGACCAAGACATGGTCTCACTTTATATTGGCTGAGGGTAATCTTTTCAGTTTGAGCTCCCAGCTTTTCGGCTTCCTCAAGAGCCTGGTCTACCAGGTAATTGGTGTTACCCTTCAGCCGGGGGCTGCCGACTATAGCTAGAAGCTTCAATTCTACCTCCTTAAAAAATTTTAATACATTTTAGCCACCGGGCACAGATTGAGGCATATATCGCAAGGGACAAGTCGACCCTGCTCTTCAGCCATGATGGCACTATTAGAGAGACATATTGAGGGGTCGGGCATACTATAGGGTTTAAGGGCATTAACAGGGCAGGCATCAATACATATCGAACACCCGTTACAAAGTGGGTTCTCCTCCTCAGTTAAAGCTGAGTATATAGGTGGCTCCAGTGGGGCATCTGTCCTTATAGCTATAAGGCGAAGACGGGGTCCATATTCGGGGTGTAATACTATGGTGCTCTTGCCCCGCTTGACTAGCCCAGCCCGGATTGCTTCCTCCTTTAGGTTGATTTCCCCTCCGAGAGGATAGCCGTATTGTCCGACTGGTTCAGCAGAAGAACCCTTCTCCTGGATAAGATTGAGCAGTGACTCCAGCTTGGGACCGATGTGCTTTTCAAAACCATACAGATGAAAAGCACCATTCAACCGTCCGAATTCGTCGAGGTTACGTTCTGAGGTTGACTCAAGCCCCAAAATCAGCAGGCTTTCGCCACTGGACAGATGAGTGACACCAACAACATCAAACAGGGAACCAGCATAATCAGTTATTTGCCGGGCTACAGTCATTCACCTATCCTCCTCAGCACAATGTCGTTAACTAGTACCATTCAGCTGATTGTCACTGAAGTTCTGACTAATGCAAGATTTACCCTGCCAAGTTAACAATGTAATTTAATAAACCACCAAACCGTCACCTTAAAGGATGAGACTATCCCTGCTTGCTTACTGCTTTCTAAATATCGCTTGTAGCTAACCTATGACCATCTGTACTATATTAAATTCAAATAATAAATGACCAGCACTTTCTTCTACATTTACAAAAACCACTAGTTCACTCCATGGATAGTTCTGTATAGCTACTTGCTCTGGTGGCGGCTTGTTGTATGCATCTTGCCCAGCGACTGGCTGACGCGATCAATTATGATAGCTACGATGACAATGGCAAGGCCAGCTATGAAGCCGCGCCCCACGTCAAGCCGTTGAATACCTCTCAGCACCTCAAGGCCGAGCCCGGCAGCCCCAATCATTGAAGCTATTACTACCATAGCCAGCGCCATCATGATAGTCTGGTTAACTCCAGCCATTATACTGGGGCGGGCAAGAGGCAACTGTATCTTGAACAGGAGCTGCCATTGATTGCTACCGAAGGCTTTACCTGCCTCAATCACTTCAGCGGCTACTTGTCGGATACCGAGGTTGGTGAGTCGAATACAGGGAGGGACAGCGTAGATAAATGTAGCCACGACGGCTGGTACCTTGCCCAGTCCAAAAAAGAATACTGCTGGGATTAGGTACACGAAACTGGGCATGGTCTGCATGCCGTCTAAGAAGGGACGCATCATTGCCTCAACACGGTCGCTCTTGGCCATAAGGACTCCAAGGGGGATGCCAACAAGTACGGATATTGCTACAGAGGTAATAATTATAGCCAGGGTGGTCATTGTTTCATCCCAAATTCCCACAGCACCGATGAATAGCATACCGATGAGGCTGAAAAGAGCAACCCAGCGACCGGCAAACCACCAAGCCACTCCGACAATAATAATAATCACCACCCACCACGGCAGCCACCACAGCAGTCGTTCAATCTCTACCAGTGGCCATCTAATGACTACCGTAATAAAATCGAAGAATGGTGCCAGATTAACAGTCAGCCAATCGACGACAATGTTTATCCATTCACCTAAAGGAAAATATAGCTCGGGAAATTCAAACATGTCCTCTTACTTACCTAAAACCACCCCTCCCTCTTCTTCAGAAATCGGAAATCAATGCTAAGGGTGGGAGGGGTGGCTATTAGGATATCTCTCTTAACGTATTAGATTTCAGCTAGAAGCATTTTGCCAACTACATATCGGCGACAGCGTCTTTAACCTTCTGGGCTATGTCAGCTGGCACGAACTCGGTCCAAATTGCCTCTCGGTTCTTGAGGAACCACACGGCAGCATCAGCCGGCTCACCCTCTGTCTCCAGCATATAGGCAAGAACCTCATTGAGGGTTGCTGTATCCAGTTGCCACTTGCTGAACATATCAACCACGTCTGGTGCCTTATCCGGGAAGTCCTTATGAACCGCTACGAAAAGGTCAACGGATGGCCAGCCACAGCCGTGGTTCTCATTCCACACCGCTTCGTCATAGGCAGGCTCCTCTAGCAGTGTCAGGTCGAGTGCACCGGCGATCCAGGTTGGGCCCCACAAATAACCTATCCACGGCTCACCCTTGTTATAAGCACCTTCTAGGGAAGCAAAGAGTCCTTCCTGGCTACCAACGTTCATCACATCATAGTCATCATCAAGTCCATAGGTTAC
>DUFC01000006.1 GCA_011191875.1 Dehalococcoidia bacterium | reverse complement strand
TCAACAAAGTAGTTGTTTTTTATAATTCAATAGCCAAGATGGACTGGCAGGTATTTTAGATTATACGGAATGTTCAGCTACCGCGGCTCACTATACCCGGGTAAAATCAAAAAGCCATCCAAACAGGAATAGATAGAAGATACAATGGCTTCAGCTAAAGACTTCTCATCCAGGTCAAGTAAATCTATAAGCCGAGTTCTGTACTCCGACTGGTAAGTCAGAGTGGTGACCATCTATCTAGCCCTGATGTTACCATCAGGGTCAAGCGACCAACCCGGGGACTAGGCCGGGCGTCCTTTTGTCCCTCTATTTGGTCTTGCTCCAGATGGGGTTTACCCAGCCGACTGGTCACCCAGCCGCTGGTGAGCTCTTACCTCACCATTTCACCCTTGCCCTTCAGCCGAAGGGCGGTATGTTTCTGTGGCACTTTCCGTAGGGTCACCCCTCCTGGGCGTTACCCAGCATCCTGCCCGGTGGAGCTCGGACTTTCCTCCCGCCTGAGGCGAGCGGTCACCCGATTTACTTGACCTATTTATACTGTAGAATAAACGCAATTATAAGTCAATGTGCTCATCGCCCCGTCATTGCGAGTCCTTCGATAGAAGGACTCGCAATCCCGGTGGTGGGGTATTCCTTGGGATTGCCGTACCCTCCTCCTCCGAGATTGCTTCGGGGCTCTGCCCCTCGCAATGACGAGAGGGTGGGTGCTTCATAAGGGCAGAAAGGGAGTGTCAGAGCTTGACCCAAACTTAGAGCCGAACATACACCATACTTTGAAGTGTTACCTATCTATCTGAACTAGTTCAATCAATTAAATGCCATGTTTGCCAGGCTATCTGCCTCTTTGTTCTGCTGGCGTGGGATATGAGTGATAGTGAAGCTATCCAGCAAACTTTGCAGTTTTTTTACCTGTTGATATAATGGTTTAAGGGCTGCTTTCTTTACCCGGTATTCGCCATTGATTTGCCTTACTACTAGTTGTGAATCCGAGCTTATATCAACCTGCTTGGCACCTAGTCTGGTAGCTTCTTCTAGAGCAGCGATGATAGCCCTATACTCTGCCTGGTTATTGGTTGCTATGCCGATACTTTGTGAAATACGACTAATGAGCTTGCCCTGCTCATCCTTTATGGTAGCGCCTATAGCTGCTGGACCCGGGTTGCCCTGTGAGGCACCATCGGTGCATATTGACAATCTGTTTACTTTCATCTGCTTGTGAACCTGTTTAATAGCCTTTTGAGAGTTCAGGCGAGGAACAGGATACGCCCGCAGCTACTACATTGCACCAGGTTACCGCTTCTTGCCTGCTGTAACTCAGTGATAGCCAGTGATATCCGGCAGCCGAGGCATATACCTTGCTCTACCTTAGCTACGGCTGGCCTCTTTTGTTTTTTAAGTTCGTGGTAGAATTCGACTGCCCGAGGATCAATCTTGGCTAACAGTAATTGCCGCTTATGTTCCAGGTCGGACAGTATGGTTTTAAGCTGCTCTATTCTACTGGAGAGCTGTTGTTGCTGGCGGTGCCACTCATCCTCCAGCCTCTTGAGCTGGCTACTTAGGCTAGCTACGCTGGCTTCAGTTAGCTCAACCTGGTCCATTAGTTCCAGTGCCTTATTCTCCAGTTGGTTGCGTTTAGTTTTCAGCCCATCAATCTCATGCTGGAGGTTGGTCAACTCCTTTGGATTTTTTATACTGCCACCGTATAGCTTTTTTTCGGCAGTGGTGAGCTTAGTTATAAGGTCGTCTATCTCCCATTCTGCAGAATGCTGTTCCCGTTTCAATTCCTCCAGGCGCTGTTGCTCCAATTCGAGCTTTGCCTGAGCCGTGATGACCGCTTGGCTTTCGCCTAGCTGACTGACACTTTGGTTCAGAGCTTGCTCATTGGACTCAAGCTCCAGGTCAACCTCCTGTAGCTGGTAGAGCTGCTTAACTACGTTCATTTTTCACTGTCCTATTCTATAACGACTATGCCATAATATCAATCTAGGTTAATATCATTCGGCTGTAGACTTCATGCTGGTCAGGGATTATAATCAAACTAGCTGATTTTAAATCGGTCCAGCGACACTTATAGCAAGGAGAGGTGGGCAATAGCAGTGAAATACGTTTATTTCTTTGGTGGCGACAATACTGAGGGCAAAGCGAGTTTACGCGACCTTCTGGGCGGGAAGGGAGCCAACTTGGCCGAAATGGCGAGGATGGGCATTCCTGTCCCGCCGGGATTTACTATTATTGCCGATGTATGCAGTATATATCGCTCTAACAACAAGAGTTATCCCGAGGAGATAAAAGCACAGGTAGGGGAGGTCCTTGAAAGGCTTGAGAAGATATTCGGAGCCAAGTTTGGTAATGCCGAGAATCCGCTGCTTGTTTCTGTTCGCTCAGGGGCTAGAGTATCTATGCCTGGTATGATGGACACTATTCTTAATCTAGGGTTGAATGATGCCTCTGTTTGTGGATTAGCCAAGCAAACCGGCGATGAAAGGTTCGCCTATCAGAGTTATCAGAGATTAATCGAGATGTACGGGAACGTGACAATGGGGATAGACAGGTCCACTCTGGAGGAGGTTATAAGCAGAAGGAAAAGGGAAAAGGGAATCACACTTGACATTGAATTGACTGTTGAAGACCTAAAAGAGATAGTGGATGGGTTGAAAGCAAAGATAAAAGAAGTTACCTCCAGCGAATTCCCCCAGGACACTGAGCAACAACTTTGGGAAGCTATTTCCGCTGTTTTTGAGTCCTGGAATACCCCCCGGGCTGTGGATTACCGCAATATCAACAAGATACCTAACGATTGGGGAACAGCAGTAAATGTCCAAGCGATGGTCTTTGGTAATATGGGCAGCGATAGTGGCACCGGTGTACTCTTCTCACGAAATCCAGGAACCGGGGAGAAAGGGCTGTTCGGGGAGTTTCTGCTTAACGCTCAGGGCGAAGACGTGGTGGCCGGAACCAGGACCCCTCAAAATATAAAAGAGCTAGCTCGAGCCTTACCTGAGTGCTACCAGGAACTGGACAATATCTCATACAAGCTAGAACAACACTTCATGGATATGCAGGACATTGAATTCACTATTCAAAAGGGTAAATTGTGGATTTTGCAAACGAGAATAGGTAAAAGAACGGCTCAAGCAGCAATAAAGATAGCCGTAGATATGACAGAGGAAAGGTTAATCCAGAGAACGCAGGCATTGCAGAGAATAGACCCGGGGCAAATAGAGCAGGTATTACACGCTACCCTAGACCCCAGTGCACAGAAAGAGGTTATTGCCAGAGGTCTTCCTGCCTCTCCAGGCACTGCCTCGGGTAAAATATTATTCGATCCTGACGAGGTGGTGGAGCTTTCTAAAGAGAATGGTGATTTTATCCTGGTCAGGGCTGAGACCTCGGCAGATGATGTTCGTGGTATAAACGCTGCCCAGGGGGTTTTGACCACCAGAGGAGGGGTAACCTCCCACGCGGCAGTGGTAGCTAGAGGGATGGGAAGGTGCTGTATCGTCGGCTGTAGCGATATACATATAGACTGGGGAAAAGAGCAATTCGTCGCCAGTAACCGGATTTTCACCAAAGGAGACATCATCACCTTGGATGGCTCAACGGGGGAGGTACTGGTAGGCAAGGTTCCAACTATCCCTCCCCAGCTGGGTGGCGAGTTTGCGGAACTTATGGTGTGGGAAGACTTGACCAAAAGGCTTGGGGTGATGGCTAATGCCGATAACGCTGCCGATGCTAAATTAGCCAGGTCTTTTGGCGCTGAGGGTATCGGGCTTTGTCGAACCGAGCACATGTTCTTTCAGGCGGATAGGATTGACCACTTTAGGAAGGTAATCCTTGCCGAAGGCAAGGAAGAAAAGGAAGAGGCTCTGGCTGGGATTCTGCCTCTACAAAAAGTTGATTTTAGCGACATTTTTCGAGAAATGGAGGGACTACCGGTTACCATCCGGCTTCTAGACCCTCCCCTGCATGAGTTTCTGCCCTCGCCCTATGATAAGGAGCAATTGGAAAGCCTGGCTAACAGATTAAACATGCCCTTTAGGAGGTTAGAAGAAAAGGTGCTCCAGTTACGGGAGTTTAATCCTATGCTTGGTAATCGGGGATGCCGTCTGGGCATTACTTCACCTGAGGTTTATAAAACGCAGGTTAGAGCCATAATGGAAGCTGCTTATGAATTGATTGGTCAAGGGGTTAGCGTTTTCCCTGAGATTATGTTACCGCTGATAGCCCATGTTGAGGAGTTGAAGTTACTAAAAGAACTAGTGCTTGATACTTGTGAGCGGGTGAGGCAGGAGAGGCAAGCTACCGAGACAATCTATCGATTAGGAGTAATGATTGAGTTGCCAAGAGCTGCTCTTATTGCCGATGAACTGGCTAAGCTTGTGGACTTCTTTTCCTTTGGCACTAACGACCTTACTCAGACTACTTTCGGTATAAGCCGAGACGATGGCGGAGCCTTTCTGCCTCTTTATCTGGAAAAAGGTATCTTTACCAGTGACCCCTTTGCCAGCCTTGATGAAACGGGAGTGGCTCAGTTGATTAAGATGGGCTTTGACCGGGGGAGGAAAGCCAATCCCGAGCTGAAGGTGGGTATTTGTGGCGAACATGGTGGTGAGCCTAAATCAATAAAGTTCTTCCATCAAGTAGGGCTGGATTACGTAAGCTGTTCTCCGTATCGGGTTCCGGTAGCCCGACTTGCTGCCTCCCAGGCAGCTTTGAGAAAAGTAGCTTAGCCCGCTGGTAAAAAGCGCTAAAAGCTAGCCCGTGTCGCTGACTTCATTCTGGTGTTCTTTTTAAATCCCTATTTAAAAGGCGACAGAACATTATAGTCATAGTAGAACATATGTGCTATTATAGGTGGGTACATATTAAGAGGGGAGAAGGATATGAGGCTATTGAGGTTAGCCGTAGAAACCCAGAACTGGGATCTGGCAGCCCACACCATTGTCCTGGCTACCGCCATTATCCTAAAAAATAGAGTGAGACCTAATGCCAAGAGAAAAGCAAGAAAGAGGAGCCCCAAAGGGTAATCAAAACACTGGCAAGCACAGCTTCTACTCTAAAGTGCTTGACGAGGCAGAAAAGCTTGACTTTGAGCTGGCTTCCGGTGTTGAGGGTATTGATGATGAGATTGCCCTGCTCAGGGTTAAGATAAAGTCTCTCCTGGAGAATGACCCGGAGAATATCAGGCTTATTATGCAGGTAACTAATGCCTTGGAGAGACTGGTCAGGACTAGGTATAACATCACCAAAGAGCAGAGGAAAGGTCTTAAGGAGGCAATAGGTAATGTCCTTAGAGATGTCGCCCTGCCACTCGGTATCGGTATCGGAGCCACACTTAATAAATAGGCTTAGACCATATCAGCGTGGGATTGCCTTAGCCGTCTTGGATAGTGTCTTTGGTAAGAAAGGGCTGACCTTCTCGGTGGAGATGGCTCGGCAAGCCGGTAAGAATGAGTTATCAGCTCAACTCGAAATACTACTGCTAACCCTCTATATGGCTGAACCGCAAAATATGGTTAAGTGCTCGCCTACCTTTAAGCCCCAGACCGTTATCTCTATGGTGAGGCTTAAAGACAGACTGGACGATGCCGGTTTTAATGGCATCTGGACGGCTGAATTGGGCTACATCATCAGGCTGGGTAGTGCCAGGGTTATATTCTTATCTGCCGATGAGTCAGCCAATGTGGTGGGCAACACCGCCCATGTACTGCTGGAAATAGACGAATCCCAGGATGTCAGCAAAGAAAAGTATACCAAGGAGTTCAAGCCGATGGGGGCAACCACTAATGTTACCACTGTGCACTACGGCACTACCTGGGACGACTCTACCCTGCTGGAGGAGGTAAAGCAGACTAATCTGGAACTGGAAAGGAAAGACGGGATTAAACGCCACTTTCGCTACGACTGGGAGGAAGTGGCTAGGTATAACGCCGACTACCTTGCCTATGTAGAGGCTGAGAGGGAACGCCTGGGTGAGGCTCATCCCCTATTCCTGACTCAGTACCGGCTGCTTCCGATTCATGGTGGGGGAGGATTCCTCACCTCACTTCACCGCTCCCAGTTGCAGGGCAACCACTCCAGAAGACACCAGCCGGAGCCGGGGAAAACCTATGTTGCTGGCATTGACCTGGCTGGGGAGGCAGAAGAAGAGGAAGGCGCCCGGTTAAGAGCGCTAAAACCGCGGCAGGATTCTACGGTGGTTACCATTGGCGAGCTCGACTTCTCAATATGTGACCCTTCTCTGAAGGGGAAACAGCCCGGAGTTAAAATTGTTGAGCATTACTGGTGGACGGGAAGAAAGCACACCGAACTTTATACTCAGCTTGTCGATATCCTGAAGAATGTCTGGAAGTGTAAGAGGGTTGTCGTTGACTCTACCGGAGTCGGTGAGCCAGTGGCATCATTCCTTAAGCACTCGCTCGGCTCACGGGTAATGCCTTTTACTTTCACCCAGCCATCTAAATCAGAGCTGGGCTTCAGCCTGCTAGCGGCTATTAACTCAGGTAGGTTAAAAATGTATAGAGGTGAAGGCTCGGATGAATTTCAGGAGTTCTGGTTTGAGATGGAGAAGGCTAAGAGCCAGTATCGTCCCAGCCAGACGATGAATTTCTATGTTGACCCCTCACAGGGGCACGATGATTTTATGATGAGCCTGGCACTGCTGGTTGAAGCGGCTAGCCAGTATTCGCCGCGGGGGGCCAGGGGAAGTCAGTAGTGAAATCTTGATTCTCCTTCTTCTCCTTTAGAGAAAATCCTAAATTACTAATCTCTAAATCCTAAACAAATTCTAATATCTAAATTTTAAACCGTTTGAGTTATTTGGTCATTGCGAGTCCTTTGTTAGAAGGACGTGGCAATCCCGATGGTGGGGCATTCCTTGGGGTTGCCGGCCCCCCTCCTCCGAGATTGATTCGGGGCTTTGCCCCTCGCAATGACCGGATGGTTAGTGCCTGTCAATGACAAGGGGGTGACAATAGGAAAGGGGCTCATCGTAAAGACAAAAAGAAGGAAGCCCCCGAATTACGGGGGCTTCCTTGGGAGCTATGTATTAGCCATCAAGTCAAAACCTGACTGCGTTACACGGTTCGTCTGGTCCTGACTATCAGGATTAACACAGCAATCACCAGCAACGCACCAATACCAATTATCAGCCAGATGTACATCGGGGTTGACGGTTCTGCCGGTGCGTGCGTCGCAGCCCAGTGCGCTTCCAGGTCCGCCTGAGTGTCAAAGCACAGACCACACTGCGGACAGCAGAACTGCTCTGGCGCTGGTTCTGCCATGGTGGTGAAGATGCAGGTTACC
>DUFC01000005.1 GCA_011191875.1 Dehalococcoidia bacterium | reverse complement strand
GAGACTTCCGTCATAGAGCTAAAGGCAAAGGCTACCCGCCATAAGTTCGAGGATACCTTTATCTATGGCGACTCAGCGGTTAATGCCAAGCAGTTCGATGGCTTGAAAAAGCTCATTGATACTGCCACTGCCAGCGCCCAGGTCATCGCTATGGGAGCTACTGGAGCTACCCTTACCCTGGCTAAGCTCGACGAGCTTATTGACGCCGTTAAGGGTAATAAGCCCGATGTCTTGCTTATGAGCCGCCGCTCCCGTCGTAAGCTCAATGCCCTGGTTAGAGCTGCCGGCTCCGGTATGATGGAAACGGAGCGGGATAACTGGGGTAACTTTATCCAGTTGTGGAACGGCATCCCCGTCGGTATAAACGACTGGATACTTGATACCCATACCTTGTCTGGTAGCCTCGAGACCGCCACCACTGGAGGCGCTAATTCAACCATCTACGCCGTTTCCTTCGGGGAAGGCACTCTCTGTGGCTTGACCTCACCTGGTCACCTAGCCGTTGAGCCTATCGGCTCACTGGAGACCAAGGACGCCTCCCGCACCAGAATTAAGTGGTATGTCTCCCTGGCGTTGTTTAGCTCCGTCAAGGCTGCCGCTTTAATCGGAGTCCAGGACTGATAAAGGAAAAATAAAACAGGAGGTAAATATGGCTTTTGTGGATGCCAGTACAAGCCGAAAGGTTTTAGAAGGAGTTTGCCCCGTTAAAGTCACCCTGGCTGGAGCAGTATCGGCTGGTGACCCTCTGAAATATAGCTCAGGTTGGAAACTGGCCACCAATGAGTCGGGCAAGCCGGCAATACTTATAGCCGGTGAGGATGGAGCCGTGGGTGATGTAATCACCGCTTTTGGTATGGCTGTGATTGAGTTCACTCATACCGCTGCCAATGTCCCCACCGAGGGAGAGCAAATTGCCGTTGCTGATACCGGCATTTACGCCCCCGATGGTACCGGGCTCCAGGATATTGGTTACATAGTCAATATTGATTCCGATTCGTTGCATAGCCGTGGTCTGATTTGTGGCATGATTGTTGAGCTTGACCTGGCTGGAACATAGGCTAGCTAGGCTCTAATGAGTAGGGGGCTGGTGAATATGCCCGCCCTTCCTGGGGATGCAGCCAAGCAAATACCCAGCTCCTCAGCCCCCTATATATATGTAGGTAACTTTATTATAGGGAGGTGACTTATAATGCAGTCAGTAATAGAGCATATCGAGTATCCGTTCGCTAAGGGTAGCCTGACTTCCGATGGTATCCAGTGGTCGTCTGAGGTCGATACCACCACTGTTGATACCGATGTCGAGATTGACAGCCAGCTTATCAATCCACCGGCATTGGGCGCCCTTATCGAGGTTGAGTTCGGTCTTACCGCTGCCTTCAAGGCAATATCTTCCGCCACTGCCGACCTTATCTATAAGTGGCAGGCCAGGAATAAGGGCGGTACCTGGGTTGACCTCCATAGTGCCGTCACTAAATCTAACATCGGCACTACTTATGTCGAGGAAAACCGCAGCGGGCGCTTCCTACCGGTGGCTAACTTCAATTCTGTGCCCTTTGATTTGAGGCTGATACTCCAGTGTAATGAGGCTAACGAGGGGAGAGCCAGGATAAAGAACTCCAGTTACGTCAGGTTAAAGTATGCCGTATCGTGAGGTGACTTATGAAGTCATTAGTTAAAATAGACGACTTGTTCTTTAAGCCTCCTGGGTTGGGTCATGTCCTTTTCTACCCCGGGCTGCCTGGGGGCGGTAGTACTATCTTTGATAAGAGTCCCTATGGTAACAATGGTTCTATCGTTGGTGCTACCTGGGTTAAGTCCCCCCTGGGGCTTTGGTGCTTGAGTTTTGATGGCACTGACGATTATGTAGATTGTGGTAACCTCCCGAGTATCGAGGATACTATCGGTAATGTTTTCTCTTTGGAGGTTTGGTGTTATATGCCTACTCTCCCGTCGGTAAGGTCGGAATCAGGACAGATATTCTCTAAGAGAAAACAATGGAATAACAACAACATAGAGTTCTTCTGCAGCCAATATACTGATAGTTACGGCATTATACTGCAGGACGGCACTTACAGCGATAGCACCAGCATAGCAGCCTTCGCCGGAGTGTGGCAGCATGTCGTAGCCACAGTGTCCTCCTCTTCTCTCTATGTTTATTGTAATGGTGTCCCGAGTTCACCCGGCGCTAGACGGGTAGCTGTTATCTCCAATGATATGACCTTGCAGATAGGCAGGAAGGCGGGTAGTAATAGTGAGCGCTGGCTGGGTTTAATAGCCCTCCCCAAGGCACATCGCTATGCCTTATCACCCTTTGAAGTCAGGAGCCACTTTGAGAGAGAAAAATATCTATTTGGAGTGTGGTAATGAGTTATATAAGGTTTCATTTAGACCTGGAAGTGAAACAGCCCATACCTGCCGCCCTTCAAAGTAAACTCCCTGAAATTAGGGAGGCTGTCAGGAAGCTAAAGTCCTTTGCCTCTAAAATCAATGAGGGCAAGGAAAACGAGGAGATGACGGTAAGGGCTGTCTACCATATCTGTCATCATGATGAGGGCTTGCCCTGCGAGCCTGAGACGGATATCCAGTATCTGTAAATAAGGGGGTGAGGTAGATATGAATTTAGGTGATATGAGAACCATCGTCAGGCGTGACCTCCACGATGAGGACTCCGGTAACTACCGCTGGACTAATGATGAGCTGGACAGGCATATTGCTCATGCCTTAAAAGAGTTCTCCGAGGCTTTGCCCTATGAGCAGAAGGCTACCAAGGCTACCAGCTCCGGCTCCAGGGAGATTGATATCTCCGCCATAACCGACCGCATTATGGTCGAAGCCGTTGAGTATCCGGTGGACAAGTTCCCCCAGAGATATCAGCGGTTCTCTCTTTGGGCGGATATCATCACTCTTTTAGGTGATGAAGTCCCCGACGGCTCAAATTCCTATATCTACTACGGCAAGCTTCATACCCTTGACGTCTCGACTTCTACTATTCCTGCCAAATATGAGGATCTGGTCGCTGCCGGGGCTTGCGGCTACGCCGCGCTGGAATGGGCTGCCTACGCCGTTAATCAGGTTAATGTCGGTGGCACTATGACCCCCAGGGAGTTCTTGACCTGGGGTAAGGAGAGGCTGCGCTTCTTTAAGGATGAGCTTAAACGGCTCAGCCGTAGAAACAGGGTTAGAGTCCGCACCCTCTATAAGCCCTACTACCCTATCTTCTCCAAATCAACCGATTATGGTCCATAAATACTTAATGTCATTGCGCCTTTGGAGGCTCCAGAGCAACGCACTAGAAAGGACGTGGCAATCCCGGCGGGGAGGTACCCCTTAATGTCATTGCGAGCGAAGCGTGGCAATTTCGGTGGGGAGGTGGACACGGCGATTAATAAAAGGAGGGCACTATGACTAAAAAATCTAAACCAATACCTCAGCCCGAGCAATATGAAGAAACTCCCGATTGGTCTGCCATTGAACATCAGGTTCGCATGGTTTCACATACAGGCGATGATGGTGTTAGGCTTCAAGCTGACCCCGAGCATATTCTAGCCGAAGCCCAACGCCTGGCAGACATTTACCGCAAGGCAGGTAAACCTTTACCCGATACCCTGGCAGCCCTGGTCTAATGAGCCATGACCCTTTGTCATTGCGAGGAGTCCTTCACTGGAAGTACGAAGCAATCTCGGTGGGGAGGTACCCCTTAATGTCATTGCGAGCGAAGCGCGGCAATCTCGGTGGGGAAGTAAGGGAGGTGAGGTTGATAAACATCTATAAAGGGCTCTCGTTTTGGAGGATGACAGAAATATGTCACAAATTTAACGCATTTTTATCGTTAAAAAGCTGAAACAGAACGTAGCTGTTATAAATCGTTTTAGATACGTTCTGTTTCCCTGAAAAAAATATCCGCAGGAGCTAAAGGCTAATGAAAGATAAAGAACCTTTATCAGAAGGTGCTACCAATATACTGAGAAGCTTTACCCGTCACGCCCTTACCCTCTTTGGCTTGGTTTCCTGGGTAATGCTCTTTGCCAATGACTATGATATACCACCCGCCTTTACCTGGCTGGTCTGGGGTACGGTAGTCTGGTGGTTTGGCGACCGCTCCTATTTTAAGATTAAAGCGAGGAAGCAATGAGAACCCTGTCAGCCACCCTCTTGGCCGTCCAGAAGGAAGCCACCCGCACCCCCTATGCCAAGGTCGAAGCCAAGAACCTTATTACCGGTGTAGTCAGGCTTGACTGGTCCAGGCTCTATACCGGCTCCGAGGATGACTTCTTTCACGCTATGGCTATGCCTGGTAATGGTAACCTTGTCCGTCTGCGGGTAACCCCCCTGGTCGATAGTAGAAAGCTCTATCACCAGCTCGTCACCAACCCCGATGAAAACTCCGACTACTCTTCCTGGTCTTATCTCTCTATCGATGATGTCTTTAATGTTGCTTCCTGCGCCGATGGCGCCAAGGTCAGCCAGTTCTATATTGAAGATACCAGCTTTGAAGAGGTGGTCTGGGTCAGCCCCATTAACCACGATGACCCTGATAGTGCCTGGACTAATGAAACCAATGCCTATGATGAAAATACCGGCACTTACGCTTATTGCTGCGCTTATCATACCTGGGGATACTACTTGAAATTGGGCGTCTCCACTTCTCCATCACTAGGCACTATTGAGTGCACAGGAATCAAAATTCGATTCTCTAATATTCCTTCCCAGGGTATGATGCTTGATGTTGATGTCAGTCCCGATAATTCCGAGTGGCATACTGTGGTTGATAATGCCTGTCTTGGTCCGGAGGATAATAATGTCTGGAAAGAATACTCCTGTGATAAACAGACGGTCTGGTGTACCAGGATCAGGGTATTTGGTTATGGGGATAGCGGTCACCAGTATAGACTTAATGAGTTCTATTTCAAGACCGATAAAGACGGTCCCTCGGATATCTACCATCGGGAGTCAACCGATAATGGTTCTAACTGGGGGAGCTGGAGCAAAATCGGCGAGTCCCCCACCGCTGCCGTCCACGGTCTTGCCGCTGACTATAAGGCTAACGGTGACCTGGCTCTCTTCTTTACTGATAATACTACCCTCTATGTCCAGAAGCGCCTGAGCGGTAACTGGCAGTCTGAAGCTGCCAGCGGTAAGTCAACCGGTGCCCTGTCAAGCGTAGCTGCCGTCTATGATAGCGACTGGAATCTACTTCTCACCGGTAAGGATATATCAGGCAACTATAAGCTCTGGTCTCTTATCTATGGCGATGGCGGTGATGTTGGCGCCGGCACTTGGTCGGACCTCAAAGAAATAGCCTCCGCTGAGTCGGCCGAAGGCTTCTCTTTTCAGAGTGTCTTTATTGATAAGCCCGATGTTTTCCGAGCCGTCTACATCGAGAAGTTTACCGGCACTGAAAGCTATAACCGCCCCCACTGGAGCCACTCCGTCCTGGGCGCTTCTTTCCTGAGTAACCTCTGGCGGGAGCCTGTTCCTTTTAATCTGTCCAGTGAGTATGGCCTGGCCATAGCCCACTATGGCGATTATTGCTGGATGTCTAACCCCGCCGGAGTGTGGATAGCCTTATTAGCCTCCACCTCCATTGATTTGACATCTGCTGTCCTCTCAGCACGGATGGAGCTAGCCCCCCAGGCAGGCAAACTATCCGTTGACCTCAGGAATGATGACGGGAGCTATGCCTCCCCAGGCCAGGGCAGCCTGGCTGTCCTGGATATAGGCTGCCAGGTGGACTTTAGCCCGGGCTATGTCACTTCGTCAGGTAATGAGGTAAGCTCTGGTCTGTCCTTTATCCTGGAAGCCTATGAGCATACCAGCTCAGGCGGTAAGGCTACCCTCGTTCTTTATGCCCTTGATGGGTGGGAGTCTATAGACCGCTGGAGAGCCAGGCACCAGTTTCGATGGAACAAGTCATCTAATGAGCTAAGTGTTAAGGAAATCCTTGAGTTCGTCCTGGCCCGGGTTGGCTTGAAGCTGGAGGTTGTCTCTCAGTCATCGGTTATCACCGGCTACTACCCTGAATTCACTATTAACCCTGATACCCGTGGCGATACTGTCGTCAGGAAGCTATTATCCTTTGTCCCCGATGTCATCTTCATTGAGGGTAATAAAGCCTACCTGGTTAATCCTCAGTCATCGGATGCTTCCGCTTATAGTTACTTTAGCCCCTACACTGCCAATCACATCATCTTTGAAGGGAGGTATAGAGTCGGTGCTTGGGAGTTTAATCGTGTCCAGGTTGAGGGCGATGCCGTTATTAAAGACTCTTTTGAGTGGGATGAGATAGACAGGCTCTATGACAGGTTTAGGCAGCTCTATGATATTAATATCTCTACTAGCGGCCAGGCTCAGGCCAGGGGAGAAGCCTATCTTAGAGAAGCTGAGATTGAGTCAGCCAGTGGTTTAATCCGTATTCCGGTTAACTGTGGTCAGCAGCTCTATGATGTCATTGCCATAACTGATGATAGGGCTGGGCTTACTGCCGAGAAGAAGAGAGTCCTGGGGCTAATCCTTAATCATCAGCCGGGTAAAGGTCAGTACGAGCACTGTCTGGCAGTAGGGGCAGTGTAGGGATTGCTCATCTACTTCTCCTCTTGCCCCCTCTCCTTTAAATAGGTGAAGACACAAATGCGTACCCATACGAGAGAATTCTTAATACTAATATCCAACCTCTAAACAATATCAAATGACCAAAATCCAGAGGAACTAAATGATTTTGAACTTGAAATTTAAAATTTGTTTACCCCGTGAGATACTTTCATATCTAACGAGGTTTAGGATTCAGTGCTTAGATATTAGGGTTTCATAAAGGGGATTGTTGGGATTTCGTGCTTAGGATTTAATCTCTGCAGGCTTATGGGATACTACTTAATGTGCTTTATAAAGGAGAGGGAGATACCGGGGGTAAGGTCAGAAAAAATCTAAAGGAGGCTATGTGGCTATGAACTTAAGGAAAGCAGTGTTAAAGAGTTTTAACTCTGGTAATTATACAGCCACTATCCAGTTCACTGGTAGCTACAAGGTTTACCTAGAAGGTATTGCTGTGGCTAGAAATTTGCCAGCGGTAGAAATGGCTCTGGATAGGAAGGTAGCAGTTGTATTCTTTGATAACCATAATCCTAAAGAGGCAGTAGTAATCGCCGTCTACACCTAGCTTGTAGCATAGTGAAATCTTAATACGGGCTTTACTACTGTTGACATTTTACCTGCCTATCCCGGAGAAGCCGATAGAGTATCGCCAGATGGCACTACTCGCCGACACCGGGTCGACATATACTGTGATTCCCAGCAAGCCCTGTTGACAATAGACAAGTGTCAATAGAGATTGGACGAGCTTTTCTCTTATACTGCTCTAAGGGTATAGGGAATGGAAAACGATGATAAAGCCAAAGAACAGCTTATTAACGAGCTGGAAGCCAAGCGCAAGCAGGCGGAGGAAAAGATAAAGCAGGCCGCTGAAGAATGGAGAACAACCTTTGACTCTATTACTGATTTGGTTTCTGTTCAGGACAAAGATTCCAGGCTTATCAGGGTGAATAAGGCTTTTGCTAATGCCTTTAACCGGCTTATTCTTTACTCATACCCCTGGCAATACTCTTTAAGATAGTAAGGATTCCGATGACAGCCCGTTGTACCTCAACCGGCTCTTGACCTAACACCCTGCCTACATAAGGGTCCAATCCTCCACCAGCATAGCCTAGTTCCTTTTCATCTATACCAGACATCTGGGGAGACAGGTAGCCAGCTAAAGCAAATAACTCACCCTCCTCAAAGCCCAGGGGAGAGGCAATTCTGCGCAGAATACGGGCTGAAGGGAAACGCTCACCTCTCTCTATGCGACCCAGGTGTGATGGAGATACATCTGATTTATCTGATAGTTCCTGTAATGTCAGCGGTATAGTAACCCTTTGTTGTCTGAGTATTTTGCCTAGATTATTAATGTCCATACCCGTATTATAATGTGCCAATTGGCAAATGTCAATAGCACTTTTAGTCAAATTTCTATGTGCGTACTTCTATCTTAGACTACTGGAACTAATTAGTTATAGAAAAGATGTTTAATTCTCATCAGAATCTTAAGGATGTATCTAAGATAGACTTTACCTCCCAGATTCATGAACTAGTTCCTTGACGGCTAAAACTATGGGTTATACAATAGCACTTAGCACCCGGAAAAATCCCAGGTCTTTCTGGAAGCCCGCGCTGAAGTAGATGGTTAAGAAATACGATGTTATCATTGTGGGCGGTGGGCCGGCGGGTATCTTTGCCGCTTTGGAACTATCTCAGGCATCTAACCTAAATATCCTGCTTGTAGAGAAGGGTAGGGATATTGATGGACGCTTGTGCCCAGCTCGTGATACAAACAGCCCTTGTATTTCTTGCTCACCTTGTAATTTGGTTTGTGGCTTGGGCGGTGCTGGTGCTTTTAGTGATGGTAAGCTAACACTAACATTGGAGGTAGGGGGTCGGCTTAGAGATTATCTTGAGGCGAGCGATGCCGAAGCCTTGGTTAAGCACGTTGATGATATATACCTTAAATTTGGTGCCTCAGATAAGCTTTATGGCGTTGGGGCTGGAGTTAGTAAGTGGCGTCGCCGAGCTTCCTTGGCAGAATTACGTTTGATACCTGTGCCCCTCCGACACTTGGGCACTGACCGTTGTCATTCAGTACTCAAGGCTATGCGTGATTACCTTATTTCACGCCTGGAATTTAGGCTTGAGGTAATGGCTTCCACTGCTATTACGAATAATGGTGAGGTTAGGGGAATTGAAACTGAGGCTGGGGACAAGCTTGACTGTCGTTACCTGATTCTGGCGCCAGGTAGGGAGGGGGCAGATTGGCTACGCACAGAAGCTAACCGGCTCAATCTAACCATGTATTCTAATCCCATTGATGTTGGCGTCAGGGTAGAGGTGCCGACAGCAGTAATGGAGGAGTTGACCGATACGCTATATGAGGCAAAGCTGGAGTTCCTATCCAAGAGCTTCAATGACCGGATTAGGACATTTTGTATGTGTCCTGGCGGTGAGGTCATTATGGAGTCTACCGGGGGTAGCGACCCGGTAATCACAGTTAACGGGCATAGTTATTCTAATTATAAAAGTCCAAACACCAATTTTGCTCTGTTGGTGGGCACAACCTTCACCGAGCCGTTTCGGGAACCCATTGCCTACGGTAAGTATCTGGCTAGACTGGCTAACATTCTTAGTGGTGGGGTACTGATGCAGCGCCTGGGTGACCTGATGCAAGGTCGGCGTTCTACTCCAGTCCGTATTGAGCGGGGCTTGGTTCAGCCCTCGTTGAAGAGTGCTGTTCCTGGTGATCTGAGCTTTGTCCTTCCCTATCGCCACCTTAGCGGGCTTATAGAGATGCTTCAGGCAATGGATAAGTTGGTACCAGGTGTGGCTTCACCCCACGCCTTGCTTTATGGGGTTGAGGTTAAGTTCTATTCCTGCCGACCTCAACTTAGCCCCAGCCTAGAGACTGAGGTGGGCAACTTGTTTGCAGTTGGTGATGGAGCTGGTGTTAGCCGTGGTTTAATCCAGGCGTCAGCTTCAGGTGTGGTGGCGGCTCGTGAGATATTAAGAAGGGTGTAATCTATCTAACACTTATTGACAAAAGTAGTCCATATTGACTAAAATAAGGGCAGATTTTGAAGTGGCTTTGTCTTTTCAACCTTTCTTTGATATTTAGGCAAGGCTAATCAGAAGGAGGATGATGCTATCTGGCTGAGGTAGTAATTGGTAATGGTGAGAGCTTCGAGAGTTTGCTCAGGCGGTTTAATAGAAAGGTACAGCAAGACCGTATTCTGTCTGCGATACGCCATCGAGAATATTTCGAAAAACCTAGCGTAAAGCGCAAGCAGAAGGAAGCAGCTAAGAGACGCAAGAGTGCTAGAGCAACGAGAAGCTAGCCAATAGTATTTGTTTTAATTAAGGTGGAAGCAGAATCTTACCCCAAAAATCAGGACTTTCACGAACCCCCTTTGAAACAGAAGCTAGCGGAAGACCTTAAACAGGCACTTAAGGGTGGGGATAAGGTAAGGCGTTCAGTAGTCCGATTGGTGATGGCAGCAGTCAAAAATGCTGAAATCGCCAGGCAGGCTACTTTAGACGATACTGATATTCTTGGTATTATTACCAAGGAAGCAAGACAGCGTCGTGAGAGTATTGAAGCCTTTAAACAAGGAAATCGCCAGGACTTAGTGGCTCAAGAAGAAGCGGAGCTAGCTATCCTCCAGCAGTATTTACCGCAGCAGATGTCTCGTGACGAGATTATAGTTGAAGCTCGCCGGGTTATTGAGGAAGTAGGGGCGCTAGGAGCTGGCGACAAAAAAAAGGTTATGCCCAAGCTTATCGCTCAACTTAAGGGGAGAGCCGATGGGCGAGAGATAAATACAGTAGTAACTGAGCTGCTGGCTTAATAAACCCAATCCCCTTTGTCCTCTTCCCCTTATCAAGGGGAAGGTAATCATGATATGAATATATCTTCCTATTTGTGGGGCTTCGCCCTTTAAAAAATCTCCTCAATTGATGTAAGGTTGTGATTTAATGCACAGGATAGAAGTTTATCTTAAGCCCCATCTTCCTGATGCCAGAGGGTTGGGTCTGGTTAGAGATATCCACGACCTAGGGATAACTACCGTCTCTAATGTTCGCGTGGTCGACATATACTGGCTGGATGCAGATTTGCTACCGGATATACTAGACCTGATTTGTCGCTGCCTTCTGGCTGACCCAGTGACTCAGGATTACCAGTTTTTTACCCCTCCAACCGATGTTAGGAGAAGTTTAAAAGAACAAAGCCCCTTCAAGAACAATCTTTCCCCATTTCCTTATCAAGGAGAGGAGGATAAAGGGGGAGAGGTTAATAGACAATCTCATACTATTGAAGTTACCTATAATGCCGGCGTTACTGACCCGGTCGAGGACACCATTATGAAAGCAGCCCTGGATTTAGGTGTGGAGGGTGTCAGGGCAGTTAAAACGGCAAAACGCTACTTACTCCAAGGGCAACTGGATGATGAGCAGCTAGAGACTATATGCAATAGATTATTGGTGAACCCAATTGTCCAGCATGTAGTCAAGAGGGAGGCATTTGAGTTTCCTGAAAATCCTCAGTATAAATTCATATTGAACCAGGTAGACATCTTAGGGTTGGATAATACCGAGCTTTTAAAAGTCAGCCAACGATTTGGTTTTACTGGCGATGAGCTTCAGGCTATTGTAGCCTACTTTCGCCAGCAGGAGCGAAATCCTACCGATGTTGAGCTTGAAACACTAGCCCAAACCTGGTCCGAACACTGCGTCCATAAAACCTTTAAAGCCAGAATTAAACTTGGTGAGATAGCTATAGATAACTTGCTCAAGAGCACTATCATGAAGGTAACCGAGGAGCTGAACAAACCGTGGTGCCTTTCTGTTTTTGTGGATAATGCTGGGGTGATTGATTTTGATGGTCGCTGGGCACTGTGTTTTAAAGTTGAAACTCACAATCATCCGTCAGCGGTTGAGCCATATGGGGGAGCAGCCACAGGGATAGGGGGGGTAGTTCGTGACCCACTGGGCACCGGGTTAGGGGCTAAGCCAATCTTGAACACAGATGTATTCTGTTTCGCTCCCCCCAATTTCCCCTACGAGGAGCTACCCAAGGGTGTTTTACACCCTCGTCGTATATTTAAGGGGGTTCGGGCTGGAGTGGCTGACTACGCTAACCGTTTGGGGATACCCACCCTTAATGGCGCCATACTCTTTGATGAACGATATGTAGCTAATCCACTTGTCTTCTGCGGAACATTGGGACTACTGCCCAAGAACCTTGCCCAGATAGGTAAGCAAAAGCCGGGTGACTTGGTAGTATTGGTCGGGGGCAGAACTGGGCGTGATGGAATACATGGTGTAACCTTTGCTTCAGCCCAGCTTACCGAGGAGTCAACCACGGTTTCCTATAGCTCGGTTCAGATTGGCAACCCCATTGTGGAGAAGAGGCTTATTGATATTCTTCTTCAAGCCAGAGACCGCGGACTCTACTCCAGGATAACCGACTGTGGCGGCGGTGGACTTTCATCAGCAGTAGGCGAGATGGCTGCCGAAACAGGGGTGCGTGTTTATCTGGATAGAGTTCCGCTAAAATATGCCGGGCTTTCATATACGGAAATATGGGTGTCTGAATCTCAAGAGCGAATGGCATTAGCTGTGCCACCGAACTGTGTTGACGAACTGATTAACCTTTTCGCCAGCGAGGGGGTAGAGGCGACAGCCATCGGTGAGTTTACCAGTGACCAAAGGCTTCAGCTTCTTTTTCATGGGAACTCAGTGGGTGACCTGAGTATGCAATTTTTACACGGAGGCCGCCCGCAGCCAGATAGAGAGGCAGTATGGGAACGCCTACACTATACTGAGCCTGATTTTGGTCAGCCACCGGATTTAGCTGAAGCTCTCCTTCAAATTCTTGGCTCATGGAATGTGTGTAGTAAGGAATGGGTAATACGCCAATATGACCATGAGGTGCAGGGTAGCAGTGTCCTCAAACCTCTGGTAGGGAAGGATAATGACGGACCGGGTGATGCCGCCATTATCAGACCAGTCCTAGACTCAGAAATGGGTGTAATCGTCTCCAATGGCATAAACCCTAAATATGGAGAAATAGACCCTTACTGGATGGCGGCATCTGCAATTGATGAGGCGTTAAGACAGATTATAGCTGTTGGCGGTAGTTTGCATAAGGTAGCTCTGCTTGATAATTTCTGTTGGGGTAATACCAACCATCCCGATATGCTGGGGGCTTTAGTCCGTGCCGCCCAGGCTTGTTATGATATAGCGACTATCTATGAGACCCCTTTTATTTCCGGTAAGGATAGCCTTAACAACGAATTTGAGTTTGAAGGAAAGACTATCTCTATCCCGCACACGCTGCTCATCTCGGCTATCGGTATTATGGAAGATGTGAATCAAGCGGTATCAATGGATTTCAAGAAGGCTGACGACCTGATTTACATTGTTGGCACAACCCAGAACGAGCTGGGTGGGTCTGAATATTTTAAGACTCGTGGCTTTGTCGGAAATAGTGTGCCCAAAGTGAATCCACATCATAGCCAGAAACTAATGTCTCTCTTAAGTGTTGCTACCGAGAAAGGCTTGGTTAGAGCCTGTCATGACTGTAGTGAGGGTGGCATTGGTGTTGCCCTTGCCGAGATGGCATTTGCTGGGGGGTTGGGGGCAACAATATATCTGAAATCCATTCTACTGGGTGAGCCTATAGACAGGGATGATTTCATACTCTTCTCTGAATCAAATAGTAGGTTCTTGGTTGAGGTAGCGCCGGAAAATAAAGAGGACTTTGAACAGATTATGGGTAGCACCAGCCTGGCTGCTATCGGTCAGGTTACTGATTCCGAACTACTGGAGGTATATGGGGTCGATGAGAGAATGGTTCTCGGCGCTCCTCTTGGTGATTTGAAAGAGGCGTGGCAGAGACCTCTTCGGTGGTAGAAGCCAATGAGTAAGGTAAGAACACTAATCATACGTGCTCCAGGGACAAATTGTGATGCTGAGACTGCGTTCGCTTTCCAGCAGACGGGAGCAATTGTGTCCTCAGTTCATGTTAACCAGCTAATCCGTCGGGAAAAGCGACTCTCTGACTACCAGATAATGGTTGTTCCTGGCGGCTTTACCTACGGAGACGATATAGCCGCCGGTAAGGTGCTAGCTAATGAGCTTAGGTTGAAGCTGGGCGAAGATATACAGAGGTTTATTGAGAATGGCGGGCTAATTCTTGGGATCTGCAACGGCTTTCAGGTCTTGACGAAAGCTGGCATCCTACCCGGCTCATCAAATGGTGGCTCGCCACTATTAACCATGGTAGCCAATGATTCGGGTAAATTTGAGTGCCGATGGGTACACTTGCTGGTAAATAAAGAGAGTCCGTGCGTATTTACCAGGGGTATAGACACCATGTATCTTCCTGTTGCCCATGCCGAGGGAAAAGTGGTTGCCGACCCTGAGGTCTTGCCACAGTTAAATACAGTCCTGTATTACACCGACGAGAAGGGAGACAACAAAGCTGGCTATCCATATAACCCTAACGGCTCGGTATGGAATATTGCTGGTATTTGTGATAGCACAGGGCGTGTTTTTGCCCTGATGCCGCACCCTGAGCGTCATCTCCGGGGCACCCAGCACCCACAATGGACGAGACAGGGAGCCAAACAGTATGGGGATGGCTTTCAGATTTTCCTGAATGCGGTTAACTGGGCGAAGAGTCTGTAGAGAAATATCAACTCCCCAAAATATAACCAAGCCCACTAAATAAATGCGGGAGGGTTATATCAAAGCAACCATTCCTTTTGGCTTGCTGACGACTTCCCCAATAGAAACTGCATCCTCCACACCGGCTTGTTGCAGCCTATCAAGCAGTAGTTCTGCTTTTCTGGGGCTGAGGCTGATTAGTAAACCACCGGAGGTCTGGGTATCAAATAGGATATACTGCATATATTCTGGTATTGGGTTAATAAATTCCACCCTGTTGGAGTAGAAGTCCTTATTTCGATATAGTCCGCCTGGACATAATCCCTGCTGCGCGAACTGTATTACCTCAGGAAAGTAGGGAATTGAAGCTAGATGAAATTCGATGCCCACCTGGCTGTTCTCGGCTACCTGTATAGCGTGACCAAGAAGACCAAAACCGGTGATGTCAGTGCAGGCATGAACTCCCACCTCCTGCATTACCGACGAGGCTTTGTCATTTAAGGTTGCCATGCACCTGGTAAGCTTCGCTACCGTCTCTTCATTAACCACTCCCGCTTTTACGGCAGTGCTTATGATTCCAGTTCCCAACGGCTTAGTTAGTATCAGTTTATCTCCTGCCTTAGCCCCGGCATTGGTCACCAGCCGTTTGGGGTGCACGGTTCCTGTGACCGAAAGTCCATACTTTAACTCGGCATCGTCTATACTATGCCCCCCCACCAGTACCACCCCTGCCTCACGCAGCTTATCCGCTCCACCCCTGAGGATATCCTGCAAGACCGAAATGTCCAGAGACTTTATTGGGAAGCAAACTAAATTCATGGCGGTTAGCGGCTTGCCACCCATAGCATAGACATCACTCAGTGCATTGGCTGCAGCAATCTGCCCAAAAGTGTAAGGGTCATCCACTATAGGCGTAAAGAAATCAACGGTCTGGATGATAGCCAGCTCGTCGGTTAGCTTGTAAACGCCTGCGTCATCCAGGCTTTCCATACCTCGTATCACATTTGGGTCAGAGATTAAAGGCAACCCGATTAAAGCTTTACATAGGTCTCCCGGACCTAACTTAGAAGCTCAGCCTGCACCACTGACACTTCCAGTTAGACGAAGGGGTATCTTCTTGTCCATCTAGTCCTCCATTATTGAAGCTGGGGAATAGCCTAATCCCATTTGGTATTTTAACATTGACCGCGTAGAGGAATCAAAGTTGGTGTTCTAGTTCATATGATTAGTAACACATGACTCCCCTTTTCATACATGCGAGGGGCAGAGCCCCTAAGCAATCTCGGAGGAGGGGGGAACCGGCAGGATTGACACGGAAACAGGGATAAGAGCAGCAACTTTGAAATTAAGTCTAGATATAGTAGAATATTCAGGGTACTAATGAATAGTCAGTTTCGCCATCTTCCCAGTGTGGACAGGGTGCTCTCCGACGAGCGGATTAAGCAGCTCGAGGAGACCTATCCACATATATTACTGGTAAACCTAGTCAGGCAACGCCTTGAGCATGACCGCCTTTCTATTGCCAGCGGTAATCCATGCCCATCCATAGATGAGATTGTGGAATCTATTTCCGCTCAGGTATATACCCTGGAAAATCCCAGCCTGCGTCTCGTAATTAATGCCACTGGAGTACTGCTCCATACTAATCTAGGACGGGCGCCGCTCAGCAAAGAGGCAACGGCAGCCATGGACACAGTCGCCAATGGTTACTGTAACCTGGAGTATAACCTTGACAGTGGAGTGAGGGGTTCTCGCTACACACACATCGAGCAGATTTTATGTCAATTAACTGGGTCTGAGGCAGCACTGGTGGTAAATAACAATGCATCTGCGGTGCTTTTAGGTCTTACCGCCTTGGCTAAGAAAAAAGAGGTAGTCGTCTGCCGGAGCCAGGCTGTAGAGATTGGCGGTGGCTTTCGTATCCCTGACGTGATGCGTCAAAGTGGAGCCAAACTGATTGAGGTGGGGACTACTAACTGTACCTATGCTGCTGATTACGAACAGGCGATTAACCCACAGACAGCAGCGCTAATGCGCATCCATTCCAGTAACTTCAGGTTAATGGGATTCACTCATGAGGTTACCTTTGAGGAACTAGCGACAATCGGCAGACGGAATAACCTTCCAGTCCTGGACGACTTGGGCAGTGGCTGTTTTTTAGATACGACTGCGTTTGGGCTTGACCCGGAGCCGATGGTACAGCAAAGTGTTGCTGCTGGTGCCGGGTTGACCTTCTTTTCTGGAGACAAGCTCGTGGGCAGTCCTCAAGCCGGGATTATCGTGGGTAGGAAACAGTTAATTGATAAATTAAAGAAACACCCACTAGCCCGAGCAGTGCGAATTGATAAGATAAGGCTGGCTGGTCTGGTAGCTACCTTAATTCACTACTTAAAAGATGAAGCGGTAACTAAGATTCCAGTATGGCGAATGATTTCGGCAACACTGGAGGAGATTGACCAGCGGGCTAGGCTGTGGGCTAAGGCTCTTAATGGCCTGGCTCAGGTGGTAGAAGGAGAGAGTATGGTAGGAGGCGGCAGCTTGCCTGGGGGCACCCTGCCTACCAGACTTGTAGCCATTAGCGGAAAAGGCAAGAGAAAAAGCCAGAGTATGGCTCAAACGCTGGCTCGAAGGCTGCGGAACGGGGAGCCACCAGTCATCGGTCGGATTAGTGACAATGTTTTACTTCTTGACCCCCGCTCGGTGCTTCCCGAAGAGGATGAGGTTATCCTTCAAGCGCTTCGGGATTTGGCTGCTAGTTCAGAGCAAACCCAGTGATAGACCAAAAAAGGTGGATGCGATGTTTGTATTAGGCACCGCCGGGCATATAGACCATGGCAAGTCAGTTCTAGTGCATGCCTTGACCGGGATAGACCCCGACCGACTACGTGAGGAGAAAGAGCGGGGCATGACTATTGACCTCGGTTTCGCTTGGCTAAAGCTACCTAGTGGGCGAGAGGTCGGAATTGTTGATGTGCCTGGGCATGAGCGCTTCGTTAAAAACATGCTGGCTGGGGTGGGTGGTATCGACTTAGCCTTACTAGTTATCGCTGCCAACGAAGGGGTGAGACCTCAGACCAAGGAACACCTGGCAATTCTAGACTTGCTTGAGATAACAAAAGGAATCGTGGCTATCACTAAAAAAGACCTTGTAGATGATGAGTGGCTGAACTTGGTCAAGCTAGAAATAGAGGAGCTGCTTAACTCCACTACCTTGTCTCAGGCTCCCATCATTGCCGTCTCAGCAGTAACCGGGGAGGGCTTGACTGAACTGGTTTCAGCTATTGACAAACTTCTGGATGTTACCCTGCCGAGAAAAGACACAGGTCGACCTAGGCTGCCGATAGACCGGGTTTTCACCATTGCTGGCTCTGGTACAGTGGTCACCGGAACATTAACCGACGGTTCGCTCACAGTAGGACAAGAGGTGGCAATTGTCCCTGCTGACTTAAAGTTACGTCTGCGGGGGTTGCAGACACATAAAGCCCGCATTGATACTGCCAATCCAGGGAACAGGGTTGCGGCAAACTTAGTTGGGGTTACCACCTCTCAGTTGCAGCGTGGTGATGTGCTCACCACGCCTGGTTGGCTAGCCCCTACAACAATGCTGTCGGCGAGGCTTCGCCTGCTCCACTATCACCCTCATCCCCTGCGCCATAATGCTACCGTTAGCTTTCACACCGGAGCAGCCGAGACAATGGCTAAAGTGCGCCTGTTGGAGGCAGAGCAACTTAAACCGGGAGATGTTACCTGGGTCCAGTTGCTACTGAGCAAGCCAGTAGCCGTAGTCAATGGCGACCATTTCATCATCCGTTCTTCAATGGATACTCTGGGGGGTGGTAAAGTGATTGATACCCACACCAAGCGGCTTCGCCGCTTTCGCCCGACCATAATTGAAAGCCTCAGGGTCAAGGAGGAGGGCACTACCGAAGAGGTGGTTGTGGCATTGCTGGCGACAAAGCAACCTTTGGAACTATCCGCTCTCTTAGCTCAAAGTAACCTATCTGCCAGTGAACTTCAGCCGGTCATAGAAGCCCTTATCCAGCAGAAAAAGGTGATAAGGATAGGTCAAGGAGAAGCCTGCCTTCTCCTGACCAGCTCTGGCTGGGAACGTCTAGCCCAGAAAGTAGTCAGCATAATTCAAGACTATTATCAGAGGTTCCCCACCCGCAGTGGCATACCCAAAGTGGAACTGAGTCACAAACTGAAGTCAGGTCCGCGTGCCCCGGCTATTTTACAGAGGCTAATTGACGAGGGTGTTGTGGCGGAAGAAGGCTTGGCTGTTCGCCTTCCTACTCACAAGGTTCAGCTTACTCAGGCGCAACAAGCCAAGATAGATGCCTTTCTGGGCTCGTTAGCTCAAAATCCCTATACTCCACCCAGTGACCTGATACCTGAGCCTGATTTGCTTAATTGGCTCGTTGAGCAGGGTGAGGTGGTAAAGATGAACGGCAGTGTGGTGTTTACCACTTCAGTCTACAATGAGATGGTAGACCGGGTCATGGCACACATTAAGGCACAGGGCAAAATAACTCTGGCTGAAGTACGGGACATGTTTAATACCAGCCGAAAGTATGCCCAGGCTCTCCTTGAGCATCTGGATGGTAAGAAGATAACCCGCCGTGTTGGTGACGAGCGAGTCCTGTACTAGATAGTTTGAAAGCAGTTTTACCTATACTCATTACACCCGGGGCTGGTTTTGTCAATGCTCGCTGAAACGAAAGCGAGAATTCCAGAATTCATCAGATGGCTATGCCACAGTACGTCTGTACTAGCTATTTTTACTGAATAATCTTAAATTGGTGAGTTTGGTGAGTTAAGTATAGGAGAAATCATCTTGACATCCCCTATGTGGGTAAATATAAACTATCATAAATAAATGCCCAGTACTTTAGGCTAAACCGTGGAGATAATATGATAGTACCAGAGACAAAAGTCAAAGTAGCCATTGGGTTAGCCCTCACCTTTATCGTGCTAAATGTAGTCGATATACTCCTAACATGGCAGGGTTTACAGCTCGGTGCTCTCGAGCTTAACTTCTTTATAAGTCCTGTACTTGCACTCGGCCTTATACCTTCCATTTCCTTTAAGCTTGGCATTTCGTCTGGTATTGCTGCCATTATGCTGCATAGAGGGCAGTTTAGCTGTCTCATCATCGCAGTGAGCATACTCAGCCTTGTTTGTATTCTGAATACAATTACAATAGCGAGTCTGTCGTGAAGACAGAAGAGATGGAAAGCCTGATTGCAGCCTTATGAAGTCTATCCCCCCTCTGTGTGATGGATTTGAAAACCATCTCGTTACCGCAAAAACATTAGACCTTCACCTCGCCCAAGCAGATAATAACATCCTCAATCAGGAAACGAGTTGGTCACTTAAGGCGGTTCTATTGGATTATGTGAATTCCCAGAGAAATTCTTACTCAATTTCTAAAGTTACGGCTGGGGGGATGTTATCGGTAATTAGTCAGTAGCTGATTCCGTTCTCAGAAATTACCCCCTTCCAATATTGCAGCTCCTTTCTGTGCAGATAAAAAGGTATCCCTATTATGAGTATTGACAAACCTATAAACAAGAATTAGACTCAAGTTTCAACACATGAAATAACCTTGGAAACAATATTATTGGGGTGGGTTGGGGAAAATGGACGATATAGACAAATGGCATAGGGACTGTAACCACCCGGGACTGTGACCTCTGACAGTAGTATGTGATTGCCGGCAGTTATTATACAAGTTTTTGGAGTTTTAAAAATGCTTAATAAGTCACAACCTGTTGAAATTATTGGCGTTGACGCTGATACACTGGAAAAGGATGAAACATTCCCAGAAGCTTATGCATTCTACATCGAACTTTCAGATGAACCTGATAACATATGGCGAAGCTATTTAGCAAAATGGAACAATGCACTTAACGCTATGCAGAGGAAAATAGAGGTGGTAAGAGATAGATTGCGTTTAGTGTTCGTATATGGTGACAACATTCAAAACTACGATAAATATGCAACCCAACTAGTCAAGTGGGTGAACGAAAGAGTTATGGAGTATAACAAGAAGGTGGACTCATTAGAAAAAATTGAGCTGGGGAAGCAAGGGGGGAGCCAAACCAAAGAAGAGGAGATACGGCACCAATTGAAACAGTTGGCACCTGAGCCACTACCGGCCGCAATAGAGGTAACTGTTAAAGAATTGGCTTCAGCCTATGAAACCGATGAGGAGACAGCAGGCGAAAGATTCGGGAATAAGATTCTCAAGGTAACGGGATTAGTGGAAAGGATAGAAGTTAAGGATACTCTTGACATTAACTATATTACTATAAGTGAAGAAGGAGACTTATTACAGAGCGTTCGGTGCATGTTTGATAAGGAACATGAGGATGAGCTGAATCAGTTGACCAAAGGACAAACAGTAACGGTGCAGGGTAAATTCAGTGGCTCGATAGTGCAACTTCGTATGATACACTGTATCTTAGTTCGATAGAAATGCCTCCAGTTACAATGCTGCTTTCTCCTCTCCTTCTAGCGAGACCCGTCAAAGAGTATCATTTTGAGTGTATTATCTGACCTGGCGCTTAGTCACAAACATCTCCAAAGTTGTAACCGCACCTTGCACGGAATGCGGGCTATAGGAAAGGCGTAATAGAAACCAAGAAGCCAGGCACTTACCAATTTAGCTTTGAGCAACGGATTCCTAGTCCCTTGCTGGTAAGCACTATGTTAAAGCTAAAAAGAGCATCGGTTTAGTGGACAGATTATGCTGGCTACACACAGAACTCAATTGACAAATCCTCACAAGCGGATTAAACTCAAGTTCCAATATGTGAAATAGGCTTTCAAGAAAATAATTGAAGTATAGGTGGGAGGCTATATATGAAATCCAAAGTATTTCTAATTCAATCCGAAGAGCTCGGTAGAGGAGACAGCCGTCTGGGTTCTATACTTATGGTAAATTTCCTGCGATTGTTAGGGGAAAGTGAAGGCAAACCGAGTAGCTTGGTATTCTCAAACACAGGAGTCCGATTGGTGTGTGAAAGCTCCCAAGTTCTAGACCATCTGAAACGACTTGAAAAACAAGGCGTGGAGATTCTAGCCTGCACGACTTGCCTTGAATACTTTGACTTGATGGACAAGTTAGTTATTGGTAAAGCTACAACGATGGTCCAGTGTATTCAGTCCATGCTCAGTTGTGATGTGGTCAGCCTATAGCCTATGGCTGAACCAGTGAGCCTAGTCACTATTTCTTTCTCACCACACTCCCTTCCCCAAACTCCCAACTACATTCCGTACATAGACAGGTTCACTTCATCCCTATTTGGGGCTATTGACAAATCAGGGAAAACGGTATTAGTATTGTCCGCAGAGGAACAATATAACCATAGGCGAATTACATACTGTAGCGTAATTTCGGAAGGTTAAGGAAATGAAATAAAGGGCGCTGGAACCGTTAAGTGACGGCGGTGGCTGGTGCCCTTTTAATTTGTAGACCGACCTGCAAGGAGGTGGTGCCTATTCTAAGTTAGAACCAGTTTCCGCAATACAGGCGGTGACAAAAGCCGCTAGTCTGCATCTTACCAGTATAATGCCACTATTAAAAGGAGGGTGTAATGAACATAATACAAAAGACCTTTATGAAAGCTGCAGCCAAAGGGTTTAGACCTATGATGAGGAATTCGTATTTGATGATTGGTGATTTGAGCAAGGCTTTTTATGTGAAAGATGGGAAGGAAGCTCTACCGATAATAGCTGAAATTGCCAGCAAGGGAGGTGCGAGACAGGCAGAGATTATATGGAAAATGATGCCAGTTAAAGACATGAAGGGTGTTGGTGAGTTGTTTAAAATGCAGGATGCGACGATGGAGATGGGGATGGAGGTAATAGAAATATCAGACGACAGGATTCACTTTAAAAATCCAAGGTGCATACTTGGTCTAGAGGGAACGAGTAAGGAGCTGTGTGATGCTACGATGAATATGGAAAGGAAGATGTTGAGCACACTTCTAGGGAAAGAAGTGGAGACAGAGATAGCAAAATCTGTAGCCGCGGGAGATAAAGAATGTGAAGTCATCTTTTCAATAAAGTAAAGGATAATACAGCTTCAAACTCTCCTCAAATCTCTCTGACCTTTCATTTCAGCACTACATTGCTTCTCAATCTAGTGTTGCCGGTTTATATTATCAGTGATACCAGAACTGGTGGAAGGATAATGCCCCAGATTTAGCCCTCCGGAGAATCCCTGTGAGAGAAGCTAATCAACTATTAGCTCGTATATCGCAGTGAAGGGTATGGTAATACCCCCCAACCTTATCATCATATTTGGATAAGAGTTATGATGTCCTTTGCCAGGGTTAAGTATGTGCGGTAGAACTCTATCGTTCTGGGGAATAGACCATCCTTACGGGAGTCAAGAAAAGTGATAAGTAAATGGTAAGTAAAGACTGGCGGGAGCGCATGGGAGTCGAACCCACCGAAGACACTTCTCATGCCCCCCAACGGATTTGAAGTCCGCGAAGCCCACCGGGACTCATCCGCTCCCTGGCCTTACTCAATCAAGTATATACAACTGATACAAAGACTGCAATAATTCGAATGGCATGATAATAAAGCTACACACCCGCTATTAGAACTGAGAATGGCCACGGTCTTTTAATGTAAAGCTCTAGTTAGTTCAAGTTTGAGTTTCTCCGGTGCAGTACCTGAATCCAGTATTGCCCAGGGAAGTCTTTCAGCGGTATCCCATCTCTGGTGAGCATAGAAATCAATATCCAGATGGCATTTTTCTACCGCTTTACGCCAGCCAGATAGCGATACCTCTTCCATATTAGCCAGCACCTCGCTTAATTTAACATCTCCCCGGGCTAAAACCCCCTGGACCTGGCTCCAGGCTGGGCTTTCACTCTTAACCTTAATTCCTTTCGGCGGTAAGCTGTTTTTGAGCAGAGACAAACGGCGATTCAGGGTCGGGAGAGGCGCCACAGGTAACCACTGAAAGGGCGTACCCGCCTTGGGGACAAAGGGAGCAACATTAAGGGTAATGCGGCAGCCGGTCGGCTGTTTATCAAGGGTCTCTTTACAGCTAAGGGTCAGCTTTATAATTCCCTCTATATCCTCATCGGTCTCGGTGGGTAAGCCAATCATGAAGTAGAGCTTGAGCTGTTTTATTCCTTGCTCAGCCACCTTCTCCATTGCCTCCAAAATATCATCCTCGGAGATGTCCTTTTTTATGACTTGGCGCAGGCGCTCAGAGCCGGCCTCCGGGGCGAGGGCAATAGTTTGGGCTCCTCCGTTAGCCATCTCTCTCAATACTATGCGGGAAAGGGGTCTCACTCGTAGAGAGCTGATGGAAAGTCCTGCCCCCATCTGACGCAGCTTAATCAATAGCTCCTCAAGCTGGGGATGGTCGGAGACAACAGGTCCTACTAACCCTATGCGCTTTCTGAATCTGAGCCCCAGACTAGCCTGTTCTATTAGCTTGTCCATGGAGCGAAAGCGCACAGGTTGAAAGAATTTATTGACAAGGCAAAAGCGGCAACCCCAGTTGCAGCCCCGCTCTATCTCAATGAGATATAGACCACCCAGCTCAGTATCCGGAGTGAGTATACTAGAGGTAGTAGGAAAGTCATCGAGGTTGTTTGCCCACTGGCGGACTACCGGAGTTTCCGAGTGTACCAAAGGCACATAAATACCGGGTAGTGAGGCTAGTGCCTCAAGAATGTCACTCCGTTTGCCAGCGATACCCTCAGATAGTACAGGCAGCATAGCCGGGAGTATTGGCTCTGCCTCACCAATGCACAAGCAGTCAAAGAAGGGGGACAGGGGCAGGGGATTAGCTATGATGCAGGGACCACCGGCTATAACTACCGGATGCCTCTCATCACGGTCAGCGGCATATAGGGGTATGCCACTGGCTTTAAGAATTTGCGCCACATTAAAGTAATCAAGCTCATAGGTGATAGAAAAGGCAAGCACAGCGAAATCTGAGAGAGGTCGTTGGGATTCCAGAGATAAGATGGCTAGTTTTTTATCCCTGTCTTCTTTTTCCCAGAAGGCTCTTTCACAAACGACCTCACTATAGCTATTTAGCAGGCTATAGATGGTGTGAAGCCCGAGGTTGGACATGCCGACATAGTAGGAGTTTGGGTAGATGAGGGCGATAGGGATTCTACCTCCCCAATCTTTGATGACAGTTCCCTGCTCTCGGGAAAGTCGTCGTCTGGCTTTTTTAACTTCATCCCAATCCATAATATTGTTTTACTTCCGTTTTTCTATTATATAGCCTCTTTGATAAGATTGCGATAGCTATTAGTGGGCCACTAATTATATGGACGAGAACAGTAATCCCACGCGAAAAGAAATGTCATTGCGAGTCCTTCCTTAGAAGGACGTGGCAATCCCGGTGGTGGGGTATTCCTCCTTTCGTGAAATCCTAAGTACCAATTTCTAAGCTCTAAACAAATCTAAATAACTAAAATCCAAATGAGCTAAACTATTTTGAATTTGAAATTTAAATATTAGAATTTAATTAGGATTTAGTATTTAGGACTTAGTATTTTATTAGAGAGGGGCTAAGCCCCCTCTCTAACCATCCCCCCTCCTCCGAGATTGCTTCGTCGTCCTTTATCCTTCACCAAAGGGTGAAGGATGAGCTGAAGGACTCCTCGCAATGACGAGAGGGTGGGTGCTTCACAATGATAAAAAGGGAAGTCATGGGTCACTAATTATATGGACGAGAACAGGGGGTTGACAAAATGAGCCATTAATGTTATTATTGCTTTAACAAAGTAATACTTTCTAATGCTATGGTATCTCTGGATAATTATGTTAATGTGATAGAAGCCGGTCACCAGCTCAGGATTCATCCCGAGACGGTGAAGCGGCTATGTCGGCAGGGGGACTTACCGGCGACAAAGATTCATAATACCTGGCTAATTGGCAAGGATGTCTTGGATAACTTTGCCGGAACCTATACCCCTAAACGTGGCGCTAGAAAAAAGCTTATATAGAAGGAGTATAATAGGGGATAAACCCCTATGAATAAAAATATTCCTCACCAAAGTATAAAATTAAGAGAGGTAGTCATCATGAAATACAATAAAATATTTCGCACTCTAGCTTTAATCGTCATTCTTTCCCTGCTGGTAATAGCCATACCGGTTACACCCGTCCTGGCGGCATCAGCCACTCTCAAGCCAACTTCGGGTGAAATCGGTGATGACATTGATATTACCGGCTCTGGCTATGACCCCGGGGATAAAGTCTATATCTACTTCTCCAGTGAAGAAGCCAACAAGGATGATTACATTGATGATGACCTTGATGTTTGGGAGGAGGTAGCAACAACCTATGCCGGTGATTCGGGTGACACTGATGAGGGTGATATAGATACCTCTTTCGATGTGCCTTCTGAACTCACTGACGGTAGTGATGACGAAGATGTGCACGGTGGCGACTACTTCGTCTATACCACCGAAACAGACGAGGGCAAGATACTGACTAAAGATACCTTTACCGTCACCGGCATTACCATCAGCCCCACCGAGGGTCCGGTAGGCACCGAGGTTGATATTGATGGCGTAGGTTTTGATGACAGAGAAGACATTGACATAGAATACGATGGTGTTGATATTGATATAGCCAGTGGTGATGATGAGACCGATAGTAAGGGTGAATTTGAGCTCACCGTTATCATCCCCGAGAGCACTGCCGGTGACCATACTATAACCGCTAAAGTTCACGGTGATGAGGCTGAGGCTGATTTCACCGTAGAGCCGAAAATAACCATAAGCCCTACATCAGGAGAAATTGGTGATGAGGTAACGATTAACGGTACCGGCTTTGGCAATAAGAAGGATGTTGACATCTCCCTTGATAACACCGATGTTACCACTAGCCCAGCATCACCTGAGACTGATAGCGATGGCAGCTTTGAAGTCACCTTTGATGTACCAGCAATAGCCGGTGGCATCTATGATGTCGAGGCAGAGGATACTTCTAATAACAAAGACACAGATGTGTTCACCATAATTTGCAATGCGACATTAATCCCACAAACGGGTCACGTTGGCACCGAGATTACGGTTAGTGGTACCGGCTTCTTACCCGGCGGAACGGCTACTATTAAGTATGATGGCACTGAAGAAACTACAGCTTCCATTGGCACTGATGGAGCTTTTGAGGCTACCTTCAACGCCCCAGTTAGCATACACGGAGCCCACACCGTAAACGTAAGTGATGGCACCAATACCAAAGACCTCACCTTTACTATGGAGTCAGCACCACCATCAACTGTATATCCACAACTACCACTTATGGATAATAAGCTCAGGGGATGGAAATTTGACTGGTGCGGGGATGCCGATGACCCCGCCATTGAGGTTACTGACGATAGCCCGCCTATAACCTACAACCTGGAGGTTGCTTCCGATATTGATTTCACTACTATAGTGTTGGATGTAGAAGGCTTAACCACTTCAGAACACACCGTCACCATTAAAGAGGAAAAGGAACTGCTAACTCCGAGCACCAAGGAAGCCCCCTACTACTGGAGGGTAAAAGCTATAGATGCTGCTTCCAACGAGACAGAGTGGACCAGCATCAGGACCTTCTATACTGGCTTTACCTGGCCCGATTGGATTATATATCTATGGTTCGGACTTGGTATTGTGGCAACCGGTATTCTCGGCTTCTGGCTGGGCAGGAGAACCACCTACTATTAAGAATTATAGTTAACCTCACCCCTTAACCCCCTCTCCTTATCAAGGAGAGGGGGTATTTATTATAAAAGAGGGGCATACGCCCCTCCACTACTACCCTCTTGTCATTGCGAGGAGTCCCTCAGTTTATCCTTCACCCTTTGGTGAAGGATAAACGACGACGAAGCAATCCCGGAGGGGAGGGACAGGGGTATTGACACTGACTTGACAATTAAAGATGTTATGTAATATGTTATGGAGTTGTACCTCTTCAGAGGTATGCTGGTATAGTAGGCAGCAAAGGAGGTGAGGCTATGGCGAGAGCCCGGAAGGGGGAGCGTTAGTGAAAACGCATAGAAGTCCGGAGAATTAGCTTTGTCTCCATGTAAAAGAAGACAGGAGGTCTTCCGTGTTTTTATGGAGACATTCGGATAAGGAGGAAAAGTAAAGGTCGATGAAAAAGAAAATAACTAAGATATGGGGTATAGGCCTAACCTTTGTCATGGTGGTCAGCCTGATGTTGATTGCAGCTCCGACTCCAGTGGCGGCGGCCGATCCGGTCATCAATGAGTGGGATAAGGCTGACTTTCCCAAGATGGGCGAAGACGGCGACTGGTTCTGGGACCCGGATATAGCTTCTGTAGGTCCCATAGCTGAGGCTATCAATGGTGACCTGTATGCTTATGCAAGTATGGTGGATGTCGTGGGCACACTGACTCAAGTTGGCGATGGCACCGCAGAATGGTCAATGGACGAAGCATACAGCGGGAGTTACTCGGCTAAGCTGACTGCTCCAACGGGCTCCGACTATGCCAAGGTGAAGGTTGCTGTAAGTGCAGCGTTCAGCGGCTTTACAGCTCCGTCATTCTACTATAAGATAGCCAGTGACGCTGTTGCTACTACGAACGATATAGGGGGAACATGGCCTATATATGTTAGGTCAGGGGAGACGGTTACAAATGGATACCTCTCACCTTACCCTGTTATCAACATATCCGATGGTGTCACCGACCGCTCGATTGTCGGCCAGCCTTGGGCTGAAAGCACCCAAGTGGATTGGACAGAATGGGACAACACCCAGGCGTCAGGCATCTACGGCGAGGCCCTATGGCACGATGGTTTTATTACTGATCCAGGGATAGGAGGAGGCGTACCTGCATTTTGGGGACCCTTATCCTATTGGACCGAGACAGCATACCCCACCTACAATGTCGTTGATGTCGGCATTGGATTGGGCTTCTTCGCTGTAACTGGACAGCAGAGTGCCTATGTTGACGACCTCACCATAAATGGCGAGACCTACTGTCTAGAGGCGCCGATGCTGTTCAAGTCCACCGATGGTGGACGCACCTGGGAGGAGACCGACTACGCCGATGACCTCGTTGGTGAGGGAGCCATAGTTGACATGGTCTGCTCCAGCATTGAGGAGGATACCCTGTATGTAACCGACGGTAACTATGTATACAAGACGGATGATGGCGGTGACGATTGGGACTGTCTAGGCGGGGACTCCCTTGAGGTAGCTCTACAGGGTGACTGTGGAATCCCAGTTATTGGTAGGCCTATCACCAGCATTGATGTTGGCTATCAAAATGAGGATCCCATGGTCTTCATCGGCACCATGGCGGTATCAGGCGTACTGTCTTCTGGCAGCGTTTACTACCTGGATGAAGAGGCGTACGGGGCTGAGTGGACAGACATGGACCTGGGTTGTGAGTATTCTGGATACGATGTCCTGTCCGTAGGCTGCGCCCCCGACTTTGATGACAGCGACGAGACATATGTTGTCATCAGCGATGGAAGCGAAACTTGGGTTGTCTACACCGACGGCGGTGTCTGCGAGTGGCACGACTTTGCCGAGCTGCTGTGGAACTGTGAGACTGGCAATAGTTTTGGCAGTGCGTATGCCTCCAGGATTGGTTTCCCCGACGACTGGGAGGATACCG
>DUFC01000004.1 GCA_011191875.1 Dehalococcoidia bacterium | reverse complement strand
CTGTTTGGCAATTATTAGCGGCATGCTCTACTTCTTCCGTCGCCAGCACTGGATCTAACCAATGGTTTCACACCGATTTGTGATTATTGCTGCTATCTTTGTTACCTGCCTGATTACTGCTAATATTATTGGTGTTAAGGTTATTAATCTTGGCCTCTTTATCCTCCCAGCCGCTGTCGCCATTTTCCCCTTGAGTTATATTTTCGGTGACATCCTCACTGAAGTCTATGGTTATCGCCAGGCGAGAAGGGTAATCTGGCTAGGCTTCTTTTGTAACCTCATCTTTGTCATCTTCGCCTGGGTGGGGCAAATTCTTCCTCCGGATCCCTTCTGGGACGGGCAGGAGGCTTATGTAAGGATCTTGGGCTATGCGCCGAGATTACTCATCGCCTCCTTCTGTGGTTACCTAGCTGGTGAGTTCGCCAACTCCTTTGTCCTGGCTAAGATGAAGATTGCGACTAAAGGGCGCTGGCTGTGGAGCCGTACCATTGGCTCTACTATAGTGGGGCAAGGGTTGGACACACTGATATTTGTTACTGTAGCCTATTTTGGTACCCCTTTCTTTGTGCCTATAATGATTTTATATCACTGGCTGGCAAAGACTGGCATTGAAGCCATTGCTACCCCGTTTACTTATACAATAGTAAACTTCTTGAAGAGAAAAGAGGCAATTGATACCTATGACTACGAGACAAAATTTAATCCTTTCCTCGTCTCAGATTAGGAATAGATAAAAATCTCTGGAAGGACGTTGGCTAAAGAACAATGGATATTCAGGTCTTGGGGGCACATAATTGTGAATCGCAAAATTCTAGGCTTATCAGCCTACTAATTGATGATGTCCTAGCGATAGATGCCGGTTGCCTCACCTCCAGCCTATCCTTCGCAGCTCAACAAAAACTTAAAGCAATCCTGCTTACTCACCAACACTATGACCATGTTAGAGATGTCCCAACTTTGGCCCTTACCTTTACCCTCCGGAATGCTATTATTAATATCTATTCTATCCATCCTGTGTATGATGCTCTCTCCACTCATCTGCTAGATGGTAAACTTTATCCTAAATTCTTGGAACAGCCTCCGCAGAATCCGACAATTAGGTTCACCGTAATAGAAGCATGCAAGGTCATGCAGATTGAAGGCTATAGCATCCTGGCTGTTCCGGTACATCATGCCGACCCTACTGTTGGCTACCAGGTTACTTCCTCCGATGGCAAAGCGGTATTCTACACAGGGGATACGGGACCAGGCTTGGCTGAGTGCTGGAGTTATGTATCGCCCAAGCTACTCGTTATTGAGGTTACCGTGCCAGATAGCTATGAAGAATTAGCTAGAAGGTCGGGACACCTCACCCCGAGTCTCTTGAAGCAGGAGCTAATTAGTTTCCAAGAGGTTAAAGGTTACCTGCCGCAGGTAATAGTAGTTCATATGAGTCCTAATCTAGAGGAGGAAATAGCGGCTGAAATAGCAGCAGTAGCCAATGACTTAAATAGTCCAATTACTCTGGGCTATGAGGGGATGCAGCTTCACCTGTAAAGTGGGTTCTCCGGAAAATCGAAGAATATTCTGGGCGCTTTAAGGGGGTGAGGTTCATAAATAATTTAAAATTTATAGTTGACAACAACGTAGGAAAGTTAGTCAAGTGGCTGAGAATAATGGGGTATGATACTCTGTTCTTTAGTGGCAGTGATGACTCTGGTATGATAGCTATTGCTCTAGCCGAAGATAGAGTGATACTAACCAGAGACACCCAGATTGTGGAAAGACGGGTGGTAACCAGCGGGCGACTCAAAGTTATTCTAATCCAGAGTGACGAACCTGAACTCCAGATGCAACAGGTAATTGACAGTTTAAACCTGGATTGCCAATTTAAACCGTTTACTCTTTGTCTGGAATGCAACCAACCTCTGGTGGAGAGGAGCAAACAACAGGTGCAGGACCTGGTGCCAGCTTATGTTTTCCAGACACAGAGCCAGTATATGGAGTGTCCTGCCTGCCACCGAATTTACTGGAGAGGAACCCACTGGCAGGCAATGACCAAGAAGCTAAAGAAATTTATGAAAGGTTGACCATAGCCCAGGTTGTTGTTACACTTCAAATGACAATGAAAATTGTAACTGCAGAACAGATGAGGCAAATTGATAGACAGTGCACTGAGGTTGGCTTGCCTACTAGCGTGCTTATGGAAAACGCCGGAAAAGTTGTAGCCGAAGAGGTGAGACAAATCTTAGGCGCTATTGACCAGCAACACATCTTAATCCTACTGGGACCCGGTAACAATGGTGGGGATGGATTAGTGGCTGCTCGTTACCTTCATGACTGGGGAGCTAAAGTCAGCCTTTATCTACTCAGCCAGAGACCGCCGGATGACCCAAATCTTAAGCTGGTCCAAGAACGCAAGATAACCAGTGTTGAAGCCACCCAAGATGAAAACATGGGCAAGCTTGATGAGTTGCTGTCATCAGCTAGCGCTGTTATTGATGCTCTATTTGGTACCGGTAAGAGCCGCCCGCTCAGCGGCAACTTTGTGCAAGCGTTAGACAGGGTGAGCAAAGCCAAGAAGCAACAGACAGGTCTTCACATCATTGCTCTGGATTTACCCTCAGGGCTCAACGCTGATAACGGTGCTGTGGATAGTGCCTGCCTTTATGCCGATAATACTATTACCCTTGGTTTTCCCAAGCTAGGCTTATTCAACTTCCCAGGAGCAGGAAGAGTTGGTAGAGTGGCAATAGCCGATATTGGTATACCTCCACATCTGGCTGAGCAAGTAACTACAGAGCTTATCACTGAGGAGTGGGCTGGAGCCGTTCTTCCCCGGCGTCCGCTTGAAGCTAATAAAGGAAGCTTTGGTAGAGTTCTGGTTGCCGCCGGCTCAATCAATTATATTGGTGCTGCCTACCTGGCTTGTAGTGGTGCCATACGAGTAGGGGCAGGATTGGTGACCCTGGCGACAGCTACCAGCTTACAGCCTGTTCTGGCTTCTAAACTAACTGAGGTAACTTACCTCCCTTTACCCGAGTCCCATCCAGGCATCATCGCCTCCAAAGCAACCAGGCTCATACACCAACAATTTAACTACTATAATGTCCTGCTTCTAGGCTGTGGATTAGGACAAAGCCAATCAGCCATAAGATTCATCAGGGCTACACTATTTAGGTCGAAGTCAGCACTGCCATCCCTGGTCATTGATGCTGACGCTCTCAACACTCTAGCTAAAATACCGAACTGGTGGCAACAGCTAACCGACGATGCTATACTCACCCCGCACCCTGGTGAAATGGCAAGACTGGTCGGGGTATCAGTGGATGAAGTTCAGTCAGACAGGCTGGGCATTGCTAAAAGGGTAGCCATAGATTGGAACAAAACAATTGTCCTGAAGGGAGCTTATACCGTTATTGCTACCCCGGATGGGCAAGTTAGAATTAGCCCTGTAGCTAATCCAGGGTTGGCATCAGCCGGAACCGGTGATGTCCTTACCGGAGCTATAGCTGGATTGGTGGCACAAGGTTTATCGCTTTCTGATGCTGCTGCCCTCGGTGTATATCTCCATGGCGAAGCTGGTGAGATGGTTAAGACCAGGCTAGGCGATGCCGGTATGATTGCTACTGACCTTTTACCAGAGCTGCCTCTAGTCATCAAGCAGCTAAAGAAAACCTAAATTAGGAAGCAAATATTAAGGAGAGTAAAAGAGAGGCGAAGCCACTCTTTAATAAAATACTAAATCCTAATTTCTAAACTCTAAACAATATCCTTTAAAGAAGGGCCAAAATACAGAGAAACTAAACGATTTTAAATTTTAAATTTATTTAGGATTTAGTGCTTAAATGTTTGGATTTCACGAAAGGGGGAAGGCGTTAATGCGTAAAAAACGGCTACTAAACAATATAAACTACTTTAAGGTAGAATGTAAGTAGGGGTGCCATGCTATTAGCCATTGATATTGGGAATACCGATACCACCTTAGGGGTATTTGAGGGTGAGGAGCTTCGTGCTACCTGGCATATGGCTACCGGTATTCACCGAATGGCTGATGAGTATGCTATATTACTGCTTAATCTACTGCATCATCAAGGTCTGGGCACATCTGACATTAAAGAGGCAGTACTGTGTAGTGTTGTCCCACCGTTGGTAGCCACCTTTGAGGAGCTATTTCAACGATATTTTCATATCTTGCCGCTGGTGGTGGAGGCTGGGGTTAAGACCGGGGTGCGCATCCGAATGGATAACCCGAGAGAGGTTGGTGCCGACCGCATTGTAAACGCAGCCGCGGCTCATCATCTCTATGGAGGTCCGATAATCATTACTGATATGGGAACAGCTACCACCTTTGATACTGTATCCATGGAAGGTGATTACTTGGGAGGGGCTATTGCCCCCGGTATAGCCGCCGCTGCTGAGGCTCTGTTTATGCAGGCGGCAATGTTACCCCGGGTGGAATTAACCCATCCCAAACGCGCTATTGGCACAAATACCATTGCCGCCATGCAATCAGGGATTATATTTGGCTATGTAGGACTTATTGAGGGCATGGTGGCTCGCATCCAGCAGGAATTGGGAGAAAAGACTAAGGTGGTGGCTACCGGCGGCTTCGCTGAACTGATAGCTGGGGAAACGGCAATAATTGATGTGGTCAATCCCAATCTGACACTAATTGGATTAAGACTTGTTTACTTGATGAATAAGGCTGAGCCTGATTAGGAGAAAATAATGCTAACCAATAAAACTGTAGTATTGGGCATAACCGGAAGTATAGCTGCCTATAAGGCAGCCGACATCGCCAGTAAGTTAACCCAAGCTGGGGCTAAAGTTGAGGTAATCATGACCGAAGCGGCTACCAAGTTCATAGCTCCGTTAACCTTTCGTAATATTACTGGCCGATCGGTAGTAACCGATATGTTTGAATTAGCTTCTGAGTATGATATCGAGCACGTGGCTCTGGCTGAGACGGCTGATGTGGTGATTATTGCTCCGGCTACAGCCTCCCTTATCGCCAAGGCGGCAGCTGGCATATCTGATGATATACTTACCTGTGTTGTACTGGCGACTAAAGCCCCAATTATTCTGGCACCGGCAATGAATGTTAATATGTTTGAGAATCCTATTACTCAGGATAACCTGGCTAAACTTATAGCCAGAGGTTTTATCATTGTTGACCCTGACTATGGTCGCTTAGCCTCAGGTAAAATAGGTTTGGGGCGGCTGGCTGATGTTAATAAAATAATGGGCACTATCAAGCAGGTATTGGGTACAAGGGGCGACTTGGCAGGTAAACGCCTGGTGGTTACTGCCGGTGGTACCCAGGAGTCTATTGACCCTGTTCGCCACATTGGGAATCGCTCCTCAGGTAAAATGGGTTATGCGATGGCTGAGGCAGCCAGAGACAGAGGGGCTGAGGTTAAGCTAATCACTGCTCCCACCTTCCTACCGGAGCCAGTAGGCATAGAGGTTACATATATTGAAACGTCTGCCCAGATGAAGAAGGCAGTAACTAAGGCCGTGGCGCAAGCCGATGCCCTGATTATGGCGGCGGCTATCGCCGACTACCGGTCGAAAGAAATAGCCAAGGCTAAGATTAAGAAAGAAACCCCCAACCTGACATTGAAGCTGGTCAGAACCCCGGATATTCTGGTGGGGGTAAAGGGCGATTTCCTTAAGGTTGGCTTTGCTGCTGAAAGTGAAGATATAGTAGCCAATGCTAAACAGAAGCTGCAAAAGAAGCAGCTTGACCTCATCGTAGCTAACGATATTACCGATAAAGAAAGCGGCTTCGGTACCGATACCAACAAAGTAACCTTGATTGACCGAGATGGAAAGATAGACAGCCTACCCCTCTTAACCAAACGGGAGGTAGCTGATAGGATACTGGATAAGGTGGTGGAGCTATTTAGCTGAGAAGAGGAGTTGAGATAAGAGGGGACGAAGCCTTAATTCGTGGATTGTATAAATTTTAGAATTCTCTATGAGATTGCTTCGCTGCGCTCGCAATGACAAGGAGATGTTAAGAATGACAAGGAGATACTCAGAGTGACGGCGGGATAAGGTTGTTAAGTTAATTATAAAGAGGCTTTAAAAAAAACCCCCTGTAAGGACAGAACCTAACAGGGTGCTTTTCGTCGTGATTCTATGTAAAGAATAACAAATTTTATCGAATTTGTCAATAGCCACTTGGTAAGATATAGGAAAAAACGAAAGGGAAGGGAGTCAAGATAAGAGGGAGAGGTTATTAAGAAATTTAGGAACTAAATCCAGTCTCAGCAGGAGGTAACGATGAGCAGTCAAGTAGAAGGAATTGGTGACATCTGTGAGTCAAAGTGCCCGATTTGTGTTGCTGCCAGAGGGAAGGCAGGGTGGCTCAAGCCATTGGTTAAATTTATGTACTACTGCGTCTGTGGAAAGCCAGCCATGTTTCTCAGGATACCAACGCCTTGCACCTCGCGAGAGAAGCAGACCGGGAAAAAGCCCTGGGAAATAGTAGAATAAACATGGCAGAATCACCGAGCATTGAATATGAAATGCCCAAGGCTTATGAGCCGGGGAAGGTTGAGGCTAAGTGGTATCAGTTCTGGTTGGAGAAGGGTTACTTCAAACCTAAAATAGATCCGGAGAAGAAGCCTTTTGTCATCATCATGCCGCCGCCAAATGTTACCGGTGAGCTTCATGTAGGACATGCCTTAACCGCTACCCTGGAAGATACTATAACCCGCTGGCATCGGATGAAGGGCGACCCTACCCTATGGCTGCCTGGTATTGACCACGCTGGTATTGCTGCCCAGGTGGTGGTAGAACAATTACTGGCTGAAGAAGGACTAGACCGACATCAGCTAGGCAGAGAAAAGTTTATAGAGAGGATGAAACAGTGGGCAGTAAAATGCCGTCAGACTATTGCCCGGCAACATCAGAGGCTGGGTGCTTCCTGCGACTGGAGTAATGAGCACTTCACTCTGGATGAGGGACCAAGCCGGGCGGTGAGAACGGCTTTTGTCCGCCTTTATAATAAGGGGCTAATCTACCGCGGGGAACGGATTATCAACTGGTGCCCCCGCTGCGCTACCGCTCTATCCGACCTCGAGGTAGACCATAAGGATATACAGGGACATCTATACTATGTTCGCTACCATCTAGCTGAAGATGATGATTTTATCACCGTAGCTACCACCCGACCTGAGACCATACTTGGTGATACCGCTGTAGCCGTTAACCCTATGGATAAGCGGTTCAAGGCTCTTATCGGTAAGAAGGTTATCCTTCCCGCAGTGAACCGGGCAATACCGATTGTGGCTGATGAGGCTGTTGACCCTGACTTTGGCACCGGGGCAGTCAAAGTAACCCCGGCTCATGACCCGGTGGACTTTGAGGTGGCTCAGCGGCAGGGACTGCCGCTGGTAAACATACTAAACCCGGATACTACTATGAATGAGAATGCCGGACCATATATTGGGCTTGACCGATTTGCTTGCCGTAAGGCGATACTAGCCGACCTGGAAAAGGCAGGACTTCTGGTAAAGGTGGAACCCTATAGCCACTCAGTAGGGCACTGTGACCGTTGCCAGACTGTTATTGAGCCAGTAGCCAGCAAGCAGTGGTTTATCAATACCCAACCTCTGGCTCAAGCCGCTATTAACGCTGTGTTAGATGGGCGTATTACCATTATCCCTGAGCGCTTTACCAAAGTTTATCTCAACTGGATGGAGAATATTCGTGACTGGTGCATCAGTCGTCAACTATGGTGGGGACATAGAATCCCGGTATGGTACTGTCACGACTGCGGTGAGCTAACGGTAACAATTGAAGAGGCTGAGTCTTGTCACTACTGTGGCTCAGCCAATATAGAGCAAGACCCGGATGTTCTTGATACCTGGTTTAGCTCAGCGCTGTGGACTCACTCCACCCTGGGCTGGCCTGATGACACTGAGGAGCTGCGTTACTTCTACCCGACCACAGTAATGGAAACTGGCTATGATATTATCTTCTTCTGGGTAGCCAGGATGATTATGATGGGATTGGAGGATACTGGTGATATTCCTTTCCGCACCGTTTACCTTCATGGTCTGATACGGGACGAGAAGGGAGAAAAGATGAGCAAGATTAAGGGCAATGTGCTTAATCCGATTGAGACACTGGAGAAATATGGCACCGATGCTCTGCGCTTTGCCCTATCCACTGGCACATCACCGGGAAACGACCTCAAGCTAACTACCTCAAGACTAGAGGCGGGACGAAACTTTGCTAACAAGCTGTGGAATGCCACTCGATTTGTAGTCAGAAGTATTGAACCAAACCGCGCTGATGTGAAAATTCAGTGGGAATTGCTCCCGGTAGAAGACCGCTGGATTCTATCTCGGCACAGTCGCACCATATCTAGTGTAACCGACCTGATGGAAGACTTCCAGTTTGGAGAAGCCCAGAGGCAACTCTATGAATTCCTGTGGGGTGAATATTGTGACTGGTATATTGAAATAGCCAAGGTTCGTCTCCGCTCTGTTGGTGAAGAAGCACTATCACCTATCCCGGTTCTGGTTTATGTTCTTGAGACCTCACTTCGTCTATTGCACCCTTATATGCCCTTCGTTACCGAAGAGCTGTGGCAGAACCTTAAAAATCGTCTACCATCAGGCTGGCAAAAAGTTGAGTCCATAATGGTGGCTACCTATCCTGAAGCTGATGAAGAGGCTACTGACCCACAGGCAGAGCGAATTATGGAAGCTGTAATAGAAATAATCCACTCTATCCGTAATGCTAGGGCTCAATATAAAGTGGAGAGCGCAAGGTGGATTGAGGCACAAATCTATGCTGGCGATTTTATGTCAGCTATCGCTCCCTATTCTCAGGCTATCCAGACCCTGGCTCGGGTAAGACCGGTTACTTTCTTAGATAACAGACGAGAAGGTCAGGCCGGGGAAAATACCCTGGTATTAGTGCTTAAAGAGTCAGAAGTGGTCATACCTATGGAAAGTATGATTAATGTGGAAGCTGAGAGAAGACGACTACAAGAGGAGATAGAGCAAAGTCAAGACGAGGTAGCTAATCTAGAAGCCAGGCTCAATGACGAAGCGTTCCTGACCAAGGCGCCAGCAGCTATTGTGGATAGGGAACGGAGTAAACTTGCTGTGAAAAAAGATAAACTAGAAAGGCTAAAACAACAACTTAGTCGATTTGATTAGAGCTGCTGTTAGCTACCAATGTTCTACCGTCTATTATACTGACCGACCTATCAGTTACCGGTTCTCTAGGAAAGCCATTGGCACTTAACCACTCCAACGCCTTCTTGGTATCACTGGCAACCCTTGCCTTATCACACTGCTTCATCCGGTATTTAAATAGCCAGTAGGTAAACTCCTTTAGTTCGGTTAGGCTGATAGACCTGAGCTGAGGATAATCCTTTTCCCGCCTGAAGCGTTTAAGCAATATAGTTATAGTAGCGCCATATATTCGCCGATAAACCTCATTAACAAACTCATGCTCATTACCGGAGCCAAAAGTCCGCCGCTCCTTACGCACTTCATCCTGCACTGCTAAAATAAAAGCTTCCTCTACAGTAATGCCATAAAAGTAGTTAAGATATTGATGATATTTAATACTGCCAATAAGCTCCTTGAATTTCTCTGTAGTTAGGTTAAGTGGTGGTTTATCATAGAATAGGAGGGCAATCTTCTCAGCCTCAGGCAATAAACCGTCTACTGTCTCACATAGGCGTTCAGCTAAAAGCAGCCAGTCAAAGGCTTCGCCAGCGATAAGATAATGGTAACTACGTCCGTTGCGGTTCTCCTCAGCCGTAGTCCATAATCCGATAGCCTCGAGTAAGGCGATATACCAGTGCTTACCACTGGTAATAGCCTGCTCTAAATACTTTATTACCTCGGCATCTCCGGATGGTAACAAGTTATCCTCTTTCATCATCACCCTTAATCTTAAGACGCTGGAAAAGCTATAACTTCTTTCAATGGTTTGGTATTTATTATATCCTGTGCCTGACACCACCCCCGCCGGGATACCCCTATGCCGAAGCGCATAAATGACAGGTGCTCAGTTGAGTGGGCATCGGTATTAATTACCAGCTTTACCCCTAGCTCTCTAGCCCGGTAGGCATGGATATCCTTAAGGTCTAGTCGGCTGGGCATAGCGTTGATTTCTAGCATAGTATTGGTTCTAAGTGCTGCCTGGAAGACAGCCTCCATATCAACCGCCACTGGCTCTCTATCTGGCAACAAGCGAGAGGTTGGATGCGCTAGCACATCTACATTGGGATTTTCTATAGCCCTTATAACCCGCTTCGTCATCTGCTCCTGGCTTTGACTCATACCGGAATGCACTGCTGCTGTGACAATATCCAGCTCGGCTAGAAGCTCATCAGACATATCAAGGCTGCCATCAGCACGAATATCTACCTCTATACTGCTTAAGACATGAATACCACTAATTCTCTGGTTGAGTTCCCTAATCTCTGATATTTGCTGTTTTAATCGTTCTGCATCCAGCCCATGGGCAATGCCGCGTCCCCCAGAGTGGTCAGCAATCCCGAGGTAGTGGTAGCCAAGGTCTCTTGCCGCTAGAGCCATTGCCTCGATGCTGTCACGCCCGTCACTCCAGTTAGTGTGAACATGAAGGTCGCCCTTTATATCAGAAAGCTCTACCAGCTTGGGTATGGTGCCTTGCTCTGCTCTTTCTAATTCCTGCTGACCCTCGCGCAGCTCCGGGGGAATAAATTCCAGTCCCTGTCGTTCATAGAAGGCTTCTTCAGTAGCAAACTTTTCCAGTTCTTCAGTTGCCAGGTTGGTGATGCCGTACTCAGACAGTTTTAATCCCATTCGGTGTGCCCTCTCTCGCAGGTTAATGTTATGCTGCTGGCTGCCGGTGAAATACTGGAGTAGGGAGCCAAAGCAGTCATGTTCCACTATCCTGAGGTCAACCTGAAGTCCACCTGAAACAACAACACTTGCCTTAGTTGTTCCGCTGGCTAGAATCTCCTTGACCTGGGTTAAGTTAACAAAGGTCTGGATTATCTGGCTGGCATTATTGGCAGTGCCCATGAGGTCAATATCGCCCACCGTTTCCCGGAAACGGCGCAGGCTGCCGGCTGGAGTCAGATTTCTAACTCCGGGTACTTGCCCGAGTCTGGTTAAAATCGTATCTACCACTGGCAGTGCCTCACCGATAGGAATGCGCTGGTCTTTTCTTCTCAGTGCTTGAATATGGCGGAGGATGTTTTCCGTAATCTTATCACCCATACGGGGTAATGAAGCCACCCTACCACCAATGATAGCTGCCTCCAGTTCATCCGCCGACCTTATCCCCAGCTCGCTGGAAAGCAGCATTGCTGTCTTGGGACCGATACTGGGTATGTCGAGCAGGGTGCTAATACCCTCGGGGAACTCAGCCTTTAGCTTCTCGTAGTAATCAAGGTGTCCGGTGGTTACCAGCTCGGTAATTTTCTTGGTAATAGCCTCCCCCACCCCGGGAACCCCCTTTAGCTTATCCTCAGCCACCAGTTGTTCCACTTCCACTGGCAGGTGCTCAATGGAGCGAACTACCTTCTGGTAAGCCCTTATCTTAAACTGGTTCTCCCCCTTAAGCTCCAGGAGGTCAGCAATATCCTGAAATACCTTGGCAACCTCACTGTTTTTCATAACCTTTAATTTTCTCACTTATCCAGTCCCAGTCTGGGTTGCCGTGGTTAAAGAACGAACTAAAGTTGTCCTGTAGCCACTCATAGTAATCATCTTCCGTATATTGGCAAAAAGCCTCAACCAGAGCCTCCTTTGGAATGTTCTCTGGGATTTCCCAGTCTCCCTCCTCAAACTCCGAATCCAAAGACTCCTCAACAACTTGTCTATCAAGCATTTTTTAACTCCACGAAATATTTAAATACCAAGCTCCTTTTCAAAGTCTAGGTAAGACCTTTTACGTTTGTAAAGCTCCTCAACTTGCTTCAGCTCAATAAAGTTAATGCGACTACTAATTTCATGAAAAGTACCCGAAAGTAAATTGCTGACTTTACTACGCTCTTTTTCAGGTGCGACAATAAAAATATGACTATTCCACAAATCAAACGCATGCTTTAACTTTGCTAGTGCATGGTAAACATCGCCGCCAACTTGAATTTCAAAGACATAAGTGGGTACAGATTGCTCTATTCTTCTCCACACAACGTCAAGCTTTCCTATATCAAAAGGGTATTCTTCTTGGCAGATATAATTTTGTAATTTACCAATGTGTACTAGAGTTTTTTTGGTCTCATCATGAGAGGAAAGGACCCTTTCTATTTTATCAGCTACACTAACAAATTCGACAGTTGGTTCTGAAACAATCAAGGGTTCAGCATCTTCAATAGCGTATTGAAATGCTCCTATGTTAGAAACCAACTTTTTACCTGTATTTTGATTGAGCAGTTGGAAACCAGCTCGAGGCCATAGTTCCTTTGAAACTAATTTCCCACTTGCCCATTCGTCTGGAGATAAACAAAACTCTACATCAAATTCAAAACGTAGTGGCCAGATGACTTTGTACTCTTTAAGCTCGTCAGGCCAAAGAGGTTTACTCTGCTTAAATTTAGTCCGAACAACACCATACCCAATGATATCCCCTACCGGTTTAGTGGCATAAAATAGCAGCGTATCCTTCTCACTGACACTTTCCCACAAGTGGCGTTGTGTCTCCTTTATACCCCAGATATTTCTGTGATCAAAAGCAGTATTCCAATTCTCGGGTGAGCCTACAACTAGCCAGTAATTCATCTCCTCACCTTCCGCAGCAGTGTTTGTATTTCTTGCCGCTGCCACAGGGGCAGGGGTCATTGCGACCTATCTTTTTACCGCTAACCTTTAGCTGCTTTTTCTTGCTATTAGTGTCGGCTTGGGCGGCTACCGGTGCCGGTTGGGGGGCTTCTCGCTTGACAATGCCGACATGATATACAGTGTGAGCCACTTCATGCTGAATAGTGGATAGCAATACCTGAAACTGCTTATAACCCTCGTTTTTATAGATTACCAGCGGGTCTCTTTGCCGTCCCATACCATATAACCCAGCGTCCTGGCGCATATGTTCCATCATAGTCAGGTGCTCTACCCATAAGCTGTCTATAGTGCGAAGCATTACCAGTCTTTCCAGCACCCTCATATTGTCTGAACCCAGTTCATTCTCTCGCTCTTCATATAGAGCCTCGGCTACCTCAATTAGCTTATCTTCAATCTGTTTAGGATTGAGCTGAGAAAGGGTACTGGCATTAACTGCCGGTGGTAGGGGAAAGATAGTAGAAACATCAGCTATTAAGCCCTCCACGTCATCCTCTTGGTGAGCTGCCACTGTAACTTGAGTCTCTTGTCTAATCATTGACAGGATGTTTGACTTAAGGTCGGCACCGCTTAATACTTTCTTTCGCTCACTATAAATGAGCTCACGCTGCTGGTTAACTACATCATCATACTCAACCAGGTGCTTACGTATATCAAAGTGATAGCCCTCAACTCGCTTTTGCACATCGGCAATGGCTTTGTTGACCAGTGCATTCTCAATAGGGGTATCCTCATCTATCCCAGCCCACTCCATAAAGGTCTTAATTCGGTCGCCGCCAAATCGGCGCACAATATCATCTGCCAAAGATACATAAAATCTGGAGCTTCCCGGGTCACCCTGGCGCCCGGCTCTACCCCGGAGCTGGTTATCAATTCTCCTGGCTTCATGGCGCTCAGTGCCAATGATATGAAGCCCGCCAAGCTCAATCACTTTATTGTGTTTCTCCCGCCACTCTGGCTTATCTCCGTTGGTTGGTTCTTTGCCACCGAGCACGATATCAACGCCGCGCCCAGCCATGTTGGTGGCAACAGTGGCTGCTCCTGGCTGTCCCGCCTGGGCAACGATATATGCCTCTTTTTCATGGTACTTGGCATTGAGCACCTCATACGGTATGCCCTTTCGTTTCAATAACTCACTCAAGTATTCTGATTTCTCAATGGATGTGGTGCCGATTAGCACCGGGCGCCCCTCTTTATGGAGCTGCTCAATCTCACGTACCACCGCCCGGAATTTAGCCTCCTCATCTTTGTAAATCTGGTCTTGAAAATCCTCACGAATCAGGGGCTTATTGGTTGGAATAACTATCACTTCAAGGCTATATATCTTATGAAACTCCTCAGCCTCGGTAAGGGCGGTGCCGGTCATCCCGGCTAGCTTCTGGTACATCCGGAAGTAGTTCTGGATGGTAACAGTGCCATAGGTCTTACTTTCCTGCTGAACCTTAACCCCCTCCTTGGCTTCTATTGCCTGGTGCAGCCCCTCTGAATATCGGCGACCAAGCATTAACCTGCCGGTGAACTCGTCAACAATGATAACCTGCCCATCCTTGACCATATATTGCTGGTCTCGCTTGTATAGTTCCTTAGCATTAAGGGCATTTCTCAGATGGCGATGCAGGTCAGCATTTGCCGGGTCATAGAAATTAGACGATTTCAATATACCCTCTTGCCTGAGCATCCTTTCTACATTGGCATAGCCGACATCATTCAGGTCTACGCTATGCTCCTTTTCTTTTATTTCATAATCCTGCTTGTTTTTCAAGCGGGGGACAACACGGGCAAAAATTTTATATTTCTGACCTGCTTCTACATCGGGAGCACTGATAATAAGTGGGGTGCGCGCCTCATCAATAAGGAGATTATCCACCTCATCAACAATGGAATAATTTTGCTCACGCTGCACGCAGTGGGATAAGTCTATAGCCATATTGTCCCGCAAATAGTCAAAACCGAAATCGCTACTGGTACCATAGGTAATGTCAGCCCCATAAGCCTCGCGGCGGGAGATAGGGCGAAAATAGGGCCACCGATTATCCCCTGAGTCAAAGCTGGGGTCATAAAGGAGGGAGGGGGTATGGTCGTCCGGGGTCTGCTGGGGATAAATACTGGCTACGCTCACCCCCAGGGCATGGTAAATAGGACCCATCCAGTAGGGGTCTCGTCTTGCCAGGTAGTCATTAACCGTAACTAGGTGGCAGCCCTGACCGGTAAGACAGTTCAGGTAGAGGGGGAGGGTAGCCACCAGGGTTTTACCCTCACCGGTTTTCATCTCAGCAATTTTGCCTTGGTGAAGGACAATGCCTCCCATTAACTGGACATCAAAGTGGCGCTGACCTATAGTTCTTTTGGCTGCCTCACGAACAGCAGCAAAGGCTTCAGGAAGAAGCTCATCAAGCGGACTGCCGCTTTCAAGCCGCTCCTTAAACTCATCAGTCTTGGCACGAAGCTCAGCGTCACTGAGTCGCTCAAATTCAGCCTCCAGCTCATTTATCTGGCTTACTATTGGCTGTAATCGCTTCAGTTCTTTCTCGTTAGAATCAATTATGCCGCCTAGCCACTTAAACATAATCCTTTGCTCTTAATTATTTTCTTAGCTTTCTCCGCTACTGACTTTGCGACCATGATTGTAGTCTTGGGTTCAGATTTGAACACATAGTGTATTCCGTTGATCCCCAGTAAGAGCCTGACGATCTCAGCTTCTTCCTGATTGACTGGCCGACATACTTCTACCAATTCTTTACTATTACTCAAACTAAACATAATCCTTCTCTCTTAATTATTTTTTTAGCTTTCTCCGCTACTGACTTTGCGACCATGATAATTGTCATGAGCTCAGATTTGAACATACAGTGTATTGCGTTGCTCCCCAGTAAGAGCCTGACGAGCTCAGCTTCTATCTGATTGACTGGCCGACATACCTCTACCAATTCTTTAGTATTACTCAAACATAGCTCCAATAGATAGTCCGGTATGAATGCGATGGATAGCTTCACCCAGTAATGGAGCTATAGGTAAAACTGTAATCTTATCTAGCTTCTTATTACCAGTGACAGGAACGGTGTCAGTAACCACCACCTCTTTCACCGGGCAGGAGGCTATTCTCTGGATAGCTTGACCAGAGAATATGGGGTGGGTGCAGCAGGCATATATATCCTTAACCCCCCGCTCCTCTAAGACAGAGACGGTATTCGTTAGAGAGCCAGCGGTATCTATTTCATCGTCCACAGTAAGAGCCACCTTACCCTTCACCTCACCAATAATATTTAGCGTCTCAGTCTGGTCGGCATTACTCACTCGCCTCTTTTCCATTATAGCCAGGGGGGCATTAATCTTAGCTGCCAGGTCTCGTGCCCGCTTACTAATACCGATGTCAGTAGCAACTACCACTATGTCATTGAATGGTTTCTCGTTAAAATAATGACTGAGCAGGAAAAGAGCGGTCAGTTCATCAACTGGTATGTTAAAAAAACCCTGAATCTGTGCTGCATGCAAATCCACTGTCAGCACCCGATTGGCACCAGCCACGGTGAATAGGTCAGCAACTAACCTGGCCGTTATGGGTACGCGGGGTTGGTCCTTCTTGTCAGTGCGACCGTAGCCATAATAAGGAACTACTGCAGTAATACGACCGGCTGATGCTCGCTTCAGGGCATCAAGCATAATAAGTAACTCAACCAGATTCTTATTGACTGGGGAGCAGAGGGGTTGAATAACAAAGGTGTCTCTTTGGCGCACGTTCTCCAGAATACGAACAAAGGTATTTTCATTACTGAACTCAAAAACCTCACACTTGCCCAGTGGTATACCCAAGTATTCAGTAACCGCCTGGGCTAGAGTGGGGTGGGCATTCCCGGTGAATACCTTTAGTTCATCCATTAATTATTACCTCCCTTTAACTATTAGTATTTAACTCAACTAGATTTATTATAGCATTATTGCTTACTGACCTCACATTAGTCATCAATTCCAGGAATGGGGAAGCGGTGGCATATCTGGTTAACCTCTTGTCTCACCTGATTTTGAATATTCTGGTCACCGCTGTTAGTGATTACCTTTACAATGAGTGACGCGATGCGCTTCATTTCCTCACTACCAAAGCCACGTGTGGTCACTGCCGGCGTGCCCAGTCTAATGCCACTGGCTATCTGGGGTGGGTGGGGGTCAAAAGGGGTAGCATTCCGATTAACAACAATGCTGGCTGCTCCCAAAGATTCCTCAGCCTCTTTGCCGGTGACCCCTGTCTCAGTGAGGTCTACTAAAACCAGGTGGTTATCGGTTCCGCCTGATACGAGGTGCAGTCCCAGTCGATGGAGCTCACTAGCTAGGGTAAGAGCGTTATACAGTATAGCTTGTTGATAGTCTACAAAGCTGGGTTGCAAAGCTTCGTAAAAACAAACAGCTTTGGCAGCAATAGCATGCATTAAAGGACCACCCTGCATCTGGGGAAAGACAGCTGCATCTATTGAGGAAGCAAGCTCACTACGACATAGAATAAACCCACTTCTCGGACCGCGTAGTGTTTTATGTGTAGTTGAAGTTACCACATCAGCATAGGGCACAGGGGTAGGATGTAGTCCTACAGCTACCATACCAGCAATGTGAGCCATATCAACTACAAGCCTTGCCCCGACCAGGTCAGCAATATACCGAAAGCGCTCAAAGTCAATAATCCTGGGGTAAGCACTGGCTCCAGCTACAATTACCTTGGGCTTATGCTCTAAGGCAAGTCTCTCCACCTCCGGATAGTCGATTCTCTCTGTTTCTTTTTTTACACCATAGGGTATAAAGCTATACGACTTACCTGAGAAGCTTGCCTTATCGCCGTGGGTAAGATGACCGCCATGAGCCAGGCTCATACCCATAACAGTATCACCATAATCAAGCAAAGCATAGTATGCTGCCATATTAGCCTGAGCTCCGCTGTGGGGCTGGACATTAGCATGCTGGGCATGGAACAGCTCCTTAGCTCGCTGAATAGCCAGACTCTCCACTGTATCCATTAACTCACAGCCACCATAGTAGCGATGTTGAGGATAACCCTCGGCATATTTATTAATTAGAAATGAACCCTCAGCCTCAAGCACAGCCCTACTGGCATAGTTCTCAGAGCCAATAAGGTTTATTGTTTCCCTTTGTCGCTTCTTCTCCATATCAATGGCACGGTTAATTTCTGGGTCAGTTTGTTTTAAGAAACTCATTTCTCCTCCCTGGTTGAAGTCTACAACTGCGCCTCTATAGTGTCAACAACTCAAATGGAGGCACTAGCTTCAATTGACTTAACATATTGACTATGTTAGCATAGTGTATAGTTGGTTTACTAAATATATTTAGCCAAATTGACAGGATAAAATGTCAGCACTGAGTGAGCTTTATGAAGAAATTGCGCTTTGCCACCAGTGTGAACTAGCCAAATATCGAACTAGAGTGGTGCCAGGGGAGGGGGCAGAGAATGCTGAGGTAATGTTTATTGGTGAGGCACCAGGTTGGCACGAGGACCAGCAGGGACGCCCCTTTGTTGGACCGGCGGGACTATACCTTGACCAATTACTAACTTCTATCAGCTTGAAGCGTGAGCAGGTCTATATTGCCAATGTGATTAAGTGCCGTCCCTTGGCAAACCGTGACCCCTTACCTACTGAAATTAGTAACTGCCGTAAGTGGCTAGAGCGCCAGATTGAGTTAATTCACCCTAAGATGATTGTAACCCTGGGGCGCTATTCTATGGCAATGTTCTTCCCCGGTAAGAGTATAAGTAAGATACATGGCACTGCCCAAAAGCGAGATAATGTTATCTACTATGCTATGTATCACCCAGCGGCAGCTCTTCACCAGCAAAGTCTACGCCAGGTAATAGAGGCTGATATGATTAAGATTCCATCACTCCTAGCCGAGGCAAAGAATATACCTGAAGCCAAGGCACAACCACAGCAATTAACTATGTTTGAGGTTTGAGATAATGAGTAAACGAAAACTGAAAATAATCCCTCTTGGCGGGCTAAGCGAAATTGGTAAAAATATGATGGTAATAGAATATGAGGATGATATTATCATCATTGACGCCGGGCTTATGTTCCCAGGTGAGGATATGCTAGGCATTGACCTGGTAATACCTGATATTAGCTATCTACTAGAGAGACGGGAAAAAATAAGGGGAATAATCGTCACTCATGGGCATGAAGACCATATTGGGGGCTTACCTTACATACTGCCTCAGCTTAAGGTGCCTATTTATTCAACAAGGCTTACCCAGGGTCTTATCTCGGTCAAACTCAAAGAAAGAAAGGCACTCGCCGGAGCTAGTCTTGAAGTTGTACCACCCGGGGGAGATGTCACACTGGGTAAGTTCAGGGTAGAGTTCTTCCCGGTTTGTCACAGCATACCTGACTCAGTAGGTCTAATCATATATACTCCAGTCGGCACCATAGTTCATAGTGGAGATTTTAAACTTGATTACACCCCAGTTGATAATAAACCAACTGACCTTTCTCGGCTGGCTCAACTAGGAGCACAGGGAGTCTTGCTACTCTTTTCTGATTCCACTTATGCTGAACTCCCCGGCTATACCCCGTCAGAGAGGGTGGTTGGTGAAACTCTTGACCATATTATGGCTAATGCTCCAGGAAGAGTGATTGTAACCACCTTCGCTTCACTGGTCTCACGCATACAGCAGGTTATTGATTCAGCGGCTAAACATCAGCGCCGTGTCTTTACTGTTGGGCGTAGTATCAGCGATACAGTGCGCATGGCACTGGAGTTGGGTTATCTTAATGCTCCTGATGGGATATTAGCTCGGCTTGATGAATTACATGGTCTACCGCGTAATAAAATTGTATTTATTACTACCGGGAGCCAGGGGGAACCCACCTCAGCCCTGGTTCGCATAGCTAACCGAGACCACCGCCAGCTTCATATCATTCGTGGGGACACGGTGATTCTTTCAGCAACCCCTATTCCGGGTAATGAAGCGCTAATCAATAGAACACTGGACAACCTTTTCAAGCAGGGGGCTCAGGTATTGTATGACAAGGTGGCAAAGGTTCATGTCCATGGGCATGGTAGTCAGGAAGAGCTAAAATTGCTGCTAAATTTGGTTAAGCCAAAGTTCTTTATGCCTATCCATGGTGAATATCGCCACCTGAGTATTCATGCTAAGTTAGCTGAATCAATAGGCATCCCCAAGGAAAATACTTTCTTGCTGGAAGATGGCGATATACTTGAGATTAACTCACAGGCAGGCAGGAAAACAGGAAAAGTCAGTGCCGGCAATGTGTATGTAGACGGTTTAAGTGTGGGTGATATCGGTAGCCTTGTTCTCCGTAATAGAAGAATGCTATCAAGAGATGGAATAGTAGTAGTGATTATTGCTGTAAACAAGCAAACCGGTAAGCTGGTGGGGCGTCCTGACATCGTATCACGGGGTTTTGTTGATACCAGAGAGTCCAAAGATATGATAGATGAGAGCCGTGACCTGGTGGCTAGTGCCCTGGACCGTAGTGGTGACCGTCCTGCCGAGTGGGGTTTTGTCAATACCAAAGTTAGAGATATATTGAATAAGTTTTACTATGAGCAGACTAAACGCCGTCCTATGGTTCTTCCAGTTATTGTAAAGGTGTAGCTTTATATGACTAAAGGGAGAGCTAATGTCAGTGGCAAATCCAGAAAAAAGCCGGGGGGAACATCGTCGTGGAGCCGGCCATTTCGCTTTGTGGCTTTGCCATTAGTGTGGCGGCTTATACTCATCATAATAATCGTAGCATTGCTATTATGGCAATGGTCGGCAGTGGCTTCATGGGCTACTAATATTGCCGGCAAAGCCTGGGAACTGTTTGGCTGGGGGTTAGCCCTTATAGCCATAGTCGTTATAATCATAATAGGGATGCTATGGCGGCGACAGTTATCAGCTTTAGCTCATCGATGGAAGCTTAATCATTGGAACAAATGGCTAGGTGCTGTTACTTTCATCCTGGCTATATGGGGAATACTTGCTCTCTTCAATTTGGGGGGTAGCTTCGGTCTAAATTTCATAGGTCAAGATGATTTTACCGCCATCCTTTGGATACTGGGATTAGTTATCATTGGTATTATTTTGGTAGCTCCTAAAGCTTGCTTTCACCTGGTAGCAAGTTTCTTCTCCTGGCTGGGCAGGCAGTTGAAAAGGCGACCGGCTCTTAAACAAGCCCCGCAACCAAAGCCACCATTTCCCACGGTTCCAGTAACTCCTAAACCCCCCGAAATAGAACCGGAGAAGGAAACGGTAACCCCGGTGCTTACTTCTACCCAGGCTCAACAGGAACTGAAGCAGGTGGCTCAGGAGGTATGGAAAAAATATGGCGAATCATCGGCTTTAACTATCATTGATGGCTGGCGGTTACCGCCTATTGATATTCTGGATAGGGCTCCTGAAGTTGAGTTTAGTCAGGCCGATAACGTGCAAAGGGCTAAGTTACTAGAGGAGGCTTTAGCCAGTTATGGTGTTGAGGCTAAGATAGTGCAGATAAACGCTGGACCGACGGTTACCCAATTTGGCGTAGAACCGGGCTGGGATAGAAAGATGAAGGAGATAAAGGAAAGGGATAGAGATGGAAATGCCAAAGTGCGGCTGGAGGAGGTATCTAAGACAAGGGTAAAGGTAGAGAGGATAACCTCACTGTCTAGTGATTTGGCTCTTGCCTTGGCGGCGCCCAGTATTAGAATTGAAGCTCCGGTGCCAGGTAAGTCGGTAGTAGGAATTGAGGTGCCTAATACCATTTTAAGCTTAGTTAGTCTTCGAGGGGTAATAGAGACTAGCGTGTTTCAGAAAATAGAGGCCAGGTCCAAGCTAGCTCTGGCACTGGGCAAAGGGGCTGGCGGCGAAGCGATAGCTGCTGACCTGTCTAGGATGCCCCACCTGCTTATCGCCGGGGCTACAGGAAGTGGCAAGACGGTTTGTTTAAATTCTATTATCTGCTGCCTGCTACTACATAATACCCCTAATGAAGTCAAGTTTATTATGATTGACCCCAAGAGGGTAGAGTTGACTCCATTCAATAGCATACCTCACCTGGCTAACCCGGTTATAGTTGATACTAATAAAGCCTTAAGTACACTCCGTTGGCTCAACCAGGAAATGGACAAGCGGTATCAACAGCTGGCTGCTGCTGGAGCCCGTAACATTGAAGGCTACAATAGAAATAAACAGGGAGACGAGAGGCTCCCTTACTTGACACTAATCATTGACGAACTGGCTGATTTAATGATGGCAGGCTTTGACGAAGTAGAGCATATTCTATGCCGATTAGCCCAGCTGGCTCGGGCTACCGGTATCCACCTTGTGGTAGCTACTCAGCGCCCATCAGTAGACGTGGTTACCGGTTTAATCAAGGCTAACTTTCCTACTCGTGTTAGCTTCGCTGTCACCTCTCAGGTAGATTCACGCACTATTCTTGACATGGGTGGGGCGGAAAAGTTGTTGGGGAGGGGAGATATGCTCTATATGCCTACTGAGGCAGCTAAGCCTAAGCGCCTTCAGGGGTGCTATGTCTCTGATGCTGAGACAGAGAGGCTTGTTTATTTTTGGGGTAGTCAGCGTAGGGAAGAGGCAGCTCAGCTAAAGATTGAGGAGTTTGTCCCATCCCAGGCTGGTGGTAGAAGGGAGGGGTTCCCCGAAGACCCGCTGCTGGAGACAGCCAGGCAATTGGCACAGGAACACAAGCATATATCTACCTCTTACTTGCAACGGAGGTTACATATCGGTTATCCCAGGGCTGCCCGAATTATGGAACAGCTTGAGGAGGAAAGCACTAAAGGACAAGAGGAATAAGCTGATTTGATATTACTTAGTTCGACGGATGCTACTCCTTATTCTTAGTATCTTTGGTAGCTAGGTATACAGCCAACGCCCAACCAAGGTACCAAGATATGGCAGCCACAAAGCTAGCAATTGCCAGCAAGAACCAGGATATTGACTCCAAGCCAAGGGTGGCGTCAATGGCATCACCAATGACACCCAATATAGCGAATACAACACCAAGAATCCAACAAGCGCCACCTGATAGTGTCATCCTAACACCACTGCCCACTATCCATTCTCGGCTTTTCCAGCGTTCAAACATAGACCGCCTCCTTTCTTCTGTAGTTAGCTACTTCTTTCACTTAAACGAAAGGATATATTTATCACTTTACCACAGGTTTCGGGATTCCTATCCATCTTGGGGTCCGATTCATGTATTCACGGTAGGAATTGCCGTAGTTCTCAAGTAAGTCTCGTTCTTCAGTAGGTAACACAATGTGCCACAGGATTACCCAGGCTGCGGCGAATAGCAGTAAAACCCAGGAAGCGCAGGCTATGCCTATGCCGATATATAGCAAGAATTGGCTAAAGTATAAAGGGTGTCTTGAAATATGATATGCCCCTTTGGTAACAGGTTCATCAGGTGGGGTGCTGATAATGCTGATATAAGCTATAAGAGTCATAACTCCACCCAGAAAACAAATAGGCAGACCAAAATATAATCATACTGTACCCAGTTTCAGCGGCAGGAAGATAGAATAGATAGCAGTAACAGGCATGATTACTACGTGAGTAGAGAGAGCTAATATTTTCTCAGTTTTACTATACGGTGGCCATCCCTCCATCTTACTGGCTCTTTCTTTACTAATAAAGAAAGCTGGAACCATACCTGTTAAAATGTTGAAAACAGTAATAATCCAGGCATTCCATAAACCTATCTCAAAGGATGGTACAAGCGACATGTTCATACTCCTTATAGCTTGCTATGCGGCTTCAACTTTATAGCAAGAAATATCTGGGTACCTTTGTCATATAATCCACATACTCTTGCCCGAATCTTTCTATATTTAATTTTTCTTCATTTAGGGCACCATAATGATTCAGGGCAACGTACAAAACGAAGTAAACCCACAAAATTAGATACATAACTGATGCCGTGTTCCATCCCATGACGATCACACCAAGGAGACAAATTATGCCTGCCAGGATATGGGAGTGTCGGCTGACCTTATAAATACCCCAATCTACAACCACTTGCTTTTTCTCAGGGTGCTCTCTCATAGCGATGTAGCCCAGGGTATAGACAACTTCTCCGAAAATAATAATACCAAGCCCAATCCAGAAAGCCAGATTAATACTAAATGTGACAAACCACGTCAACACCCACCCTATAATTAAGCTTATCCAAAAAGCTATCATCCATGACTTACTGGGTCCCGGACCGCTCATCCTCTTCGCTTTAATAATTCCGAAAAGAAGCCAACTGATAATAAACCATAAGATGTAACATAGAAAAGTCTAAAGTACCAAGCCGTTTCCATATCGTTTGCCTCCTAACTTTTATAATTACTTCTTTTACTACCACTTTTACTATTTGTCAACCCAGTAGCGCCTTAATGTAGTAGGTGATAGGCTCTATGATGCTATGCTGACTTATAGAAATCATGGCAGGTTACAAATAACTCACACCCCATATATATTGGTTATAGTAGCTGTGCGTTGCCAATTCATTTTTGATAATATATACTATAGTCTATAGACAAGTATACCTTGTAGATTATGCCAAGACGTTGTGAATTAGTTCACTACTAAGGCTAGAGAGGTGTTAAAATGGGAAAAAGAGAGACTAACTATTATCAGAGTTTGTACGAAGTAGCAGAAGCAGCGAATTCAGCTCATACTCCTGAGAGCGTACTCCGCTCCATTGTTGAGAGAGTATCACAGGTCATGGAGGCTAAAGGATGCTCACTGATGCTTCTTACGCCGGATAGAAAACTATTACTTCATACCATAGCCTATGGGCTAAGCGACTCCTACGTCCGAAAAGGTCCGGTATCAGCGGATAAGAGCCTTTCCGCAGCACTGGAGGGCACACCAGTAGCTGTCTTAGATGTAACCAAGGATGAGTGGGTTCAGTATCGAGAGCAGGCCAAGAAAGAAGGGATCGCATCTATTCTTTCCGTCCCGATGATGCTCAGAGAGGAGATTATAGGGGTAATTAGGGTGTACACTGCAGAGCAACGCAACTTCACCGCGGATGAAGTATACTTCGTGAAAGCAGTTGCTAATCTGGGTGCCATTGCCCTCGAAAACGCAAGGCTCTATGATACTTGTAAGAAAGACTACGAGGCATCCAGGAGGGAGATGCTAGAGTGGCGGGCTACTTTAGGCTATGAATGGATAGCTCAGGAGTCTGTGGTTCCTCCTGAGGAGTACATCTCTAAGGAAAAGATTACTGTATCTGGAGACAACCTGGTTGCATTAGTCAAGCGCCTCATGGGTGAAAGTAATGTCAGGAAGGTGTATTTGATACACGAACGGAATTGCCTAATGGAGCTTCCAGCGATATCAGGTTCCCCAGAGGAGCCGACAGGGATAACGGTAGCTCCGGTTCTGTCTGCCCTGGCTGCTTTTGGTGCTGTAACGACGGAATGCACCATTGAGGTTGAGAAGGCTGAAAAATAGCCGGGTATTAAGGTGAGGTTGTGTCCGGCCCAACCTGGTGGGTTATTGCCAGCTACTATGGCTTTTTTCTGGTTGTGCTTGCTTCTTTTACAACCTCTTCTACTATTTGTCGACCTGGTGGCGCCTTAATCGCTTAAGAATAGCATCCTTATATATCCTGACCAGACTCCGCCCGTGCTTAGGTATTCGCTCTCGCTTCTTCCTGAGCTTTTTCTCACGGCGCTCTTGTCTTGTGTCCATATCCTGCTTATTGTTCATTTCTCTATCTCGGCGTAATCCTCTCCCTTCCTCAGCTCGATGATGCGGTCACGCAGTAGGGCTGCCCTCTCAAACTCCAGATTTCTGGCGGCGGTCTTCATTTGCGATTCTAAATCTTTAATGAGACGAGCTATATCCTTTCTAGCAATAGGGGCAGCAACATAGGGAGCACGAGTTTCAGCCACAGCCCGCACCCGTTCTGTAATATCCTTGATTGCTTTCCTTATTCCCTGAGGAGTAATGTTGTGTTCTTTGTTATAGGCTTCCTGAATCTGACGACGGCGTTGTGTTTCCTTTATAGCCGCCGCCATAGAATTAGTAATGGTATCAGCATACATAATGACATGCCCGTCTATGTGGCGAGCGGCACGTCCCATCGTCTGAATTAATGCTCCCTCCGACCTCAAAAAGCCTTCCTTATCCGCATCTAGAATAGCTACCAGGCTCACCTCGGGCAGGTCAAGCCCTTCCCGGAGCAGATTTATGCCGACAACAACATCATAGACACCAAGACGGAGGTCACGCAGTATCTCTACCCTCTCCAGGGTGTCAATCTCAGAGTGAAGGTAGTGAGTCTTCACCCCCGTCTCTATTAGATAGTCAGCCAGTGCTTCTGCCATCCTTTTGGTTAGAGTGGTTATCAGGCAGCGCTTACCATTATCAATTCGGGTCTTAATCTGGTCGAGAAGGTCATCAATCTGTCCCTTGGTCGGCTTGACCTCAACGGTGGGTTCAAGGAGACCGGTGGGGCGGACTAGTTGCTCCGCTACCTGCTGACTGTGTTCATACTCATAGGCTGCCGGCGTGGCTGAGGTGTAGATAACCTGGTTGATACGCTGCTCGAACTCATCGAAGTTAAGCGGGCGGTTGTCCAAGGCTGATGGCAGACGGAAGCCATATTCCACCAATGTCTCCTTACGGGAGCGGTCGCCCTGATACATACCGCGAATCTGGGGTAATGTCATGTGTGATTCGTCGATAAATAGCAGGAAGTCATCAGGGAAGTAATCCAGTAGCGTCCACGGGGGACTACCCGGCAGTCGCTGTGAGAGGTGACGGGAATAATTTTCTACAGCATGGCAGTACCCTGCCTCTCTGAGCATCTCTATGTCATAGTTGGTGCGCATCTCGAGTCTGGACGCTTCCAGCAGCTTACCTTGTCGGTTCAAGTCGTTTAGGTTTTCCTCAAGTTCCTGTTTTATACTTTCAATGGCAAGCATCAGCTTGTCATGTGAGGTAACAAAGTGCTTAGCTGGATATATATCCACCGAGTCTAACTCGGCTAATAGTTCTCCAGTTAAGGGGTCTATTTCTACAATGCGCTCAATATCATCGCCAAAGAACTCCACCCGCAGGGCTAACTCTTCATAGGTGGGCTGTATTTCCAGAGTGTCGCCGCGAATACGGAACCTGCCTCGGGTAAAGTCAATATCGTTGCGCTCATACTGCATATCTACCAACCGGTGGAGAAGCTTATTTCGGTTATAGCTATTGCCCCGCTTAAGGCTGCAGACAAAGCTGTGGTATTCCTCGGGCTCACCCAGACCGTAAATGCATGACACCGAGGCGACAATAACTACATCACGGTGCTCAAAGAGGGCACGAGTAGCCGAATGACGCAGTTTATCAATCTCCTCGTTTATGTCTATTTCTTTATCAATATAGGTATCGGTGCGGGGAATATATGCCTCAGGCTGGTAGTAGTCATAATAGCTGACAAAGTATTCTACAGCGTTATTAGGAAAGAACTCCTTGAACTCGGTGCAGAGCTGGGCGGCCAATGTTTTGTTGTGGCAAATAACTAAAGTCGGTTTCTGCACCCGCTCAATAACATTAGCCATGGTGAATGTCTTACCGCTGCCAGTAACCCCCAGCAGCGTCTGGCGTTTGAAATCCCTATTTAAGCCATAAACCAGCTTATCCACTGCCTGGGGCTGGTCACCGGTCATCTTAAAGTCAGAGACTATTTCAAAGGGTGGCATAATTATCTCCCAAGAATAGTATATCCCTTAACACAAAGGTCTTCAATAAAGATTTTCTTAAAAAGGCTCGATACCCTCTTGACTCTCCCGTTACTGGAGGCTCTATACTGTTTGCGAAGATCTTCAAAGTAAAACTAAAAAGGAGAGCAGTAGATGCTTAAAATTGGCGACTTTTCCCGACTCAGCCGAGTTACGGTGAAGGCACTGCGCTACTATGATGAAATCGGGCTACTCAAGCCAGTCGAAGTAGACCGCTTCACCGGTTACCGCTATTACTCGGCTGACCAGTTGCCCCGACTCAACCGAATAGTTGTGCTGAAGAACCTCGGCCTATCACTCGAGGAGGTAGCTCAGCTACTTGATAATGACCTGCTGGTGAGTCATATTATACAACTTTTACATGTGAAGCAGGTAGAGATTCGGCAGCGGTTGCACGATGAAGAGAGGCGACTGGTGCAGGTAGAAGAGTGGCTGAAAAAAGTTGAAAAGGAGGGTATCATGCCAGCTTGCGATGTAGTGATAAAGAAGGTTAATGCTCAAACAGTCGCCTCAGTACGCGATGTCATTCCTACCTATTATGATATTGGTAAACTCTTTGAGGAGCTATACCCCTATCTGGGCGAGCACAAGGCTCAGTGGACTGGCCCACCAATAGCAATCTACCATGATATGGAATACCGGGAAAGGGATGTGGATGTTGAAGTGGCCGTGCCCATCACTAGCCCGTTAGCAGCTACCAACAGAATTAAGGTGCACGAGATACCGGAAGTGGAACAAATGGCCTGCTTAATTCACCAGGGGCCGTATGAAAAGTTAAGTGAGTCTTACCAAGCGCTAATGACATGGGTTGAAACTAACGGCTACGAGATGACTGGACCCGACCGTGAAGTCTACCTTAAGAGCTATGACCAGACTAATGACCCGGCATCCTTTGTAACCGAGCTGCAGCAACCAGTTGATAAGAAGTAGCTGGGGAAATATGTAACTTCGTGCGGAGTAGATAGCAAAGGGGGGTGGGGTCTACCGAGACCTCACCCCCTAAAATATTTTCACCAATTGGGGCTGGTAGCCAAACGTACTAAAATCGGAGACTGTCTTATAGTGGTTGTTTATATACCACACCTCCACCTAGGGCGGAATCTGTCTACCCCTTTACCCCGTTAGGCTCTGGCCTTAAGGGCTTCAACCCAGAGGGAACTCTAACGGAATTTATCTCCCCTATCCTTCTGTCTGGTGTATAATTGCGAGTCCTTCCAGAGAAGGGCGAAGCAATCTTAATCTTTTAGTTTGCTTCGTCGCTATGCTCCTTGTAAATACTTTTATAAGACGGCGGAGGGGGAGGGATATATAAAGAGAAGCGGAGCTAATCTTTGCCTCTCCTTAACCTGGATAGATGATGTTGGGTATTTAAGAGGCGCTACACACTTTAAAAAGAATATTACCTTTCCTCTTGCTAAGGGGAAGTTGCAGACTTGACTTAGAGAGGGAATATAGGGGATGGGGTTACAAATAATATTCTACTTAATCACCTTCTCCCCAACATAGGGCTGGAGGACTTCGGGGATTAAGATGCTGCGGTCGGCTTGCTGGTAGTTTTCCATTATGGCTATAAGCACCCGGGGCAGGGCTAGACCGGAGCCATTCAAGGTGTGGGCAAACTGGGGTTTAGCCTCAGGGGAGGGCCGGTAGCGGATGTTAGTCCGCCTGGCTTGAAAATCACCGCAGTTGGAGCAGGAGCTTACCTCCAGCCACTCACCACAGCCAGGAGCCCACATTTCAATGTCATAGGACTTGGTGGAAGCGAAGCCCAGGTCAGCGGTGCAAAGTTGCTTTATACGGTAGGGAAGCTCCAGCTTCTGGCAAACCTGTTCGGCATCGTTTGTCAATTTTTCCAATTCCTGGTCGGAGGCAGACGGCTCGGTGAATTTATATAGCTCTACCTTATCAAACTGGTGCCCTCGTTTTAAGCCTCGGGTATCCTTACCGGCTGACATCTTCTCCCGGCGAAAGCAGGCGGTATAGGCTACATAATATAGGGGTAAGATTCCGGGCGGTATAATCTCATCACGGTGGAGATTGGTGATTGGCACCTCAGCCGTAGGCACAAACCAGAAGTCATCTTCTTCATCGTGATATAAATTATCGGCAAATTTAGGCAGGTTACCCGAGCCGACCATACATTCTCTCTTGACCATGAATGGCGGGTATACTTCATTGTAGCCATGCTCGGTGGTATGAAGGTCAAGCATAAAGGAGATGAGGGCTCTTTGCAGACGGGCGCCCAATCCTTTAAGAATATAGAAGCGGGTGCCCGATAGTTTTACTCCCCTCTCAAAATCAATGATGCCCAGAGATTCACCCAGTTTCCAGTGGGGGGCTGGGGGGAAATCAAAGCGTCCTGGTTCTCCCCAGGAGCGCAACACGATATTGTCGTTTTCATCTACGCCTATGGGTACCGAAGGGTGAGGGATATTGGGCACCTGTAGTAGTAGTTCTTGTAGTTGCTTGTTTAGGCTTGTGACTTCTTCCTCCAGGGCTCTTATAGTGGCACGCAGACCACGCCCCTCATCTGTAGAAACCTGTCTCCTTTCTCGGGCAGCCTCTTTTCGGACATGCCTGAAGCTTTCCAACTCAATCACTTTCTGGCGGTGCTCTATATCAAGCAGCAGGATTTCGTTCAGTGGAGCAGTGTCCTGACGATTATCTAGTGCCTCTCGCACCAGGTCTGTATTTTCACGGATGAATTTCAGGTCAAGCATAGGTTCTCCTTATGAGATTATTAACCCTATCCCCTTTTTCCCCTTCCCCTTGTTAAGGGGAAAGGGAATTGGTTGTATAAGAGAGGCTTCACCTCTCATTGACTCTCCTTATCATGTTTTTCATCGCTCTAAAATAATAGTGCAAATGAAGGAACATATCAATAACTTTCTCCTGATTTCGGTATTCCTATCCATTTTGGGGTTCTGTCCATATATTCGCGATAGGCATCACCCCACTTGTCTAAGCAGCTCTGTTCTTCAACATTTACGAAAACAACACAGCCTACCACGAATACGATAAAAAGCAGAAATAAAACCCAGGAAGCGGTGACTATGCCCAGACCCAATAAGAAGACGAACATGGTAACATACATCGGATGCCGTGAGTAGCGATATAGCCCTCTAGAAACATGATTACTTAATGGAGTGGTAGCCCAGTTTACCAGTACTATGGTGTAGGCAATCAGTCCTATCAAAGTAATGGGCAGGCCTACATAAAACCATGCCGTGCCAAGTTTCATCTGCAGAAATATGGAATATACCATTGCTGGAAATAGAAGCAATTTAGAAGAACCGGCAAATACCTTGGCGACCCTGGACAGTCCGCTCTCTTCAACAGAAGGCACACTTTTCTTGATAGCTACATATACAAAAGGAATAAAAGATAGTAACAGATAAGCCATAAAAATCCAGGCATTCCATAAACCTATTTTAAAAGCCGGTATAAGCGACATTTCTCCCTCCTTATGGTTTTTCCTTAAGTTGAGGGAACAGGATTACCTGGCGAATTGACTGCTGACCGGTGAGTAGCATCACCAGGCGGTCGATGCCAACACCTAGCCCACCGGTAGGGGGCATACCATACTCCAACGCTAACAGAAAATCCTGGTCAATGGTTTCCACTGCCTCACCTTCTGCCTGGCGCTCCTCCTGTTGCTTAAGGAAGCGCTGTCTTTGCTCTATGGGGTCGTTGAGTTCGGTGAAGGCGTTGGCAATTTCCATTCCTCCGGCGAAGGCTTCAAAACGCTCTACCAGGCGGTCATCATCGGGCTTGGTCTTGGCTAGGGGTGACATGTCTACCGGATAATCTAAAAGGAAGGTGGGCTGCACCAGGTTTGGCTCAACAAAGGTTGAAATAAGCTCATCTATAAGCCTACCCCTGTCTTTCTGCGGGTCAACTTCCATTTTTAACTTTAACATCTCATTCCTAAGCGAATCGGTATCGGGATATTTCTTAAAGTCAATACCACTATATTTCTCAATTGTTTGTTGCAAACTAATACGCTGCCACGGGGGTTTGAGGTTAAGGGTATTACCACCGAACTCAATCTTGTCGGTGCCCAGAATCTGCTGGCTAACTTTGGATACCATCTCCTCAACCGTGCTCATTACATCATTATAGTCAGCATAGGCTTCATAGCTTTCCAGCATGGTGAACTCGGGATTGTGCTTGGTGGAGATACCCTCGTTACGGAAAATACGACCCAGCTCGTATACCTTGTCAAATCCGCCTATAATCAGTCGTTTGAGATGGAGCTCAAGAGCGATGCGTAGATAGAAATCCTGGTCAAGGGTGTGATGATGAGTAACAAAGGGGCGGGCTAAGGCACCCCCGGCTGACGGCTGAAGCACCGGTGTTTCAACCTCCAGGAATCCTCGCTGGTTGAGGAATTGCCGTATAGCGGTAATAACCTGGCTACGCATCTTGAAGATTTCTTTTGTCTCGGTATTAGCGATGAGGTCAAGGTAACGTTGGCGGTATCGTTTATCTATATCACTGAGCCCGTGCCACTTTTCAGGCAGGGGTTGAAGTGCCTTCGCCAGCAGGGTGAAATTTTCTACCTCAAGGGTTGGTTCACTAGTTTTTGTACGAAAAAGCTTGCCGCTGACCCCGATGATATCACCTATATCTAAATCCTTAAACAGTCCAAGGTTTTCCTCACTAAGGTGTTCTTTATGGAAGTATAGCTGTATTTTGCCTGAGCTATCGTGTATATCAAGAAAGGAGATTTTACCCATAGGTCGGTTAGCCATAACCCGCCCGGCAAGATTAACTACTGTAGCTTCTACTGTACTTGAACCCTCTTGTTGCTCAAGTAGAGCTATAGCTTGGTGTGTGGTGTGGCTGCGGTGATATTTATGGGGGTAGGGATTAATGCCGCAGGCACGAATCCGGTCAAGCTTTTGCTGTCGTTGTTGAGCTATGCGGTCTATTCGGGATGTCATCTCTATCCTTTTACCTTATGATATAACAAAAAGAATAAAAGCTTCAGGCTCTCAGCCGTATAGTATAAGCTATTATATGCTATCTCTCGTCTATAGTAAAACATAAATTGTGAGGTTGTTTATATGTGACGACATAAATACTTGAGTATAAGGAGGATACCAGCAAATTCTCCTTCAAAGAAGGACTATCATTCGTAGAAGGACCAACGAATGATGAAAAAGCGTGGTAAGCATTCAGCCACTTCTATGTCACCCTGAGCGAATCGAGGAATGACAGGAAGCGAATGGGCTCAGAATGACAGGAGGACTAAGGCATTCTATTCTCGGAACAAATACAAAGCACTAATGACCAAATGACCCATATGATTAGGATTTAGTGCTTATATATTTGGATTTGGAGCGAAGCGACTTAAGGTATCCAGCCAGGTGGCTGACTTTACCTCTCGTTCCAGGAGGTATCTAGTATAGTCTCTCATCACCCCCTCCAATTCCCGGGATAGCTCTGGGGTCAATCTTAACCTGCTGGCAGTATAATAATCACTATTCTGGAGTAATCGTAGAACTTTTAGACCGTTAACGGAAAGGGGATAGGTTAAAGGCTGGCTTTGACGGCAACTGGGGCATAGCATGCCACCGGCACTAGGGCAGAATGAGTTGGTGGTAGGCTCCAGCCTTGACCGGCAAGAGACACACTGATGAAGTTGAGGTCGGTAGCCAACTTGGTTGAGGAGTTGCAGTTCAAAGTAGCGCAAGACCAGCTCATTATCACTGCCCTGGCATAGGCGGTGCATTGTGTCAAGTAGTAGTTGGAACAAAGGGTGATTTTCAATATGGTCGGCGGTGAATTGATTAACTAACTCGGTGGTATAAAGAGCATAGGAGGTAAGTTGCAGGTCGCTTTTCAACGGGAGGAAGCTATTAATGGTTTGACTCCCGGTTATGGTATCCAGGTTACGCCCTCTAGCGAACGAAACCTGGCTATGGGTGAGCAGTTCAAGGTGTCCAGCTAGTTTGCTCCTGGGGCGTCGCACTCCCTTAGCTACCGCTTGAATCTTACCCAGGTGGGGGGTATAGAGTGTAAGGATTCTATCCGCCTCCCCCAACTTGGTCTTCTTGATAATAATAGCTTCCGACTGATAATTCCGCGGTTTAGACATTATAATTATTGTTTTCTGGTCTCCCCAGTGTCTCAAGCTCCTTATTTGGAGAGACTTTTCTTGACATATTCAATTGCCCTGTGAATGAATTTCTCATCCAATTTGCCGAGAGGCGAAGGAGTTTCAAGAATTCGCTTAGGTAAACGGAGCTTATCCAAAGAAAAACCTTCTCGAGTCTTGAACCTGTATTTTTCTTTGTGTATTTCTTCTCCAATACCAAGGAGAGCCTCAGGAGTAACATCAAAACCTGTTAAATGGAGTGCTTTTAAGACAACATCTGGCTGGTATATTCCTCTGGCAAAGAAACAAATTACGAGACTCGCCAGAATCTGACGCCAGCGTTCTTCAGCCAGTAAGGATTCGGCAAGTTCTTCAGCAGAGCCAAGGTTTTCCTTGATTTTGGCCTTTTGATCGATACTATATCCAGCGTTGTCTAGGTGGCTGTGTCTTGCTCCAATTAAAACACCTATGTGTGCTCCCGGTCCTGTATGATATCCTGGCATTTCGTTTCCGCCAAAAGCTAGGGCATAATCTTGTCCTCCATACAGGGAGGCGGCATGTTCGACTCCACATGAGAGTGCCTCGAAAAATTCATTCGGTTGTTTTATAATTAGTGACACCGTGTCCATATAGGCAGTGTGATCCCCCCAGCTAAGCTTGATGCCCATTGTTTCCTTCTTAGAGATAATACCTTTTTGTTGGGCTTCCGTTGCCCAGGCCAAGACCACCCCTGTACTCATAACGTCCAGACCCAATACTTCTATCTGCTCCATCAACTTAAGGAAGCCCTTAGGCTCAGACACACCCAGCATGGAGCCCAGAGCATAGATGGGTTCAAAGTCATAAGAGAACATGGAGGTTTTATAGAAATATAGTTCATCTCCATAAGGTTCCCTGAGCGCAGCAATATGTATGCACCCCACTGGACAGTGAGAACAGGCAAGCCGTCTACCCAAATATTGTTCTGCAAATGTCTCACCAGAAATATCCAAGGCTCCTTCGAATTTTGCCTTCTCGAGATTTCGCGTGGGAAGCCCACCGAACTCATTTAAAGGTAGAATATTCTCAGCCGTGCCGAGACCATGATATTTTTTCATTACTGGAGAGCCTGTAGCGGCTTGGTAAATCTCGTCATACACCTTCTGATATAGTTTCGTGTCACTTATGGGAAGTGAACGTTTACCCGAGATTACAATAGCTTTAAGCTTCTTGCTGCCAAAAACTGCGCCTAGTCCGAGCCTACCAAAATGCCTATAAGTTTCTGTAGTTACACATGCGTATGAGACAAGTTTTTCCCCGGCTGTGCCGATGCGCATAATTGTTCTCAAACCTGCTGCCGGCTCGTTTTCTCTAATAATGCGACCTACGGTAATGCAACTTCCGATTCCCCACAAGGAGGAGGCATCCCGGAAATAGATTCGATTGTTGTGGATAGCTAGGTAGAGGGGGGTATTACTGGCACCCTTTATTACAATAGCACCATATCCCGCCATACGGATAGCAATAGCGCTTCGTCCACCACAGTGACTCTCGCCCAGATTGCCTGTGTGAGGTGACTTAAACATGGCGACGGTTTTCGAGGCAAGAGGAAACAACCCCGTTAGAGGACCTACAGCGAATATTATTGGATTTTCAGGACCGAGGGGGTCAGCGCCTTTAGGACATTCCTCGTGAAGAAGCTGAGTAGCAACACCAACGCCACCTATGAATTTATCAAAAAGGTCTTGCCTTTTCTCAATCCAGAAATGCTTCTTGGAGAGATCGATGTAAAGAACATTAGCCAGGGTATCGTCTTGGAGCATATCTAACCTTTCACCTCTCTAATTTCAGCACTCCGTAAGGACAGAATTGGGCACAATAACCGCAGTGAATACAAATCATTGGTTTATTAATCTCATCATCCCAAAAAACACACCCTATAGGGCAAGCATCACGGCAATGGCCACAACCGGTACATTTGGTGATGTCAAAACGCACCCCTCCTCCCCTTCTGGGCTTAAGGGTACCTGTTGGGCATACTTTTGCACAAGGCGGATCATTACAGGCTCTACAAACTATAACTACAAATCCTCGTTCCATGCCGCCAGCTGACCTAACCCCAATGCATGTTCTAGCAATCCCAGCTTCACCCTGGCGCCTGGAACATGCGAACATGCAACTCTGACAACCAACACATCTTTCCGTGTCTACTACTGATAGTTTCACAGTTTTCCTTCTGTATTCTATTATTCAGCTAAAATAGAATTAAAAAGCCATATAGACGAACTTGGAGTTTACTTTATTTAGGGTAAATGGAGCTAAAACTCCTGCCTGCCCTCAATGGCTCGGGTGAGGGTAACATCGTCGGCGTATTCCAGTTCGGTGCCGAAGGGTAGTCCCCGGGCGAGGCGGGTAACCCTGATGCCCAGGGGTGAAATCAGTTTATTTAGATACATAGCGGTTTGTTCTCCCTCAAGATTGGGGTTAGTAGCTAAAATGACCTCGTCTACCGAGCTACTCTGTAACCGGCTCATAAATTCTTTAATTCTTATATCGTTGGCTACTACTCCTTCAGTAGGTGAGATGGCACCGTGGAGCACATGATAAAGACCGTTATAAATATTAGTATGCTCTAGAGCTAAAATGTCTTGTGGCTGTTCCACAATGCAAATCTTGTTGCGGTTGCGCTGGTCACTGCGGCAGATTAGGCAAGGGTCAGACTCAGTAACATTAAAACAAATGGAGCATAGCTTGGTCCTCTGTTTTACTGATAAGATGGCTTCAGCCAGCAGCCTGGTCTGCTCTTCAGGGGCACGCAGCAGGTAGTAGGTAAGACGCTGGGCACTCTTTGGTCCGATGCCAGGTAGTTTGCTAAGCTCCTGGATGAGCATATTTATTGCTTCGGCGGTAGAGGTAAAACTTTGATTCAATATTAGCTCTCCTTGACTATATTAGAATAGCCCTGGGATTTTAAGGCCTCCAGTTAACCCCTTTAGCTGCTTGGCGGCTACTTTCTGAGATTTGGTGACAGCTTCGTTCACCGCTTTGAACACCAATTCTTCTAGCTTTTCTGCCTTATCGGGGTTTATCACCTCTGGAGATATTTTTATTGACTTTATTTCTTGTTGACCATTAATGGTAATCTTAACCGCACCTCTGCTTGAGCTTACTTCTATAATTGTGTCACTTAACTCCTTTTGAGCCTTGTCTAGCTTTGATTTAAGTTCCCGAGCTTGATTTATCATAGATAGATTCATTTCTCCTCCACATCAATAATTTGAGCACCCATTTTTAAGGCTGCATTCACTAGGTGATTATCTTCTGGTTGGTAAACATAGCGCACATGGCAGGGACGTCCTAGGAAGTTACCTATAATTTCTTCGGCAACACGTTGATTTTCCGGTTTCTCCATATTATCCTTATGAATGTTATATCTGAAGGATAAGACTACGGTATCGTCTTCAAATGCTACTGGTTTGACGCCAGCACTTCTAAGAATAGCGATGGCATAGGTTTTTTTAGTGCTGGCTGGGGCTTCATCAATAACCCGCTTCCAGTTTAGTCTCAGTTGTTCAATTTCACTACCTGGTTGTGGTGGGGTTATAGTAGTGGCGACCTCTGGTGCTGGTGGGGTGAGCACATTAACCGGCTCGGGTTCAGTTGGAGTGGCTGGTGGAGGAGCCACTTCTACCGGCTGGCGAAATTCATATTCAGTTTGTGTGGTAGCGCCTTCCTTTTCCTCCTCAACAGGCAGGACACAGTCAACTAGGGCTAACTCAAGAGGTAAGGTAGAGTAGTTATCAAAACCAAGCTCAAGCTGACCAAAGAGCTTGACTGCCTTCAATATCTGAGGAAGAGAAGCTTTAGCGGCTAAATCCTTCAGTTCAGCTATTTCCTCGATAGTAAAGTCTAAAGCTTCGTCAGAGCCGGTCTTTATCAGCAGAAGTCCTCTAAGGTATTCTACCAGCTCCCGATTGAATTGCTTTAAATCCAGACCGTCGCTGTTAACACTGTTTATGGTTGTCATCCCGGCAGAAATATCGTTATTTATGATGTGTTTTACCAGGTCTTTAGCTCGCCAGTCCCCGGTGATGCCCAGCATAGCCTGAACCTGACGGAGTTCAATTTCGGAGTCATAGTAGGCGGTCAACTGCTCCAGCAGGTTTTCGGCGTCTCGCAGACTACCGGTGGCGAACTTAGCAATAAGCCGTAGACCCTCTGGGTCTATGTGAATGTTTTCGGCACTACAAATATGGGTTAGTTTTGAAACTATATCTGCCTGGGGGATGCGCCGGAAATCAAAGCGCTGGCATCGTGACAGAATTGTGGGCAGGACTTTATGGACTTCGGTGGTGGCTAGAATGAAGATAATATGGGGTGGTGGTTCCTCGAGGGTCTTGAGCAGGGCATTGGAGGCTTCTTTGGTAAGCATATGGACTTCATCTATGATATAGACCTTATAGCGAGCTTGGTTTGGAGCATAATTGACCCTCTCACGGAGGTCTCGGATTTCATCAATACCCCGATTACTGGCAGCATCGATTTCTATGACATCTAAAGCCCTACCTTCAGTTATTGCCTGGCAGATGTGGCAGGTATTACAGGGCTCACCCTTGCCGTTGGTAACACAATTCACTGCCTTAGCTAAAATGCGCCCGGTGGTGGTCTTACCGGTTCCCCGAGGACCATAGAAAAGATAGGCATGAGCTACACGACCACTAGTGAGGGCATTGCGTAGTGTTTGTGTTACCTGTTCCTGCCCAACTACCTCAGCTAGAGTTTGGGGACGCCACTTACGATAAAAGACTTGAGGAGCCATCTTTGTCTGGTTTTATTATACTCTTATTGGCTGTTTTCTAAAAGGGGGTTGTGCTCATTCGGTACTTTGGTGATATAGCTATCTTCTTTCAAGGTTATGGAACGTGGTAAATGTTTTCTTCTGGTTCGTCATTAAGGGGAATGCCATTGCCAGTCCTTCACCCTTTGGTGAAGAATAAAGGATGTGGCAATACCACGCCTTCCCCACTCCTCCGAGATTGCTTCGGGGCTCTACCCCTCGCAATGACGAGATGGAACATTATTGGAGGTTACTTTAGCACTTTGTGCTTCGTAATGACATAAAAAAGGGAACGGTAGTGATAAATAAAAGCCAGCTTTATTAAGTTTAGCTACCTATATAAAGCTGGCAATTAAAGTTGGCTAATTGATTATAGTAGTGAGGGTAAATCCTTTGATGCCTCGTCTATTCCTCCAATTTTACGCTCAATATCTTCTTCTCTCTCTTTAATCTCGTGGACAAAGGTGGTTGATTCACTATAGTATTTCCTGACCTTTTCCACTTCGCTAAGTTCAGACAGGATTACAGTTACATCCATCAGTCCTTTTTCCCTGGGGTAATCACCATTCCTTATTATGGCCTCTGGGAGTATGCTTTTTAGATAGTCTCCAAGTTCCTTGACCAGGTCCATATTCATTTCTTTGGCTGGGGCAGAGAGAAGATATAGCGCCCTGTGTGAATCTGCAGGGTTGCATCTGAGTGATAGCTCACTTATAGCTTCGTCCATTGCCTGGATCCCCTTGTGGGTTTCGGTGCTTTTCCCCCTGAAATTACGTCCTTTAAAGGGGAGATTAAATAACGAAATTTGTGATTTACCGTAGCCCATCACTGTCCATCCTACCAGGGTCTGCATAATGTCTCCGGCATCAAGCATTCTTGCCCCGATATATTTGCGCTTTTTCTCCTCGCCAGCACAAAGTAGATTATAGAATGGTTCAACTATTAGAGCATTAATTTGAGCCAGGTTGTTTCTAAGTGAGAAATCCTTCCTAACATACCTTTGATTGTCAATAAGAATTACTGCATCAGCCGCTGCATTTATAGATTTAAGACATGTAGCTGAGTTATAGATAGTTCTTTCCTCTGTCGTCTCTTCATGCTCAAAGGGGAGGATAATAAGATTATATACCGGTTTATCCATATAGCGCTCTTTTATGTATTGCGTCATTATTGGTATTGCCCCTGAGCCAGTACCACCAGCAGCACCGGCAATTAGTAAGAAGGCATCTGACTCAAAGAAGTGCGGGGCAGTTCTTATAGCGTCTATAACCTTATCGCCGTCTTCTCTAGCTATTTCGGCTCCCAGTTCATTTATCTTACCTACGCCATGACCACCAGTCCTTCGACCTCCGATGAGGATTCTATGCTGGTAATCAGGTTTAATATAAGATAGCCCACTTAAATCGGCAGCATCTGTGTTTACAGCAAAATCACCAGTAATTATCTCAATCCCACGCATGCTGCGCGCCCTTCTATTTAGTCGGGCAAACTCATCGGCAATCCTACTGCCGCATTGTCCAAAACCTATGACCACTAATTTCATTTCTCACCTCAGTATTAAATAATTTTGTTATTTTAAGCATACCTATATGATAATGTCAATCTTTATTACAACAGGAACCCTTATTGCTAGTTATAGCCCTTTGTCAACCATGTAAGCGGCGAGGTCAGCTAAGCGGCAACTATAGCCCCACTCATTATCATACCAGGCAAGCACTTTGACCATATTGCCAGCAATGACCATAGTGCTAGGCGCGTCAACAATAGAGCTAGCCGGATTACCCTTAAAATCCGTGCTTACTAGCTCATCCTGGCAATACTCCAAGATTCCGACTAAAGCTCCCTCAGACGCTGCCTGGAAAGCCTGGTTGACTTGTTCTACGGTGACCTCTTTGTCTAAGTCAGCGACTAAATCAACAACAGAAACCATAGCTACGGGGATTCTGAAGGCTAATCCGTGAAGTCTGCCTTTGAGTTCGGGAATAACCTGGGTTACTGCTTTGGCAGCACCGGTAGTAGTGGGGACAATGTTCATAGCTGCGGACCGAGCTCGACGTAGGTCACGGTGAAACATATCCAGGAGTCTCTGGTCGTTGGTATAGGCATGAATGGTGGTCATTAACCCCTTACTTACTCCGAAGTTTTGATGCAATATCTTGACTACAGGGGCAATGCAGTTGGTGGTGCAAGAGGCATTGGATATAATGTTATGCTTATTTGGGTTATACTGGTCTTCATTGACACCGAGGACGATAGTTATATCTTCGTTACGGGCGGGGGCTGAGATAACCACTTTCTTGGCACCACCCTCTAGGTGAGCTGCTGCCTTGGTGGCATCAGTGAACAACCCGGTTGATTCTATTACTATGTCTACGCCGTGGTCCTGCCATGGAATATTACCTGGGTTGCGCTCTGACAGCACCTTTACCTCTTTATCATCAACTATAATTGAATCCTCAGTGGCTTCTACCTTGCCAGGATAGCGACCGTAGGTGCTGTCCCATTTCAGCAGGTGTGCATTAGTTTTAGTATCAGTGAGGTCATTAACAACTACTACCTCAAGGTTACCACCCTGGTATTGGTTGATTGCTCTAAGGGTTAATCTCCCAATCCGTCCGAAGCCGTTGATTCCAATTTTGGTTGTCATTTTATACCTCCTTAGTGCTCGACAGGTTTTCGGCTTGTTTAAGCTATCCTATAATATTTTAGCTTGCTCATTTACTTATAGCTTCAAGCTGTAGAATGCTCCTATGCCGGCAAATCTGGCATTTTCGCCCAACTCGTCTTCTATTCTGAGGAGACGGTTATACTTGGCAGTGCGTTCGGAACGGCAAGGGGCACCGGTTTTAATTAGACCTGTATTCAAGCCTACAGCCAGGTCAGCTATGGTGGTATCTTCAGTCTCACCAGAGCGGTGACTTATGATTGCTGTCCAGCCTGCCTGCTGTGCCAGCTTGATGGCAGCGATTGTCTCGGTAAGTGTGCCGATTTGATTAGGTTTGATAAGTATGGAATTAGATGCTTTTAGGCTGATGCCTTGGCTAAGGCGGTTCACATTGGTAACATAGAGGTCATCGCCAACAAGCTGGACTCTGTCTCCCAATTTTTGAGTTAGAAGCTGCCAGCCATCCCAATCATCCTCTGCCATCCCATCCTCAATACTAATAATGGGATAGTTTGATGCCCACTCAACATAATAATCAACCATTTCGGTGGTACTAAGCGAAGTTCCTTCCCTAGCCAGTATATATTGACCATCTTTATAAAATTCACTGGCTGCCGGGTCTAAGGCGATGAAGCAGTCCTTGCCTGGCTTATAGCCGGCTTTTTCAATAGCTAATAGAATTTCCTCTAACGCCTGTTTGTTTGAGGGTAAAGCTGGGGCAAAGCCTCCTTCGTCGCCGACATTGGTATTCAGCCCTTTATCCTTAAGCACTCTTTTTAGGCAGTGGTAAACGGCGGTGCCTATTTGAAGGGCGTGACTGAAGCTGCTAGCTCCAACTGGCACCACCATGAACTCCTGAAAATCTGTTGAGTTGGCAGCGTGCTTGCCACCATTTAGAATATTCATCATCGGCACCGGTAAGTTATAGGTGGTTGCCTGGCCCAGATAGTGATATAGTGGCATATTGAGGTGGTTAGCCGCAGCGTGAGCCACCGCTAGCGATGTTCCTATAATGGCATTAGCCCCCAGGCGTGATTTATTGTCGGTACCATCGAGCTCTATAAGCTTATGGTCGATAGCTGCTTGGTCAGTAGCTAGCATCCCGATTATAGCGGTAGCGATGTGTTTATTAACATTAGTTACTGCCTGGAGAACGCCCATTCCATTAAACCTGGAATCGTCTCTATCTCGTAGTTCTACCGCTTCATACTTGCCGGTGCTAGCTCCGGACGGCACAGCCGCCCGACTTACAGCGCCATCAGATAGATTTACCTCAACCTCCAGGGTAGGGTTGCCCCTGGAATCTAGGATTTCCCTGGCTTTGATACTATCAATAGTTGACATTACTCTCTCTAAAGGTGAATCTGACCGGGCTACTACTTTGTAGCCAAATCAAGAGCTTTATTCACCGCCTCAGTCGGACTTTGAGCTAGGATTATTGAGTTATCTAGCTGACTATTTCTGGATAACGACCAGGTGTTTAAACCGATAACAGGGATGCCACTTTGCAGAGCGTGGCTTATCTCAGACAGGGTGCCATAGCTGCCCCCAATAGCGATAACTGCCTGAGCTGATTTGACTACGGTAATATTTCTGGCATAGCCTATACCGGTAACTATAGGAATTTGGACATAAGGATTAGCTGCGTGGCGACTATCCCCGGGTAGGATACCGATAGTTATTCCACCTGCTGAATAGGCACCCTTACAGGCTGCCTCCATAACACCACCCAGACCACCGCAAACTAAGATGGCCCCTTGATTGGCTAGCTCACGACCTACTGACTCAGCCAATCGGGTTTCTTCTGCTGAAGGTTCGCTACCACCGATAACGGCGATGAACCTCTTTCTATTCATCATTTCGGAAATCCTTTACTTTGGTGAATATAGAGATTATATCACCTGAGTCTATAGTGTGGCAAAGAATTAGTGGAGAGGTTGTTAAACAACCTCTTTCTTCCTATTCTCTCGCCATAGAATGGAATCTGAGGGGTTCGACCCCGTCCTCCTTTTTTATGGGCTTTGCTTTCGAGCCCTTTGAAGGCTACAAGTGAGGCTTATATAAGGGGAGTGGGTAGGAAAAACAGGCGTAAGTAAATAATCTCTAGTTGTGTTTATTCATAGCCGCTGTCAGACCCTCGGTAAGGAGGCAGAGGATGGCTTCACTCACCCCGGGTATGACCTTAATGAGAGCTTGTTTTTCGTCAGTGGTGAAATCACTGAGCACATAAGCAATAATTTCAGCCTCACTAAATTCAGTGGAGTCCTCGTTTATAACAGGTCGTCCAATACCTACCCGAAGGCGAAGGAAATCCTGGCTGCCCAGTTCAGTGATGATGGAATCAATTCCCTTATGTCCACCAGAACCACTGCCGTAACGGATGCGAATTTTACCCAATGGGAGGTCAAGGTCATCATGTATAACCAGGAGGTCATTGAGGCTGATACTAAATTTACTTATTAGCCGGCTTACCGATTGTCCGCTTAGGTTCATATAGGTCTGGGGTTTAGCTACTACTATCCTATAGCCAGCTACCTCACCGGTGCCAATTCGGGCTTTGCTTTGCTTCTTATCAAATTGGATGCCCTGTGTCCCGGCAAAATGGTTGAGGCAAGTAAAGCCGATATTATGTCGGTTATTAACATAACTACGCCCCGGATTACCTAATCCCACAATTAATTTCATGCTACTTTTACGCTGTTTACCTCGATGAGTTCAACGCTTTGGCTCTGGTAGTTTGTGTCAATATTTGTAGGCTTCACCGATATTAAGGTTATAACACAAAATTCCGGTTGTTGCTAATCCCTAGCCATATCCCGTATCTTATGAACTGGGAGAACGTTTTAAATAATCGATTAGCTTTCTAATAAGCCTCGGACCGCACCCAAACCTCGTAGTCCATTTCCCCAGGAGGTAGTTCGGCTGTCACTTGCCACAACCTCGTTTTTCCGTTGACTCTATCAACAATGGGAAAGAACGGACGGTCATCCTTGAACCCTTCATATTGTTTAATAACCTCATCTGCTAGCTCAGCAATGTCCCAGGCAGTTGCTAAAACCGTGATATCAGGAAACTTGCTCATTAGCAACCTCTCGACTTTATCATAAAAAGCCGACATTCCAACCGCCCCGATTAGGATTCCCCTTGCCGCTCTTAGATTACATTCGGGGGATTGTAGCTCCAAGCCGCCTGCCCGCACCAATCTTCTATCCGATACCAAAACCACGCCGTCTTTACACCAAACCCCAATCATAATGGTTATAACCATGCCTTCTTCTATTATTTCTGCTTCAAAAGGCTAAGGAATTCATCTTCGGTAAGCAGCTTGGTACCTAGAGCCTGGGCTTTGGCTAGCTTTGAGCCAGGGTCGACGCCGACTACCAAGTATGTTGTCTTATTAGTGACACTGCTCCCGGTTGAGCCACCGAGGGCTTCTATCCGTGCCTCGGCTTCCTGTCTGGCGAATGTTTCTAGCTTGCCGGTAACGACAAACTCCATACCAGCCAGGGGCAGCTCTTCTGGCTTAACTGCTTCTTCTTCCAGCCGAACCCCTGCCTTTCTCAACCTTTTAATAATATTACGATTTGCTTCATATTGAAAGAAGGCAATAATACTATCGGCAATCTTGGGTCCGACAGTAGGGATGGACATGAGTTCTTCTCTAGATGCATTAGCTAGTCTGTCTATGCTGCTAAAGTGCTTTGCCAGGAGCTCTGCCATCTCTTCACCAATATGGCGTATACCCAGGGCAAAGATAACTCTTGATAGTGGCGTTTGTTTACTCTTCTCAATGGCATTGAGGATATTGGTTACGCTCTTCTCAGCTATTCTTTCTAATTCAAGAAGTTGCTCCTTTTTCTCTTTAAGGTAGTACAGGTCGGCAACATCTTTGACTATCCTCTCTTTTAACAGCATAGCGCTTTGCGATTTGCCTATTCCCCTAATGTCCATACCCCCACGAGAGACAAAATGCTCTAGTCGCTCTTGAACCTGGGCGGGACAGGCGGCATTAGAACAATAGTACATAACCTCGCCTTCCGGTTTAACCACCTCAGCCCCGCATACCGGGCATGCCGGGCGTTGCTTGTCACTATTAAGAATCTTTTCCAGGAGGCTAAATTCCTTTTCCTGCCCGCTGCGCTTGCTTTTGATGGGTCCTACTATCTCAGGTATCACCTCGCCAGCCCGCTGGACGACAACGGTATCACCGATGCGGATGTCTTTGCGTCTGATGTCGTCCTCATTGTGCAGGGCTGCCTGTTTAATAGTTACCCCTCCAACAGAGACCGGTTTCAATATGGCATAAGGGTTGAGGGTGCCGGTTCTACCCACGCTGATACCAATATCAATTAGGCGCGTAGTGCCCTGAACGGGCGGGAACTTATAGGCTATTGCCCACCGCGGCTCGTGACCGATATTTCCCAGGCGTTCTTGGAGGTCAAGCTGGTTTACCTTGACCACGATGCCATCAGCTTCATAGGGTAGGCTTTCTCTCCTCTCCACCCAGGTATGGTAATATTGTTCAACCTGCTCAATATTGGTAAGTAGGCTATTATTGGGATTTACCTTAAAGCCGAGGGACTTAAGATACTCCATAGTTTCCCAATGAGTTGGGGGAGTTGCTTTGCCTTCAGCATAACCCAGCATATAGATATAGATATCGAGAGGGCGTTTAGCCGTAATACGGGGGTCAAGCTGACGCACTGAGCCAGCGGCGGCATTTCTAGGGTTAGCAAATGGTGGTAGCCCTTCCTTGACCCGTTCCTGGTTTAGTTTAGCAAAGCCAGCTCTGGGCAGGAAGACCTCACCCCGCACTTCAAACCGGGGCGGTGCTTCTTTAGATACTGACAATGGTATGCTCCTGATAATTGTCTGGTTCTGAGCAATATCTTCACCACCAGCTTGCCCGGCAATAATTCCCGTGTCTATAATGAGACTTTTAGAGAAGGGAGGGTAATTGTAGTGGTGGAGAAAACGTTCAGTTTCCTCAGGTACCGACAGTGGAATGCTCCTGATAGTTCTCAGGTTCTGAGTAATATCTTCACCACGGAAGCCATCCCCCCGGGTAGCCCCGGTAGTTAATTGACCGTTAACATAGGTCAAAGATACAGCTAATCCATCAATCTTATGTTCGCAAACAAAGTTAAATTGCTTCTCGCCGGTTAGCTTTAAGGTTCGGGTATACCAGGCTAATAACTCTTCTCGGGAGAAAGCATTCCCTAGGGACAATAAAGGTAAGGGGTGTTCCACTACACCAAAGGCTTCTACCGGAGCTGCGCCAACCCGCTGTGTGGGTGAGTCTGGGGTCAGGAACTGAGGGTGTTGCTCTTCCAGTTGCTTTAGCTCCTTCATTAACTCATCATATTCAGCATCACTAATCTCAGGACTATCCAGCACATAATAGCGATGATTATGGTAGTTAATTTCACCCCTTAACTGTTCTATTCTTTCTTTTACTTTAGCTGAGTCATTCATCTAACACTAGTGGTAAGCTTTTTATATATTATAGTATATAGTTGGGTAAAAGATAAATGGTATAATAAGGTGCATCAGGAGTGATTGAAAATAATAGGGGGGCATTCCAATGGAGTGGATAAAACGAATATTTATATCAATAAGTATATTGGTTCTGGTAGGCGTAGGCAGTTTTGTTCTTTATCGTATCGCCTATTCTGGGGGTGAGACAGCGGGATATGAGAATGGCTATTCTGTGGGTCATGAGGCTGGTATTAGCTTGGGTGAACAGGGTGGCTATGATGAAGGCTATGTTTCAGGTAAACAAGATGGTTATGATGAGGGCTATGACCTGGGCAAAGCCGATGGCTATGAAGATGGCTATGATGAAGGGACGGAAGCTGGCTTGGGACATGGTTATACTTTAAGAGACCCAACTTATAAAGAGGTGGATTCCTTCTTAAGAAAGGATAAAACAAATCTGAATGAATATGTTGAGGATACTTATGTATGTAGTCACTTCGCTAGGGATGTATGTAATAATGCTGAGGCTGAAGGACTCCGCTGTGCTTATGTTAGCTTAATATACGCAGGTGGAGGTCATGCAATAATAGCCTTCAATACCATTGATGAGGGGCTTGTCTACTTTGAGTCGCAAACTGATGAGAGAGCCGAGCCTGTCATAGGTGAACGCTATTATAAGTGTGTAGAGCCTAAGACAGGTTACTATTATGAGAAACCTTCGTTTGATGACACCATAATAGACATTTTGGTTATTTGGTAAAAGGCTTGCCCCTTTCTGTATCATGCGGTAAACTAGGGTTGTCAGTAACTACCTACTTATAGATTTGTTAAAAGAGGGTTAGGAATAAATCGTGGCTGAGCTATCTCCCTTTTGTGCTGTGCGTTATAACCAATCGCTGGTTAAAGACTTATCCGGCGTTATCTGCCCACCATATGACATTATTGACCCACAGTTGCAGCAAGAGCTTTATCTAAGGAGCCAGTATAACTTTGTCCGACTGGAGTATGGACGAGAGTTGCCCCAGGATACAGCTATAGACAATAAGAATACTCGTTCGGCAGTCACCCTTGAACAATGGTTGAAGGAAGGCATTCTTATGGTTGATAAGGTGCCAGCTATCTATCTCCACGACCACTATTTCACTTATCAAGGGAGGGAATATAGGCGTCGCAGTATGGTGGTCTGTGTCAGGTTAGAGGAATGGGATAAGATGGTTATTCGTCCTCATGAGGGTACGCTATCTGAGCCAAAGGGTGACCGGCTGAGCCTGCTATGGGCATGCCAGGCCAATACCAGCCAAGTTTTAGCACTGTTTGAAGACCAGGGGCAGCAGGTCTCATCGTTGTTAACCGCACAGGAGCGGAGTGAACCTATAATCAGTTTAAGTAGTGCTAACGGAGAAAGTCATTGTGTTTGGGCTATCACTGAGTCTGGAGTTGCTAATCAGATATGTAGTATTCTATATAATCAACCGCTCTACATTGCTGACGGGCATCACCGCTATGAGAGTGCTCTTATGTACCAGCGTGAGAGGCGTGCTTGTTCTCCATCAGTATCGGACAGCGCGGCATATAATTATGTTTTGATGGAGCTAGTAGACTTTTCTGACCCCGGGCTCATGATTCTACCTCCTCACCGGCTGGTTCGTGGTGTCTCAAAATCAACCCTGGATGGGTTGATGGCTGGCCTGAGGTCATTCTTTGAAATAGAGGAATTGCCATTAACTGCGTCTGATGTTTGGCGGCAAGTTGATGATTTATTGACCGGTGAGACAAATGAGGTTAGGCTAGCCCTTTTTGGACTGGAAGCAGAGCATCTTTTTGTACTGAGGTTGCGTGACTTGGTTAAAACCAGCCAGATGATGCCCTACTTTCATTGTGAAATGTATAAGAGGTTAGATGTTAGCATTGTTGACCATATCATACTAGAGAAGCTACTGGGACTGAGTGGTGGCAGGGAGGAGGCAATCCTGGGCTACAGCTATGATAAGCAAGATGCGGTAAACAAGGGATTAGACCAGGAATACCAGCTAGCCTTTCTATTAAAGCCCATTAAGTCAGGGGTGATTAAAGCCATCGCCGATGTCGGTGACCGGATGCCCAGGAAATCAACCTACTTCTATCCCAAAGCACCGGCGGGATTAGTTTTCCATCGCTTGGCTTAAGAGGTAAAACTCTGCGCTTGAAATAGAGCTTCTTAAGCGAGAGTGCACATGGGGTCTGAATTAAACCAACTCTCCGTAGCAACTTTTGCTCTAACTCGACATCCGATGCACACATGACTGTAAGAGCACGTACCGCAGGCACCTACTAACTCCCGGGGGTTTCTGAGCTTTCTGAGCCATTGAGAGCTAACCGTGTTCCCCCAGATCTCACACAAACTGCTTCTTCTAACATTCCCCAGATTAATATCGGCAAAAGCGCAAGGACGCACAGAACCATCCTCCATGACATGTAAGGTTTCACCAATCGAGCATAGAGGTCGCTTGGGGATGGAAATCCCCTCTTCGGTGGATATCCTCACATAGATGGGCTCATAAACGGAAACATGCGTGTGCAGGGATGAGTCTATCTCACTCATCGGAATCGCAGCCCACTCTCTGGCAAGCTTTCTTAACAATGACTCATATGCAAAAGGATTTGGTAAGAGAGCAAAAGAAGCTTGGCCTACCGGTACAGTCATTGACATATCGCAATAAGCCCCGAGCCCGTGAGCTAGCTCCACAATTTTAATAACTTCAGCCAGGTTAAGGTTGGTAACTGCCACCCCCAAGGTACATTGCAAACCATCCTCTAAACATTTTTTGATTATTTCAAGGACTTTTTCCTTATTCTTTTTATCTACACCGGTGAATGCACTGTATATTGTCCCATCAAGGGCGGGCAAATTGAAGGCTACTCCGGCTCTTACTCTTTTGAGTATCTTGAGTGTAGCATTGGTCAATAATGTCCCATTGGTTGCCAGCAATGGTTGAATCCCAAGGTCGCGAGTATGCTGTATCAACTCTAACAGGTCTTTTCTTAACAGCGGTTCTCCTCCAGTAAATACGAGACTTTTAGCGCCGAGTTCGGCCACAGAATCGATTAGCCTCAAAGCCTCGCTGGTGCTTAATTCTTCTTTGGACGGGGTACCAGCGTCCAAATAGCAGTGAACACATTTAAAATTGCATGCTCTGGTGCAATTCCAGGCGACATGTAGAATACTCAACGCAAACACCCTTGAACAATTATACTAACTATTATCTTGATGAGTGGTATGGTTATTATCAGGGCGGGAGTTAAGAGGTGGAATTATCTATCTAAGGTCGGGGTGAGAGGACTTGAACCTCCGGCCACCTGAACCCCATTCAAATAGGAGAAAAGGGGACTATCCCTCACCTCCTTTTTAGGTGTTGATTATACTAAGCAACGCCTGTCGAATCAAGCTGAGCTGGCAAGAGTTAAATAAAGGCTGAGAAATTATTCCTCAGCCTTAGCTAAATGCTTTGGTTCTAATTTAATAAGCTCGGCAATTCGCGAATGGCTTTTCTCTCCATAATGCCATTTTTCTACTACCAAATTCTCAATTACTTTAGCATCGAATTCCCTTTGGTAATTTCCTTCAGGAGGATGGGAGGTAAAAATAATCCTTCTAAATTCTATTAATCTCCTAAAATAAGGATCGTCTATTGTCCTGGCATGTTCTGGTGAAAACCACTCGATCGGAAGAAGGTGCTGAACTCGGTGCCTTACCTCATGGGCAGCAATTCCAATAAATACTTCTTCCAAAGTCATCTTAATGAAGTCTTTACTCCTTTCCGATTCACTCAGCAAAATAACTCTTTTTCGACATTCCTGGTCAATTATCTTTTTTAGTCCGTAATTGTGAATAACATAATGCTCCGGTTCATTTGAAACTGCCTCCTCTTCAGGAATATAGGCTATTCGCTTTGCCTCACTTGGCGGTTGCATTCTAAGAATGATTATCTTTTTTATTGGATTCTCTGAAAACACCTCTTTATCCAGTCCGGCTATTCTATCTGCGATAAGCATAGCTGTAGTTTCTTCAACTAATTTCAGTTTCTTTTCCACTTCCTTTCTCATCCCCCTATCATTTTATGCCTATCAATAGCTGATTGGTGGACTGTTCGAGCAGAAAACCATTATCCAGTGGAGGGATTCGAACCAACGACCGGCGGTTTACGAATTCTGAACCGGATATGCCACCTGGTAACATCAGATAGCATATCGCATTGTCGGGCTGGAATCAATCTCGATTTTGTATCTGGCTGGGCTACCCCTTGCCACTGGGTAGTAACCAGTATGTTAGCAAAATATTTGCCAGAAATAAGTAGAAGAGACTATAAAACAAGGGGCAACCCAATATAGTCTGATATAGAAGTAGCCGGTTCTTATTGCTAATCCAGCGGCAAGACCGGGTTTTAACAGTGGCGTCGAGAGGATGACCGAAGGACAGTCGTCCTCTCACACCAAAAATACAAGAGACTCAAATATATGCCCTTGCTAACCAATAGCTCCAGTTCTGATGAAATTGAGCACACTTTTCTAGGTAGTTTACAAAAACTTCAATACCTCTATAGTAGGCGTGTTTGCCGCCAGTACTACAATGGAGGCTTGCAAGGAAGGCATTAATTGCCTCAGATGTTATCTCACCACCACAATATTGGAGAAATGGTTCAAGAGTATACTTGTAGAACTCTATAGTTCTTGGGGATAGTCCTTGTCTTCTACTAGAGAGGAATTCAGTTAACAAATCGGGATTATTGTTGTTAACAAATTGAGTATCGGGGTGAGAGGATTTGAACCTCCGACCACCTGAACCCCATTCAGGTGCGCTACCTGGCTGCGCTACACCCCGATTTGCCCTGGCTTTCCTTCCAGCATATTAGCATAGTTTGTTTCTGGGAGCAACAGTTTGTCCTCGTTTCTGGCTACTGTGAAAGGGAGGGAGTGTGCATGGTGTAGCCATCCCCGCTTGGGGGGAAGATATCCTTAAGTAGCCGAGTTCGTCCCGTTTGTATTGCAGTAAAGCCGTATTTTTTGCGGATGTGGTCAATGGCTTTATTTAGTTGCTCTAGCCTTTGGGTTGAGGAGTCCAGCATGTCTAGTTGTTTGCCCGGCTCAATCAGGTTCGATACCCCGATACCGATGAGACGAACCGGTCGCTTTTCTGGTGATAGTGCTTTCCTCAGTAATTGGAGTCCGGTGTCAAAGATGGTCTGGTCGGTATTACTGCCCTGTCTCAAGGTGTGACTGCGGGTAATAGTGGTGAAATCAGCATATCTGAGTTTTAGGGTTATGCACCTCGTCCGCTTACTCCGCTGGCGCAAATCACTGCCAACTCGTTCGCTAAGATAGCGCAGTGTCGCCATGAGTAAGGAGCGGTCTTTGGTGTCTTTACCAAAGGTAGTTTCACGACTAATAGACTTGGCGGCACCGGGAAGCTTTACTATACTATCATCAATGCCATTAGCGTAGCGATGTAGAAGCTCACCAGAAGCACCAAAATGGCTTTTGAGGGTAGCCAGTGGCATAGTAGATAGTTTGCCTATAGTATTAATACCCAGGCTGTTTAATATCCGTTCTCCCTTGCTGCCAATTCCCGGCAGTTTAGCTATAGGCAAGGGCGCCAGGAAGGAGCGCGCTTCGCCATCAGCTACCTCCAGCAGTCCATCTGGCTTGGATAGCTCAGAGGCAACCTTGGCGACTACCTTCTGGCTGGCGATGCCTATTGAAGCACAAAGCTCCAGTTCATCTTTAATACGCTGTTTGATGGCGACAGCCATCTGATAAATGGAGCCGTAGATAGATTCAAAACCAGTGGCATCCAGATAAGCCTCATCTAAGCCCACTGGCTCTAGGAAGGGTGAAAAATCAGCCAGGATAGCCATAAACTTTTGTGAAGCATCTCCATACTTGGAAAAGCTGCCCTCGATGAAGGTGGCTTGGGGGCAGAGGCGGCAGGCGGTAATAAGCGGCATACCGGCATGCAAACCAAAAGCTCGGGCTTCATATGAGGCAGAGGCAACTACACCCCGGCGGTCAGGTCTGCCATCGACTACCACCGGCTTACCTCGGAGTCCGGGATTCAGTACCTGCTCTACGGAGACAAAGAAGGCGTCCAGGTCAATGTGCATTATCCTTACACAATTCGTCATAACATTTACAGGGTAATTTTAAACCTTACGCTCCGACTCTAAAAGGAGATTAGATAAGTAAATAAGAATTACAGCAACAACTGCGCTATAAGACAGGTGTTTGCCCTTTTCTATTAACTAAATTCTTGGCGGGAGGATAAAAGAGATTATTATCTAGCATTTTAGCGCCTGTGCCGAGTAAATTGAACTTTTCCGGCTCAATCTCAAGGGTAATCTCCAGGGCTTTCGATGATTGAGTAACGCCACCAATGGAGATAATGTCAACCCCGGCCATAGCTATGGCGAGTATATTATCCAGGATAGTTCCGCTTGAGACTTTAGTCTTAACCTGACCGGAGGTAAAGTTTACCACACGGCGCATCTCCTCGAGGCTCATATTATCGAGTATGATTATATCAGCCCCCGCTTTAAAGGCGTCCAGGGCTGCCTGGACGGTATTGACCTCTACCTCAATCTTTAACCCATGAAGGTCATTCTGTTTAGCCCTGGATATAATATCCTTTGAGCTTATACCGAGGGCACGCAATGCTGTTAAATAATTATCCTTAATCAGGATACTATTACCCAAATGAAATAGGTGGTTTTGATTACCACCTGTACCCACTTCATATTCTTTCAGTAGACTAAGACCGGGAGTTGTCCGGCTAGTGTTGGTAGTATTAACTTCGTGTCCCTGCGTTTTAATTTTATGTTGAGCTCTCTGTGAAACAGTACCGCTTAGCTCTTGGAGAAAGCTGATAGCTACTCGCCCAGCTATGACAATACTGACTAAAAAGCCGGAGACGGTGGCTACTATGTCTCCGGGTTTAACTTCAACCCCATCTTGCATCAGCATCGTGACATGGAGTGATGGGTCGACATTAAGAAACGACCTCTTGGCTATATCACTACCAGCCAGAATTCCTTCTGCCTTGACCAGTATAGATGCCTTCCCGTGTAGGCGAGGTCCCATTAATATTACAGTATCAATCTCGCTATAGCTTATATTCCTAGCCAAAGCAACTTCTATAAGGGCGTCAATGTATTCTACGGGTAAATGCAACTCTTATTTCCTTCCTTTTATAGTTCAAGGATATTATAACACGAAGTGAGGTATTCGAAAGAATAAATCTGATGGCTTAGAGACAAGAACCCCAATTTTCCTTCCAGAACGGATAAATGAGTGTAATAAAAAACTCGGCATAAACCAGTGCTTATGTTCACTTCTGATACCGGCGCATCATAATCTCGGCAATCTGTCCTTCTCTGAAAAAGGTAAGGCTCTTGGAGCATTAAGGGTTAGGCTAATAGCCGGGGAAGGTGGCTTTAGGATTGAGGGTACAATTACAACTGTGTCCAGTCAATGTGCATGATACGGCGAGCCATTACTCACCTCTGGAAACAAAGGCTTTAACTCTATGCTCAAAGACGCTGCGCTCAAGGATAACACGGTGCTGGCATTTGAGGCATTTAATGCCTATATCAGCTCCAAGCCTGAATACTTCCCATTCGTAGCTACCACAGGGATGCTTCTTCTTCAGGCGGACGACATCACCCAGCTTTATCTCCATAACCATTCTTTTTGCCTCAAAGAGTAGACCGAAAAGAGTTAATCTGGTCTCTTAGTGATGAAGCGGCACGCCGGGCTGCCTGGGCGAAATCCTTTTCCGGTGAGGCGTATATAATTTGCCGTGATGAGCTGATGATTGCCTTCTCTCCATGACTATCAATACCATAGCGGACTGCCGAAGCTAGCTCTCCTCCCTGGGCACCAATACCAGGTATCAGTAGCGGCATATCGGGATGGCTATTGCGAATCAGCCTTAATTCCTCAGGGTAGGTAGCGCCGACAACTAGCCCTATATTGCCGTGTGTATTCCATTCTTCGGCTTTTAGGGCTACTATTTCAAATAGGGGGCGGTAGTTGGAATCTACTTCACAGCGGAGAGACTGGAAATCAACAGCGCCAGCGTTTGATGTCCGGCACAGAATGAATACTCCCTTATCACTATACTGGATAAAGGGCTCTATTGAGTCGAAGCCCAGGTAGGGACTCACCGTAGCTGCATCAAAGTTAAAGTTACTAAAAATAGCTCTGGCATAAGCTTTAGCCGTGTTACCTATATCGCCTCGCTTAGCATCTCCTATTACCGGTATGTCATCTGGTATGTATTTAATAGTGTGCTTCAGGGCATTAAGCCCCTCGCCCTCCAGAACTTCGTAGAAGGCAAGATTAAGTTTATAGGCGCATACCAGGTCGGAAGTAGCATCAACGATTGCCTTATTGAATTCAAGGACACCTATCCTTCCTTGGGAAGGATCAGGCATTAGCTCCGGGTCAGGGTCAAGCCCAACGCAAAGCAAACTATTATTTTTCTTGGTGGCATGTGTCAACTTTTCAGTAAAATTCACTCGCCTCTCCCGATGTTGATAATATCAGCCACTATAGACAATTTCAAGTATATCCTCTCGGATTTGTTTAGCTATCTCTTTTTTTCTGTTATTGAAGGTCCTTCGTTAGAAGGACGTGGCAATCTCACGCCTGCCCCCTCCTCCGAGATTGCTTCGGGGCTGTGCCCCTCGCAATGACGAAAAGGGAATGTCATTGTAAGTACTTCTGTGGAAGGGCGTGGCAATCTCACGTCTGCCCCCCTCCTCTGAGATTGCTTCGGGGCTGTGCCCCTCGCAATGACAAGTTGGAACATTACAGGAGGTTGCTTTGGCACTGTCCTTTTACTTCGCTCCAAATCCTAAATACTATCCTTCATCCTTCGAAGAAGGATCAAAGAAGGACTAAGCTCTAAACAAATCCAAATAACCAAAATCTAAAGGAGCTAAACTATTTTGAATTTGAAATTTAAATATTAGAATTTGTTTAACCCGTGAGATAATTTCATATTTAATGGGGTTTAGGATTTAGTGTTTAGGACTTAGTATATTATTAGAGAGTGGCTTCGTCCCCTCTTTTATCCTCCCCCCTCCTCCGAGATTGCTTCGGGGCTCTGCCCATCATAATGACGATAGGTTGGGTGCCTTGTAATGATAAGGCAAGGAAATAACCTTCTTGAGAAACTTGACATGGTCAGCTTTTTCAGAGAGGTCACTAATCATGTGAACGAGAACAACTTGTTGATAGTTAATCAGCGATGATATAATCCGATGAGTTTAGTAGCCAATACAAGGAAGGTTATTAAAATGGACGCAGGAATATTTCTCTATGCTTTTGGGGTATGGGTTATATTTGGAATTTTGGCTACTATAAACGGAGTAATTAGAAACAAGTTTTACACACCTAAAATAGGTGAATATCCAGCGCATGTTATTAGCACAGTTATTGCCATTTTTTTTATTATCATAGGAACCTATCTATTTGTCAGGTTTGTCAAAATTGATTACAGTAGCATTGACCTGCTTTTAATTGGTGGATTTTGGGTAGTATTGACCGTTCTATTTGAGTTTGTTTTTGGGCATTATGTGGTGGGTCAACCTTGGGAGAAATTGCTTGCCGATTACAACATTATCAAAGGTAGACTGTGGAGCCTTTTTCTGTTTACTCTACTTATTTCTCCCTTATTGATTGGTTTGCTTTTAAGGAAAAATATGTAAGGATGTGTCTCAAATTGCTTTATCTAAGTAAAGGTGGACGAAAATGAATTATCAGCAGGCTTTAGATTATATATTGAGCTATCCTGACTATGAAAAGATGCCGATGCCACACGAGGCAGCCAATTATGACCTGAGGCGTGTGGATGAACTGCTGGCACGGTTAGGTAATCCCCAATTAAGAGCTAGGTCAGTTCATATTACCGGTACCAATGGCAAGGGAAGTGTAGCCGCTATGATAGCCTCAGTGCTTAATGCCGCTGGTTATATCACCGGGCTTTATACTTCACCACACCTTAATGATTTGAGAGAGCGCATGAGAATTGGTAAAGAACTAATCTCCAGGGAAGAGTATGTGGCTCTGGTTGAGAAGCTGAAACCTGAGGCTGAGGCGGTAAACCAGAAAGCCAACTATGGCGAGTTAACTACCTTTGAGTTACTAACCACACTAGCCTTTGCCTACTTTGAGCTAAAGAATGTATATTTTCAGGTGCTGGAGGTAGGGATGGGGGGCAAGTTTGATGCCACCAATGTAATCAATCCTGAGGTGTGCATTATCACCCCTATTAGCTTTGACCACATGGAGGTATTAGGTAACTCCATGGTTGAAATCGCAGCCGAGAAAGCTGGCATTATCAAGCTCGGTAGTGTTGTAGTAACCTCTCCCCAGCCTGATGAGGTGGCTCAAGTGATAGATGAAACCTGTCTTAAATGTGGGGCGGGGTTAGTTAGGGTAGGTAGGGATGTCATCTGGCAAAGTCTTGGATTCGATTTAAATAGGCAGCTATTTCAGGTAAGGGGAATATTGGGTAACTATGAATTATCTATTCCGCTTCTTGGTTACTACCAGTTAGAAAATGCTGCTACTGCAGTGGCGGCTCTGGAGGTCTTGGCTAGAAGTGGCTTTAATATTTCCAGGGATAACATCACTGATGGTTTAGCGCAAGTTAGCTGGCCCGGTCGATTTCAGATTCTCAGTCGTCATCCTCTTCTAGTGGTTGATGGAGCCATGAATATTGAGGGAGCTCGGAGGCTGAAAGAGTCACTAGTTCAATACTTCGGGTCGTCTATTAGATTAGAGGGGCGAGGCTCCTTCAATAAACAAGCCTCCCAGGCTATTTTAGTTATCGGGACATCGTGGGATAAGGATGTAGCTGGTATTGTCTCCGAGTTAGCTCCCCTTTTTGATAAGGTTATTGCCACCCGTTCCCACCATCCCCGGGCTATGACACCGGAAGCTGTTGCTACTGAATTTACTAAGCACGGAGTTGAAACGCAAGTAGTGGAAGATGTTGACCAGGCGGTATCCTCAGTTCTGGCTCTAGCCGGGGAGAGTGACCTCATCTGTGTAACCGGGTCGCTGTTTGTGGTAGCCGAGGCGATTGAGCAGGTAAATAGGCTGTTAGAACCTTAGGACATCACGCTTGGCTATCACAAAGATAAAATCTTGTCCTTAAATTACTTGCATTTTAATCGGTCCCCCCTTTACTGTTTTATCACTTGCGCCGTTTTATCGGCTAAAACCAAGGTGGCATTTGTCAGATACCAAATGTGATAAGTAATCCAAAGATAAGCATGCTGAAAGCTATCCAACCAGCGTGATGTAAAACCTCACACCAACCAATTTGATGTCCCATTGCCAATGAGATTAAGTGGTTAATATCAGGTAATACACTACCAATGCCACCGATAAACCCGACAAGAAATAGCATCCTTAACAGAAAAGTATTTTGTATAGTGCAAAGTTTACCCATACTACCACTATCTTTTTCTTAATCTATTTAGTAACGAGCGCCGCTATGGGTTTTACTTAATGCCGCTCTTCACCTTATGTTTCTTTTGCCACTGATACCATATTCATATTAAAGCCATGGAACTAATTGCTCGATAAATTAGTGTTTAAATTTTGTTAAGATGTCACAGGTATGAACTTCGTATGTAAAAAACGACCTTGGCGTATTGCGTTGAATTTCATTCAAATTTCCTCTATAATTTCCTCAGTAAGTTCTATGGTAGGTAGATGAGCAGACTTATAGATAAATTGAATCGGGTTTCACAGGCGGTACCTCAAGCTATGGGATTTAGGGCAATGCAAAACGTGTCACCGAAGCCAAGAATACTGCTTATTGCTGATTTAGCTGAGGCTAATGTCGATGGGGTAGCTGATTATGTAGCTGGGGCTGATGCCGGGCTATTACACATTCCCAATTTGAGTGAAGGAGCAAAGACCCTTAAAAATATATGTAAGGTTGTGCCTGATATTACTTGGGGTGGCTGGCTGAGAGATGTTGGGCAGGGAGAGGTCAAACAGATAATAGAGGCTGGCTGCGATTTTATTGTCTTTCCGCCAGCCAACACTTCGCTGGCACTACTTCAAGATACTAAACTGGGTAAGATTTTACAGGTAGAGACATCGCTTAGTGAGGGCTTGTTGAGAACTGTTAATGAGTTACCTGTAGATGCGGTACTCACTAATGGAGGACAGGACGGGGAGTATTTTCTCACCTGGCATCACCTCATGCTTTTTCAGCGCTTCGCTGATTTGTTGACAAAACCCCTGGTAGTCTCCGTGCCGTCAAATGTAACGGCTGATGAACTTCAGGCTCTGTGGGAAACAGGGGTAGAGGGCGTGATGATAAAAGTAGGGGTTGAGCAAACTAAAGAGAAATTAAAGGAATTGCACGAGATAATTGATAAATTAACCTTCACCTCACGGCGCAAGGGTGGAAAAGCAGAGGCTTTATTACCTTACATTGGTGAGAAGAGGGATGTAGTGGCTGAAGAGGAAGAGGAAGAGGAGTAGTGCTGTCATAGCAACTAGGCAAGGATAACTATTTCGCAACTAGGCTCTTTATCAGGGTGAGTTCATCTCTAATCAGTCTGGGCAGAAGGAAGTTTTCCGTTATAATTTCTTTACCTTTTTCACCCAAACTTTTACTAATTGCCGGGTTTTTTAATAGGTATACTATGTTCTTAGCACACTCTTCTACGCTATCTACTAGGTAATTACTGAGGTCGCCAGGCATCTGCAACGGAATGCCCCCGGTATTACCAGCTATAACTGGTGTTCCTTTCCATAAAGCCTCAGCTACCACCAGACCAAAGCCTTCCTTAAGCGACTTTTGAATAATCAGGTCACTGGCTCTCTGAAAGGCATTAACCTCCATATTACCTACCCCGGTTAGGTTGGAAAAGACAAAAATGTCGTCATCCCGGATTGCCTCTTCATTAATGGCAGCATATATATCCCATGCCTCAGGGTCATCGATAACAAAGCTACCGACCAGGGCTAACTGAAGCTCGGGTATTTTAGCTTTAGCTAATCGGTAAGCACTTATTGTGCCAGAGGGGTCTTTCCAGCGGTCAAAGCGTGACACCTGAGTAATTAGGGGGCGGTGGCGGTCAATGCCAAGGTTCTCCAGCAATTCTCGACAGACATATCTTTTGATAAACATATTTTTAGAACTGAAGGGGTCAATGGCTGGTGCCATGGTGGCGATCTTGGCTAGATGGAGGTTTGGGGGTATAAAATCCTCGGTGGTGAACACAGCGGCGTCATACTCTTCAATATACGGGCGTAGGAATCTCCAAGTCACGTCATCTGGTTCTGAGCTATCTACGTGGCAGCGCCATATCCATTTGGCTTTACTATCCGGTGAATAGTGGCGTAGAGCAGCAGGTTGAGGGTCATTTACTATAAAAACATCATAATTCGGGTCTAGTTCACGGGCATTGGTTTCATTATTACTCTGATATACTCTCTGTGTTTTTACATTTCTGCTTTCTTCATATACAGCGCCTTGCAGGGCATTATGCAAGCCTTTAGTAATAGTAAAGAAGCGACGGTCACCACGGATAATCTGCCAGTCGGCTTCAATGCCTACGGCACGAAGCAGAGGAATATAGGAAATCAGGAGCTCAGCTACACCACCACCAAACGGGGTGGAATTGATGTGGCACAAGCGCAGTCCCTTTAACTCTTCTCCAAGATTGACAACTTCGTCAATGACCTCTCTGTTTTGAATCAAGCGATATTTGTCAATATTGCCTGTTCCCAGTGAGACCTTGTGTAGCATTGAAACTACCCCTTGTACTATTAAGATAATTGTTAAGTGGTCTTAAATAACATTAATGGCTATGACTGCAAGCGTTGCCATGATTTACCTTCAGTGGTAATACTCGGAGCAATTATCATCTCAACCCGGTGCATTTCTTGAATGGTAAGGGCGCCGCAGGCACCCATCGCAGTGCGGAGGGCCCCAACGAGGTTCTGACTACCATCGGTAACTGAAGTAGGACCGAAAAGAATTTGCTCGAGGGTGACAGTGGTTCCAACCTTTATTCGGGTTCCTCTGGGTAGTGCTGGGTGGGGATGGGACATGCCCCAGTGATAGCCTAGCCCTGGCGCCTCTTCAGCTTGGGCAAAAATAGAGCCTAGCATTACGGCATCGGCACCGGAAGCGAAGGCTTTGCAGAGGTCTCCACCATTAGAAATGCCGCCATCAGTAATTATTGGCACATACCGGCCAGATTCGCGTAGATATTCGTCTCTAGCTGCGGCACAATCCATCGTAGCCGTTACCTGGGGAACGCCGATGCCAAGGACTTGCCTGGTGGTACAAGCAGCACCTGGTCCTACCCCGACCAAGACGCCGGAGATTCCCGTTCGCATAAGTTCTAAACATGCGCTATAGCTTACACAATTACCGACAATAATAGGTATGGGTATGGACTCACGAAGTTCGGAAAAAATTAGTCCGCGGTAGCTTTTAGATATGTGACAGGCAGTGGTAACGGTGGACTGGACTACAAAAATATCAGCACCAGCTTCAGCAGCTATTGGAGCGAATTGTTTGGTATTAGCCGGTGCCACTGAAACGGCGCATACCGCCCCTGACTTTTTAATAGATTGTATGCGTTCGCCAATAAGATGCTCTTTAATCGGTTGGGAATAGATATTTTGGAGAAGAGGAGTGACTTCGGCACCAGATGCTTGAGCAATTTCAGTTAGCACTTCTTCGGGATTATCGTATCGGGTTTGAGCACCCTCCAAATTGAGAACAGCGAGCCCACCTAGCTGACTCATTAGGGTAGCAAAGTTAACATCAGTTACAGCGTCCATTGCTGCAGCTATAATTGGCATAGAGAAGGTATAGTTGTCTATTTTAAAATCAATGTTTGTATGGTCTGGATTAGCAGTTATATCTCCAGGGACTATAGCTACCTCATCAAATCCATAGGAACGACGAAGTTCTTTAAATTGGGGAGTAGCCATTATGCCTCCTTCCTTAAACGCAAACTATATCAAAAATAAGGACTCATCGTCAATAAACTTCAATTGAAGACATTTATTAACTAGCGTAGACGGATGACGGAGTTATAGGTTATAATAGTTAACTTGAGGAAGATAAAAGGCGATGCCCTCGCTCTATGTAGTGGCTACCCCTATTGGTAATTTGGAGGATATTTCATTACGCGCTCTTCGTATCCTGCGTGAGGTGAAGCTTATTGCTGCTGAAGATACCCGTAGGACAAAGCGGCTACTCAACGCTTATGATATAAAGACGCCTATGACCAGCTATCATGAGCGTAATAAGTGGACTAAACTGGATTACATTTTAAGCTGCTTAAATTGTGGGGATGTGGCTCTGGTTTCAGATGCTGGAATGCCAGGCATATCTGACCCTGGCTATGAACTGATTGTGGCAGTTAACCAGCGAAGTATCACAGTTGTTCCTATTCCTGGGCCTTCGGTTGTTGTTACTGCTCTTGCTATATCAGGATTGCCTACAGAGCGGTTTACCTACCTAGGCTTTCTGCCACGTAAGAATAATGACCGGCGGCGTCTTCTAGAATCTGTTGCAAATGAATATGGCGCTATTGTGGTATTAGAAACCCCTCATCGACTGCTGGCGGCGCTAAATGATATGCTACTTGTTCTTGGGGATAGAGAAATAGCCGTTTGTCGTGAGCTTACTAAGGTTCACGAAGAGGTTTTTAGGGGAACGGTAAGCCAAGCCATTGAACACTTCACTGAGCCCAGAGGCGAGTTCACTATAGTTATTGAGGGCAAGAGAAACGAGGGTAAACCTCAGTTGACCGAAGAGACTGAGCGGGAGCTATATTACATGCGTGGGACTGGGATGACTGCGAAAGAGGCGACGGCCAAGATGACTGAAAAAACAGGAATATCAAAGCGGGAGTTGTATCGAGCCTGGCTGAGGATGGGCAAATCTTAAGAGGCTGTCCAGGAATTAAACTATTTCTCCTTTGTCATTACGAGAGAAGTGTGGCAATCTCACTAAGCTCTTTGGGATTGCTTGGGGGCTTCGCCCCTCCTAATGACAAAGGTATGTTATTACCTAGTTTTCAGACGGACTCTTGAGCAAGATGGAAAAGGAGGTTAGTGATGCGTCGTGGTTGTATAGCAATTGGTGAGGTTCGTTGTGATGGGTGCGGTCGCATTATAAAACACCCGGAACGATATTTAGCCATTCATGAAACGGACGAAGTTGAAGTAGAGGAGGGAAAGACATTGCGCTATTGCATAGAGTGTAGCCAAAGCAGGGGTTATGCTCATTATGAAGAAGAAAAGGGCGAATTGATATTTACCTTCTTTCCTGAGTAAATACAAGGCGGTTTATTAGCCAAGAAATAAATTATGAGTGAGATAATTTTCATTGGTGTAGCTTGGCCTTATGCTAATAGTCCATTACATCTAGGTCAAATTGCCGGAGCCTATTTACCACCTGACATATTCGCCCGCTACCACCGCATTAAAGGGAATGAAGTATTAATGGTGTCGGGCTCAGACCAGCATGGCACACCAATAACTATCAAGGCTGACCAGGAGGGAAAGAAGCCCAACCAAATAGCCAACCGGTATCATCAGCAGTTTCTTGACTCATGGCAGAAGCTAGGCATTTCCTTTGACTTATTTACCACCACCGGCACCACCAACCACGCCGAGGTAGCGCAAAATATCTTCCTCACCCTTCTTGATAAAGGCCATATTTATAAGGCTACGGTATCACAGCCCTTTTGTCCTCACTGCCAGCGCTTTTTACCTGACCGCTATGTTGAGGGCACCTGTCCATACTGTGGTTTTATCGGAGCACGAGGTGACCAGTGTGATGAGTGCGGTAAGCCGCTAAATGCGGCTGAGTTGATTGACCCCTATTGTAGCATCTGTGGCACTCCACCTCAGTTTAAGGATTCAGAGCACTTCTTTCTACGACTCTCTGACTTCAGAGAGCGACTACTAGAATGGGTGAGGGAGCAGACTCACTGGAGACAGAATGTGCTCAACTTTACTATTAGCTATCTGGAAGGGGGGCTGAAGGATAGAGCTATTACCCGTGATATAGACTGGGGAATCCCAGTGCCAATTGATGGATTTAAGGGTAAATGTCTCTATGTGTGGTTTGAAGCGGTAATTGGTTACTTCTCAGCGAGTAAGGAGTGGGCTAAGTCTAGTGGGGATGAAGAAAAGTGGCGCTCCTTTTGGCAGGATGAAGAGAAGAGTTACTACTTTATCGGTAAGGATAACATTCCCTTTCATACAATTATCTGGCCAGCAATCCTAATGGGGTACGGTGGACTTAGTCTACCTTATGATGTGCCGGCTAATGAGTATCTAACTATTGAAGGAAGAAAGCTTTCTAGCAGTCGTAACTGGGCAGTTTGGCTACCTGATTATCTATCCCGTTATGAGCCTGACCCCTTACGCTATTTATTATCGATAAATATGCCAGAAACAGGGGATACTGATTTCTCCTGGCGTGAGTTTGTTCGCCGTAATAATGATGAACTGGTAGCTACTTATGGAAACCTAGTTCATCGAGTGCTTACTTTTGTCTATCGTAGATTTGATGGCTGTGTGCCAACGCCTGGGGAATTTGATAGCCATAGTCAGGCTTTGCTCAATAAAGCCAAGGATACCTTTAATATGATGGACGAGCTTCTTTATCGGTGCCATTTTAAGGAAGCAATAAAATTGGCTATGTCTCTGGCTCAGGAGACTAATCGTTATCTAGAAAAGAAATCACCGTGGGAAGTAATCAAAGAGGACAGGCAAGCCGCCGCTGACTCATTGTATACAGCTCTTGTTGTAATCTCTTGCCTTAAAACAGTACTTTATCCATTCTTACCCTTCAGCTCGCAGAAGCTACATGAATTACTAGGTTTTGAGGGTAATGTGAAAGATGATGGATGGCAACTACGTTCCCCGTCACCGGGGCAGAGATTACTTCCTCCTGAGCCTCTGTTTTCTAAGTTGGATGAAGAGTTGGTGGAAGAAGAGACTAAGCGGTTGGGTTTACCTGAAAGTTGAGGGGGATTTTGGAACTAAGCACAATATATAAGCCTATTCGGGAGGATTTAATAAAAGTAGAAAATGAACTAAGGTCGGTCAGTAAGGTTGATTTTCCTTGGCTATCTGAATTACTTGTCTATAGTCTAAGTGGTGGTGGCAAGGAGATTCGCCCGGCGCTTGTTCTCCTGTCGGGTAAGTTATATGACTGCAACCTTGATTACCTTCTACCAATGGCTACAGCCGTTGAGGTTGTGCATATAGCTACCCTGGTTCATGATGATGCTATTGATAAATCTCCACTTCGCCGGGGCAGACCAACAATAAATGAGGTGTGGGGTGAGGACAAAGCAATGCTACTTGGGGACTACCTGTTTGCTAAGGCAGGAGAACTCGCAGCTAACACTCGTAATCTTCAAGTAATAAAGCTCTTTGCTCAAACCATTCAGACAATTTCTAGTGGAGAATTAAATCAAGCCTTTAGTGCTTTTAATCTAGAGCAGACTCGTCAGCAATACTTACAAAGGATTTCAAGTAAAACTGCCTCTCTGTTTTCCACAGCTACAGAGTCAGGGGCTATTTTGAGTCAAGCTCCGGAGGAATCAATCAAGGTGTTAAAAGAATATGGTTATAACCTTGGTATCGCCTTTCAAATTATAGATGATATCTTGGATTTTATTGGCACCGAAGAAGAATTAGGCAAGCCAGTAGGTTCAGATTTAGCTCAGGGCACTCTTACCCTGCCAGCAATGCTTCTTTTAGAGTGCTATGTTGAGGATAATCCGGTTAAAAGGTTATTTCAGAACCGGGATAAGCAGGAAAATATAGAACTGGCGATAAAATTAGTTCATAATTCGTCAATTATCGAAGAATGCTATGCAGTTGCTGCAGATTATTGTGATAAAGCTTGCTGTAATTTTGACCTGTTGCCAGATTGTCCCAGTCGTCGGGCATTAATGGAACTGGCAGATTATATTATAAATCGAAAGAGATAATATTAATTATTTATTCTCCCTCAACCCAGGTGCTATCGTTCTGGTATGTTTCCTTTTTCCGGGTGGGTAATTTTTGCTTAAACTGGTCAATAGCATACTGGCAAGCGGCAAAACCCTCCTGGCGGTGGGTAGCGGCAATGGCAATGACTAGATTAATGTCCCCCACTTTCAGTTTGCCAATTCGATGGCATATAGCGATATTATTTATTTGCCATTTCTGTCTAATTTCACTGGCTATCGCTTGTAACCTTCCCTCTGCTGTTGCTTGAGCGTCCGAATATTCTACGGAAAGAACCGGTTTTCCCCGGGAGTAGTCACGAATCAACCCGATGTAGGTAACTACGCAGCCACTACTATCAGTTTTAACCTTATTGACCACAGTATCAGGAGAAATGGGTTTGTAGGTAAGCTCAATCATGTTTTCTTCAAAAAGAAGGGCTGGTCTTTTTAAGACGAAGCCCGGTTAGTTTTATATGGTTTCTGGGGAGGGTTCAGCAATAGACTCGTTAAATAGTGCCTCCAGCCCTTCACCCTCTATGGTTTCCTCGGTAATCAGTCTCTCCGCAATCTGGATTAACTTTGGCTTGTTCTCAGTTAGAATCTTATTGGCTGTTTTGTAAGCCTGCTGGATGATATTGTGAACCTCGTCATCAATCTGTTCGGCTATCTTATCACTATAGTCCCGTTGCTCAGATATTTCACGGCCGAGGAAAACTAGCTCCTCCTTGTGCCCAAAGGTTCTTGGCCCTAAGTTGGCGCTCATTCCATAGTCAGTTACCATCTTACGAGCCAGCTTAGTTGCTTGCTCAATATCATTTTGACTACCAGTGGTGATTTCATTGAAGATTATTTCCTCAGCAGTGTGACCACCCATTAAAGTAGCTAACATGTCATCAAATTGGGAGCGGGTTAGCATGTATCGGTCTTCGGTAGGCAATTGCCGGGTGTGACCGAGAGTCATCCCTCGAGCCACTATGGAAATCTTATGTACTGGGTCAGCATTGGGCAACATTTTGGCGACAAGGGCGTGCCCTGACTCATGATAGGCAGTAATTTCCTTTTCCTTAGTACTTATTCTTCGGCTCTTTCTCTCTGGGCCAGCTATCACACGGTCTATAGACTCTTCAAGTTCTAGTATTCCAATGGCTTTCTTGTCCCGTCTGGCAGCTAGAATAGCTGCCTCATTAACGAGGTTAGCCAGGTCAGCGCCACTAAAACCGGCCGTCTCTTTAGATAGAACCTCCAAATTAACTGTTTCATCTAGTGGCTTACCATTAGAGTGAACCTGGAGAATGGCAAGCCGTCCGTTAATATCTGGCCGGTCCAGGATTACCCGTCGGTCAAAGCGACCAGGGCGGAGGAGTGCTGGGTCAAGTATATCCGGACGGTTGGTAGCGGCCAAAACAATGACACTAGTGTTAGTATCAAAGCCATCCATTTCCACTAGAATTTGATTTAACGTCTGCTCCCTCTCATCATGGCTACCACCAAGCCCAGCCCCACGGTGACGACCGACAGCATCAATCTCATCAATGAAGATAATACACGGGGTGTTGCGTTTAGCCTGGTCAAAGAGGTCACGCACCCTGGAGGCACCAACACCAACAAACATCTCTACAAATTCACTACCGCTAATAGAAAAGAAAGGTACCCCAGCTTCGCCGGCTATTGCTCGAGCCAGTAGTGTCTTTCCTGTGCCAGGCGGACCTATTAGTAGCATGCCCTTTGGAATACGTGCCCCCAGGTTCTGAAACTTCTCACGCGACTTGAGGAAATCTACTACTTCGTGGACCTCCTGCTTGGCTTCCTCTACACCGGCAACATCGTTAAAAGTTACTGTTGGTGTATTAGCCGGGAATAATCGAGCTCGGCTACGACCAAAACTCATAGCTTGGCTGTTAGCCCCTTGTGCCCTACGGAATAGGAAGAACAACAAAGCGCCAAGGAGTAGGAGGGGGAGGAAGCTAAGCAGTAATCCACCCCACTCAAAGCCTGATGCTTTTACATCGACTATCACGCCATCAAGATTAAGCCCTTGAATATCATATATACTGGCGTTGCTTTCTTTAACGGTCTTTAACTCTGTGCCATCATTAGTAGTAATGAGTAACTCATCGCCGTCAACAACAATCTGCTCTATCTCCCCACTTTGTGACATAGCTATCACTTCACTTAGCGGAATTTCAGTCGGTTTTCCAGTGATGGGGAAAAGGAACCAGAAGAAAACTATGGCGGCAATAATAATGGCGATGTATATTAAGCTACTCCGCCTCCAAGTTGGTTTCATCCTTCACCTTCAATAATAAACATTTGTCAATTACTAACTCTAACTATATATTGTATTATAACAGAAACCAAGTAAATGGGAAAACACTGACTTAGTGCTAACCTGTTTATTACAGGGTATTGTAGGTCTCTTGCAGGAGCAGGGCATCCTCTTCTAGGTTGGGACTTTCGCAAATAAGAAGACCCTTGGCATTGTAATCCTTTAGCGCCTTGATAAGCTCAACATACTGAAAATCTGAGTCTTTTAGATTGAGGTGTTTTATCTCCCCCTTTTTACCGTAGGCGATACCGGAGACATGGATATGCATGTTATCCAGGGCTGGTCTACCTAACCGCTCTTTAATCTGCTGCATAATCGAGACAAACTCAGGATATGAATTAAACCTTCCCGTCCTGGCATGCCAGTGAGCAAAGTCAATACAGGGAGCTATTCCATTTAGCTCGGTGCTCAGGTTGAGTACTTCCTCTATTGTTCCGAACTCACTGGACTTGCCCATAATTTCTGGTCTAATCCACGCCCGATTGTTTTCGCATTTAAGCTGGTGCATTACTTCCTCTAGATGTTTCTTTACATTAGTGTAGGCTTTTTCTGGAGGATCGCCAAGATAAAAAGCGATGTGGAAAACGATGCTTTTAGCCCCACATATTGAGGCGATACGAGCTGTTTGCAGTAGCCTATCCTGGCTGGCCTTTATCTTTTCTGGCTCATGAGCGTTAAAGTTTATAAAGTAAGGAGCATGAGCCGAGAGTTTTACTCCTTCCTTGGTGGCTATGTCCGCAACCAGGCGGGCTCCTGCCTCGCTCATTCTTACTCCTCGGACAAATTCTATCTCCATACAGCCCAGACCAAGCTCAGCAATACGCTTAATACCGTCTATGGTGGATGATGGTTTGGCACTATGAGGAGCCCCGCCAGTTCCAAAAAGTAGCCCTGACATTTATCTCCTACCCCAACTTATTTTTAAAGGTTTTAACATATTTAGTATAACACAGTGGTTAGAAGTGGCAAGATATAAATTAGAGCTAAAGGCATAGTGATTGTGGTATAATATTAATTTAAATAAGCTGTTTTAAATAGAGAGTTAACTTCTGGAAGCGATAGAAGTAGCACGCAAGGTGGTAGAAGCTGCTGGCGATAAGCAGGCCAGTGATATTGTGCTGCTGGATGCCCGAGGAGTGTGCAGCTTTGCTGATTACTTTATGATATGTAGCGGTGATAGTAATAGGCAAATTCAGGCTATTTATGATGAAATTGGGCATGCTTTAAAGAAGGATGGTATTCTACCTCATCATCGTGAGGGAACGGTAGATTCAGGTTGGCTTCTTCTTGATTTTGGTGATGTTATTGTCCACATTTTTGCTCAGATTGAGCGGGAATACTACCAGTTGGATAAGCTATGGAGCCAGGCAAGCCCAGTAGTAAGGATTCAATAATTAAAAATTTCATTCTCGGAAAAGAATAGTTTGATTTCCTCTTCGGCAGTCTCGACTGAATCGGAGCCATGAATGGTATTGTGTTCAATATCTAAACCGAAATCGCCTCTGATAGTTCCGGTTTCAGCCTTGGCTGGGTCAGTATGCCCCATCGTTTCTCTGATTAACTCTACTGCCCTTTTACCCTCAAAGACCATGGCAATTATCGGGGCACAGCTAATGTAATCTACCAAGCTTTTAAAGAAAGACTTATCCTTGTGGATAGCGTATAGTCGTTGGGCTGAGTCTTTGTCCAGGTGGGGCATCTTAAGCGCCACCAACTTAAGCCCCTGGCTTTCCAAGCGATTAATGATAGTGCCGGTTAACCCTCTCTGCACGGCATCAGGTTTGATAATAACTAGAGATTTATCCATTTGAAGCTCCTTTTGTCATATAATATTAACCTCCTCGTATATTTATTAAAAGATTGATTATTAACTTTCACTTAAAGGATTGAGAAGCTGCTCTAAATCACTCACACTTACTGCTTCCAGTGTATCAACTATAAGGTCAGCTTCAACTAAGCTTGTCTTAGGCCGGGTATTGGTAATAGCCAGGCAGCGCATACCGGCTCTTTTAGCAGCGGTAATGCCAGCCACTGCGTCTTCAATCACGATGCAGTTCTTGGGCTTGACTCCTAGTTTTTTGGCAGCTAACAGGAAAACCTGTGGATTGGGTTTGCCCTCAGTTACATCCCGACCAGAGACTATAGACTGGAAGTAATTGTTTATACCTAGACCTTGAGTAACCAGCCGGATATTTTCAGTTGGTGCCGAGGAGGCTAATGCTATTTTGAATCCATGCTTACCAAGTGATTTGATTAGTTTTATTGCTCCGGGTAGTGGCTTTATGTGCTGGCTTACTCTCTGGCGGAAGTCTATCTCTTTCTCACCAGCAATAGCATCTATCTCGCTCGGTGATAAGCCTTCACCTAAAACATTACTGATTATGGTATCATTCCTTTGCCCAAAGTTACGCCGGAAATCCTCCTCGTTGAAGTTCACCTCTCTTTTTCGGAAGACCTCCTGCCATGCCTTAAAGTGATAGGGGGCAGTATCAGCAATTACCCCGTCCATATCCCAGATAACAGCTTTAGACATTGTTTTTAGTTTTCCTCTATCCTGATTTGTTGTCGGTGTTTGGGTTTAGTGATTGGTGGTCGCCTGAGGTATAGCGGTTGTAAAGTAGCTGGGTTGTCATGGTCGCCTATCTTAAACCGTTGTTGCCCCAACTCAGCCAGAAAAGTGGCTCGCCGCAATCTAGTAGCTGGATGTGGTATTATTGCTCTTTGCTTAAGCTGTTTTCTTAGCCCTGTGGCGATAAATGGGGTGAGTTCCCCACAAAATATGGTCTTTGTGGTAATCTGTGAGCACAAAGTATCAACAGTAGTTATATGCTCACAGATAAGCTGATGCCACGCATTTTGTTTCTTTTGGTATAAAGCGGTAGCAATTTCCTCTCTACCGGCATTAAGTATCGGGCAAATAGGTAAACCAGTTTCGGCGTGCTGGTAGGCGTCTGCTTCCAGGGTGCTGATGCCAATTATTGGGATTCCCAGGCTAAAGGCTAGCCCCTTGGCTGTGCTAATTCCCACTCGCAAGCCATTAAAGCTTCCTGGTCCCCTGGCTACAATGATACAACTGAGAGACTGAAGATATTTCTCAGTCTTATCCAGCAGGTGAGCCAGGTGGGGTAATAGCTGAGTAGTATGACTTTGTCCACAACGCCAGGTTAACTCAGCTAGCACTTCGCCATCTTGAACCAGAGCCAGGCTAGCTATGTCTGTTGAAGTATCTATAGCCAACTGCATTAGTAGTCCTTTCTAAAGGGAAGATTTCAGTTGGGCTGTCACTTCTAGGTAGCGTTTGCCACTTGGTTTAAGTTGAAAGCTACGCTCGATGTCGGAAAGATAGCTTATTTCAATAAGTAAGTGCTCTGCTGGCAATACGCTTAACCCTTTTTCTGCCCATTCCACTACACAGACACCATTGCCATATATATAGTCATCTAAGCCTAATTCAACAATTTCTTCTAGGTTGAGCCGATACAGGTCAATGTGATATAAGGGGAGCCTACCATAGAGTTCTCTAACTACGACAAATGAGGGGCTGACAGCATATTCTTTGATACCCAGTCCCAAGGCAATACCCTGAGTGAGGCAGGTCTTTCCTGTTCCCAAGCCGCCGACAAGGAGAAAAGTATCACCGGGTAGGGCTAACTCACCGATACTGCCCCCGAATATTTTGGTCTGTTCCGGGCTATGACTGATTAAATCGTAGTTTATAGACTGATTTAGCTTCATCTCGTAACAAAGTGCTCCCAACCTGTCTTACCCAATTTAAAAGGATTCCCTTGGCTATTAACCAGAGTTAGCTTCTTATCAGCTACGATTTCACCGATTACTGTTATCGGGCAGGAGGCGGCTCTTTTTACCTTATCAATAACCTCAGCGCTGGCAGTAAACAAGAGTTCATAGTCCTCTCCTCCTGATAATGCCAGTTCAAGGGATTTTTGGCTGAGGTTAGCTTTAACTGTGGGCTGAATTGGCACACGGTCAATTTCTATTCTGGCACCAACTTGGCTTGATTTACATACTTGATTTAGGTCTGAAATCAATCCATCGCTAATATCTATAGCTGTTTTCACTCCGTAATCTACCAGCAGTTGCCCTTCAGTCAGTCTGGGGTAGGGGTGAAGGAAAGCCTTTTTCAGAATAGCGGTGGCTTCGGTGTCAAATTGAAGTTGGTTAGTCAGTATTTCCAAACCAGCAGCGGCTGCACCTAGATAGCCGGTAACGGCCACTTGCTCACCAGGCTGAGCTGTTGAGCGGGTGAGTATATAATTATCCTTTTTGGTGCTACCAAGAATGGTAATGGTAATGGCCACCGGAGTGGCACTATTGGTGTCGCCACCAATTATAGTTACTCCAAACTGCTGTGTAAGCTCAATCATTCCTTTGTAGAGGGCGATAACATTCTCTACTTCGGTATGGGGTGGTATGGCTAACGATACCAGGGCGTATCTGGGCACACCACCCATAGCGGCAATGTCGCTCAGGTTGACTGCCATTGCTTTCCAACCCAGGTCTTCCCAGGAAGCTATATCCAGGGAAAAGTGGACATCCTGGATAAAGGAATCAACAGTAGCCAGTTGAATTGAGGTATCACCGTACCAGGCGGCAGCATCATCACCAATACCGATTATAAGCTGTTTGCCCGGCGGTCTATTAACCGTTTTAGCTAGGAGGTCAATCAGCCCAAATTCCCCTATCTCCGAAACTTTCATAGTGGAATTATAGCATGAATTTGAGGCAGGGTCTAAATATTTACTTGTGCAGGATTAGCTGTTATAGTTTTTAGATGCACTATGCAATTATTGCCGATATTCATGCCAATCTGGCTGCTTTTACCGCAGTGCTGGATGACATTGAGCGTAGGGGAGGGGTGGAGGAGGTTTGGTGTTTAGGAGATATTGTTGGCTACGGACCAGACCCGCACCAGTGCATTGAGCTTCTGTGTCAGTATAAGCATGTCTGTGTTGCTGGAAATCACGATTGGGCAGCAATTGGTAAAATAGATACCTCCGATTTTAATCCTGATGCTGCTGCAGCCTGTCACTGGGCGGCGCAGCAATTAACTCAAGGGGATATACAGTATCTTGACAGCTTGCCGCTGGTTGCTCAAAGAGATGATTTTACTCTAGTTCACGGTAGCCCGAGGGATCCAATTTGGGAATACCTTCTATCAACCAGCCGTGCTAAGCAGAATTTTACTTACTTCCAATCGCAATTTTGCCTGGTGGGTCATTCTCATGTACCTTTAGTATTTGAGTGCAGTGAAAATGGTGCTTGTTTGGTTAGTGAATTTCCGGATGATGCTGTGCTTACGCTGGCTAGGAACCGATTTATTATTAATCCAGGTGGTGCAGGGCAACCCCGGGATGGTGACCCTAGAGCCAGCTACGCAGTCTATGATAGTGAAGCCAGGTCTGTTACCCACTACCGTATTACTTATGACATTGGTGCTACTCAAGCGAAGATGGTGGAATATAGACTGCCTATGGGGTTAGTGTCACGTTTGAGTTACGGAGTGTAATGATGAAGACAGAGTCGCTTTTAGCTCAAACCAAGAGGCGGCTGCGCCAATTTGACCTTAAGGTAAGAAAGGGGCTAGGACAACACTTCCTTATTGATGGGGATGTGTTGGAGCTTATTACTTCAGCCGCTGAGCTTGCCTCTACCGATGTTATTATGGAAGTAGGACCTGGTCTAGGTATCCTGACCAAGGAACTAGCCAGGCAAGCTGGTTGGGTAGTGGCTGTTGAGTTAGATAGTAAACTAGCTGTCACCCTGGAACGAACCCTAGCCTCTTTTGGTAATGTTTCTATCATCAATAAGGATGTGCTTCAGGTTGACCCAGACGATTTGCTTCAGGAACAAAAGACAAGATTTCCTCCGGTAATAAATAGCCCTTTTAGCTATAAGGTAGTAGCTAATCTTCCCTATTATATTACATCTCCCGTTTTACGCCATTTTCTTGAGGCATTGGTTAAGCCTCAAATTATGGTAGTAATGGTGCAAAAGGAGGTAGCTGAGGCTATTGTGGCTGAGCCCGGTCGGATGAGTGTGCTGAGTATCAGTGTGCAGTTTTATGGAGAACCAAGAATAATTAGCTATGTACCGGCTCGGTGTTTTTATCCGGCACCTGAGGTTGACTCAGCGATACTGAGGATTGACCTATATTCTCAGCCGGCAGTGGCGGTAACCGATGAGAGAGGATTTATTAACTTGGTACAGGCAGGTTTTAGCGCCTCTCGCAAGCAGATAGTTAATTCCTTGGCTCAAGGCCTGGGATTGCTAAAGGCTGAGGTTTTACCCTTATTGGAGAAGGCTGATATTGCGCCAAGGCGACGGGCTGAGACCTTAGCTTTGGAGGAGTGGGCACGGCTGTGGCAGGTATTTACCCGAGAAGGGAAATAGTATGCTGACTGTTCTGGCACCGGCTAAGATTAATCTGACCCTTGAGGTGTTGGCTAAACGCCGAGACGGCTTTCACGAAATTCGCAGCGTTATCCAGACTATAAATCTATGCGATAGCCTTCATTTCCAGTTAAGCCAGAGTATCGAGTTCAATTGTGATTTGCCAAACTGGATTCCAGAAGACAGTCTGGTATCTAAAGCAATTAGTTTACTTCAGGAAGATACCGGATGCGCTAAAGGGGCAACCATAGAAATTAACAAGCGAATCCCCCTGATGTCAGGGTTAGGTGGAGATAGTAGTGATGCCACTGCCATTCTGCGCGGGCTTGATAAGCTCTGGGGATTGAGTTTATCGCAGGAAAAGTTACTTGAGTTAGCCGCCAGGTTAAGTTCAGATGTAGCCTTCTTTGTCTATGGTGGCACAGCTCTGGTTACAGGCAGAGGTGAGGTGGTAGCTCCCTTGCCGTCATTACCCCATATATGGGTGGTGGTGGTGATGCCACCGGTACCTCGGCTGCCGGGCAAGACGGAACGACTTTATGCCAGTCTTAACGCCAGCCACTATACAGATGGGCAGATTACGGAGAAGCTGGTAGAGAAATTAAGGGAGGGTAGAGAATTTTCACCATCCCTTTTGTTCAATACCTTTGACAATGTAGCCTTTGACCGCTCCTCTGAGCTAAGCGAGTATAGGGAACATCTTGTAAAAGTTGGCACCACCGATGTTCACCTGGCCGGCTCAGGACCAGCCCTATTTACCTTGGTGAAGGACAAGGCTCAGGCTGAGGAGCTTTATATTCGCCTCCAACAGCAAGGGTTGGAATGTTATTTAATGGAAACTTTAACTGGTCAGAAGTGGTAGAATGTAATCTATAATTAATTAAGGAGGTGCTCAAGTGAGCAGTACACAGGAGAATTTGCAGGAAGCTTTTACTAGAGAAAGTAAGGCTAGCTGCCGCTACCTGTTCTTTGCTGACAAGACGGAAAAGGAGGGTCATACCCAGATAGCCAGGTTCTTTCGGGCAGTGGCTGATGCGGAGACGGTTCTTGCCCGCAGTCATCTTAGGGCTATAGGTGGCATTGAGTCAACCAGGGATAATCTGGAAGAGGCTATCGATGGGGAATACTACGAGTTTATACAGATGTATCCCGGTTTCATTAATCAGGCGGAGTCGGAAAAGAATAGAAAGGCTCAGTTTAGTTTCGAGTTTGCCAATGAGGTAGAGAAAATCCATCACGAACTATACCAGAAGGCGCTTGAAGCCATTGAGGCGGGGGAGCAGCTAAAGGACGAGACTTACTTTGTCTGTCAGGTCTGCGGCTACATTGTAAGTGACGAAACCCCTGAGACCTGCCCCATCTGTGGCGCCCCACGCGAGGTGTTTAAGCATATGGAGTAGTAAGTGAACCTTGGGTATATAGCTATAGGTTTAGAGCAAACCTAGTATTCTTTTATCTATTTCTCGCCAGCCACCCCTTAATCAAGTCTTCCTCACCCTGCTTACTGGTTACTTTGCCATCTAGTCTAGCCTCGTGTAGCAATTTTAGAATTTCTTTGATTTGGGGACCAGGGGATATGCCCATTCTTTTTAAATCATCTCCGTTAAGGGCTGGCTTGACATAACGTAGCCTATTGAGAAACAAGTTAATGTTCTGACGAGCCACCGGGAAGTCACAGGCTAATGAGTTAGCTGTAATTGCCGTCGGGGAGTAGCCGTGGAGAAGGTAATGAACACTGCTTGGGGTGAGTTCAGGGTTAGCCAGCGACTTTAAATTGGTTTTGATGCTAATGGTATTCCGCAGGGTTTGGGCTAATGACTTAGATAATCTGAGGCGTGAAATCAGTTGTTCACTATCTTCGTTAGTCAAGGGGTAGGCCAGAAGAGCGAGGTAAAGAGCAACCGGTGGTAAATTAGAATGGCTTAGCTGGCGAGCCTGCTTGAATTTATTTGACAGCCAGCCATTGCCCTTTAGGGCGGGGTGTAGACGATGGAGAACACTGAGTTCTTCAGCGCGGTAGAGGACATTTTCCGGGTATTTTTCCTTTAATATTAGTTCCAGCTCATGCCGTATCCGGTCGCCACTAATGGTGTCTAGCATAGGTATGTCTCGTATAAGTAGCTGTAAGGTATTTGGTTCCAGTTGGAAGTATAGCCGTTGCTCGTAGCGTAAACCACGCCAAATACGGGTAGCATCGTCAATAAAGCTTTTTTCATGTAGAACACGGATAAGACCCTGTTTAAGGTCATCTATACTCCCATAACGGTCAATCAATTCGCCATAGCGGCTGGGGATAAGCTCAATAGCCATAGTATTGATGGTGAAATCACGGCGGGAAAGGTCATTGCTCAGAGAACCAGGCTTTACAATGGGTAAGGCTCCGGGTTTAGCGTAAGTTTCGGAACGGGCGGTAGCTAGGTCAATGCTCCATTTATCCCACTGGAGTTTAGCTGTATTGAAGCGGGGGTGAGTGGTGATTTTCCCTAGCTTAATCTGTGCTAGCTGCTGTGCTAGATTTATTGCGCTACCTTCTACCACCAGGTCAAGGTCGAGGTTGGTTTGTCCCAGGAGCAAGTCACGAACCACACCGCCGACAAGGTACAGGTTCTGCCCTTGACTGGCAGCCACCTCACCGGCGACTTGCATAAAGCTAACTAGCTCGGTAGGTAGCTGTTTTTCGATTTTATTGGATAGGTTAATAATCTCGGACATTCACTTATTGTAGTCCGAATTATAGCACAGGTTATTACCTTAGTGTTTAGGGCAGCATATGCTAAAGGTAAAACGTCCAGCGAAGTTATGAGATGAGAATGCCGGGTGACAAATAGGAGGCTAATATAGATTATCACCCACCAGCTAAATACCTCTATTGCACTGTGTTGACAAGATTGAGAAGGAATGGATATAATCAAAATGATAGTGAGTTATTAGCCATCGACCGGTTGGCGGTGAGCTTTTTAAAAATAGGTATTATTAATAATATTAGTCGCTTGGATCTGATATGACCGGGACGGCAAAATGTAAGACTGTATCTTGAATGCCTTCTCTGGCTGTGTCTGAGAAGGTATTTTATATAAAAAAGGCGTAAGTAAGGAACTAAAATGCACAAATTAGGATTCATCGGAGCTGGAACTGTAGGCACTGCCCTAGCTGTTGGGCTGAACAGTAAGGGTTATCAAGTAGTGGCCGTATCGAGTCGAAGTCAAACCTCAGCTGCAAAGTTAGCTGAGGTAATTGGTGGTTGCCGTGCATCTAATAATCAGGATGTGGCTGATGATAGTGAGCTTGTCTTTATTACTACCCCCGATGATGCTATCGCCACGGTAGTGTCTGAAATTCAGTGGCATGCCGGGCAGAGTATAGTTCATTGTAGTGGTGCTGACTCAACTGAAACTCTGGAACCAGCTAAGAAATCAGATGTCCAGGTTGGTGTCTTTCACCCCTTGCAGACCTTTGCCAGTGTAAAACAGGCTATAGAGAATATACCAGGCTCAACCTTTGCCTTGGAGGCTGAAGAGCCTCTATTAAATACACTTAAGGATATGGCAACTGCCCTTGATGGTCACTGGGTGGAGCTCAAAGCAAGCGATAAGGTAGTATATCATGCAGCAGCAGTCATTGCCTGTAACTATTTGGTAACCTTGGTCAAGCTAGCTAATGACCTATGGCAAACCTTCAACATCCCACCGAACCAAGCTACTCAGGCACTACTCCCGCTATTGCGAGGGACAATTCATAATATTGATACTGTCGGTATACCTCAATGTCTCACTGGACCGATTGCCCGTGGTGATACCGGTACTATTAATAAGCACCTCAAAGCTTTAAAGAAAACAGCTCCTGGTTTACTCTCAACCTATCGAGAACTAGGTCTTCAGACTATACCTATCGCTTTAGCCAAGGGCAAAATCAATCAGCACCAGGCACGCCAGTTGGAGGCTATACTAAAACAACCTGACAAAACAAAGGGTCAATTGAGGGAGGTATAATGAGAATAATGCTTAAGAGCAAAATCCAAAGAGCCCGAGTTACCACGGTTGCCCTTGACTATGAAGGCAGTATTACCATTGACAAGAGGCTTATGGATGAAGCTGACATCCTGCCCTATGAGCAGGTGCAGGTGCTAAATACCAATAATGGTGCTCGTTTTACTACCTACGCCATTGAGGGCGAAAGCAGTGAAATTTGTATAAATGGAGCGGCGGCTAGACTAGCAGATAAGAGGGATATTATACTTATCCTCTCCTACTGCCATGTTGAGGACGACGAAGCCCGCCACTTCAGACCTAAAGTGATATATGTTGATGCTAAAAATGTTATCACTAAAACTAAACGATTGGTCGAGTCTATACCTTTTTAAGGGGGGAGACAAATGAGAGTAACTATAAACCAGATAAAAGAAATGAAGCAGAAGGGTGAGAAAATCACTATGCTAACCGCCTATGACTACTCCACAGCTAAAATAGTTGATGAAGCGGGAATACCACTAATTCTGGTGGGAGATAGCCTGGGCATGGTTGTCCTGGGTTACGAATCAACTATACCGGTAACTATGGAGGAGATGCTGCACCATACTAAGGCTGTGGTTAGAGGTGCTAAACAGGCGATGGTAATTGGCGATATGCCATTTATGACCTACCACATAAGCGTTGATGATGCTCTATATAATGCTGCTCAATTTATCCAAGATGGAGGTGCCCAGGCAATTAAGCTTGAGGGTGGTGTAACAGTAGCTGAAAAGGTATCGAGAATTGTGGAGTGCGGTATTCCAGTTATGGGTCATATTGGGCTTACTCCCCAGTCAATGTACCAACTAGGTGGGTTTAAGGTGCGGGGTAAAACCCTGGAAGCAGCCACGAAATTGCTTGAAGACGCTCAGGCTTTAGAACAGGCTGGGGCTTTTGCCATCGTTCTTGAGACTGTTCCCGCCCAACTGGCCGCACTCATTACCCAAAGAATAAGTATCCCAACCATCGGTATTGGCGCTGGCATAGGCTGTGATGGTCAGGTTCAGATTATAAACGACATTCTAGGCTCATTTACTGACTTTATCCCCAAGCATGCCAAGCAATATACCAGGCTTACTGATATTATCCGGGCTGCGGTTACTGAATATGATAATGAGGTAAAATCAGGTAGCTTCCCCACTGACCAGCAGAGCTTCTCTATGGACGAAAGCATATTAGCCGAGCTAAAGGCTAAGTATTAGGTGACTATTAAGGCTAAGGAGGTGTTAAAATGGGGAAAAATAAGCCTACCTATTATGAAAGCTTGTACGAGGTAGCAGCAGCAGTGAATTCAGCTCGTACTCCTGGGAGCGTACTATACTCCATTGTTGGGAAAGTAGTGGATGCCGCCGGGGCCAAAGGGTGCTCCGTGATGCTTCTTTCACCGGATAGGAAACTCTTACTTCATACCGTGACCTATGGGCTAAGCGATTCCTACATTCGAAAGGGGCTGATATCAGCGGACAAGAGCATTTCCGGCACATTAAAGGGCGAACCAGTAGTTGTGTTAGATGCAACCAAGGATAAGCGGGTTCAGTATCGAGAGCAAGCCAGGAAAGCAGGGATTGCGTCTATCCTTTCCGTCCCGATGACGCTTAGGGGGGAGGTTATAGGGGTAATAAGGGTGTATACCGCAGAGCCACGCCGTTCCACTGCGGATGATAAATACTTCGTGAGCGCAGTTGCTAATCTGGGGGCCATTGCCCTAGAAAATGCAAGGCTCTATGATGCCGTTCAGAAAGACTACGAGGTATTACAGAAGGAGATGCTAGAGTGGCGTGCTGCTTTGGGTTATGAATGGATAGCTGAGGAGTCTGTGGTTCCGGTTGAGGAGTAGAGGTGGTTAAACTGGGTTTAATGATAAGGGGAAGTGGGTTGTAATCAAGCTCAATCTGAGAAATACCTATGAAAGTTGTTGAAACAATAGGTGCGATGAAACGCGTACGGCTTGAGCTCACCGAGCCGGTGGGCTTTGTTCCGACTATGGGCTATTTGCATGAGGGTCACTTGGCTTTAGTCAGACAAGCCAGAGCCGAAAACCCCTCGGTAGTAGTTAGTATATTTATCAATCCAACTCAATTTGGTCCAAAGGAGGACTTTGATAAATATCCCCGGGACCCTGAGCATGACCTGGCTCTGTTGGAAAAGGAAAAAACTGATATTGTCTTTATGCCCTCGGAAGTTAAGATATACCCGCCGCAGTTCAGTAGCTGGGTAGAGGTGCGTAAGGTCACTGAACGACTGGAAGGCGCTTCCCGTCCCGGTCATTTCAGGGGTGTTACCACGGTGGTTGCCAAGCTATTCAATATTGTCCAGCCAACCAAAGCCTACTTTGGGCAGAAGGATGCCCAGCAGCTAGTAGTTATCAAGAAGATGGTGGCTGATCTCAATATGAATCTGGAGATAGTTACCATTCCTACGGTGCGTGAGCCTAACGGTATGGCGATGAGCAGCCGCAACGCTTACCTAAATCCTGAGCAGCGCCAGGCAGCCACGGTTTTATATAAAGCAATTAGTCTGGCTCAAAGGCTTTGGTTACGGGGCGGAAGAGATGCCGAGCACATGCGCCAAGAAATGATAACTTTAATGAAAAAAGAACCATTAGCAAGTATTGATTATGTCAGTGTAGCCGACGCCAAGACCCTGGACGAATTAGACACAATCAATCCACCGGCTTTGGTCTCCTTGGCAGTAAAAATCGGCAAGACCAGACTGATAGATAATGTAGTTTTGGAATAAGAGGTTGGTAAATTTGAAGATAGAGCTTGGACACTATTTGTTGATATGTTCATAAGCACATTACGACACGTCGTGGTATAATAGCTCATACAAAGCGCTAGTTGCTGAGTCATAATGATGTCAGATTTTTAGTTAGCCTTCAGTGGTGGATTAGCATCGGGCATCGTATTAGTTGTATTAACCACACTCTTTTGCAGATTGTTACGAAGACGCTCGAAGGGCGAATCGGTTACCTTTAGCTTGAAAGAATTGCGCCCGTTGGTTGCAGTAGCTGTCGGCTTCGCAATGATATTTACAGACATATTCATAGTCAACGATGATGGTTTTCTAATGGCGATAGGCGGAATGCTTCTATTATTCACTGCTATGGAATTTCTCTCGTAGTAGGTCTAACAAGCCGAAACTAATAAAATATCTATCCGCACAAAAATCACGAGTATGTAAATCCCATGCCTACTCCCTAATCAACACAATAATACCCAGCATAGCCACAAAGGCAAGAGCAGCGCCGAAGTAGAAGGGAGACGCCGGGCTATAAGTTTGCCACAGCCAGCCAGCAATCAGGCTGGCGGGTAAAAGGGTGAGACCGACCACACCATGATACAGTCCATAGGCGGTGCCTCTCTTTTCCTTGGGAACTAAATCGGCGACAAAAGCTCGAGCTACTCCTTCTACTATTCCGTAGTAGATTCCATAGCCGGCAAAGAGCAGCCAAACCTGCCATACCTCTGATACCAGGGCAAACCCAAGGTAAACCAGGGCGTAAATGAACCAGCCCAGGGTGATAACCCGCCGCCTCCCCAGCTTATCAGACAGTATACCCGCTGGTAAAGAAGTAACTGCATAGGTAACATTAAACATGATAAGCATCACTACCACGTAGATGAGAGATACATCCAAGCCCCATGCCCGTAGTATCACAAAGAAATCACTGGAATTACCCAGGGTAAATACAGCCATAATAGCCAGGAATACCTTGAACCGGGTATCAAAGCCTTTAATTAACCCTCTATGACCAGTTGAGGCTACCGTGCCTTTATAATCTGGCGAAGGCTTTCTCACTGGCTCTCGTACAAATATAAGCAGTACCAGCACCGCCAGTAGTGCCGGTACAATGCCAACTAATACCAGCCATTGGTAGGTCTCTAAACCAAGGTATGCCCCTCCACCCTGGACGAGATATATGATAATAGCGGCTACTGCCAGCCCAAGGACGGCACCAGAGGTATCCATAGCCCTGTGTAGTCCGAAGCCCCTACCCCTTTCTCCAGCCGATATTGAATCAACCACCAGAGCATCGCGTGGTGAAGTGCGGATGCCTTTGCCTATCCTGTCACTAAATCTAATTCCCAGTACTGCACCCCAACTACTAGCCAGATACATAAAGGGCTTGGCTATAGTGGAGATACTGTAGCCTAATACCGCGAGGGGCTTACGCTTACCCACTTCATCACTGAGCCAGCCACTAAATATCATGAAGATAGCATCAGCGCTTTCCGATAGCCCACCGATAAGACCGATGGCAGTGAATGGTGCCCTCAGCACATGGCGTAAAAAGAGGGGGAGAAGGGTAAAAATCATCTCACTTGAGACATCGGTTAGCAGGCTGACCATACCCAGAAAGAAAACATTGGGGCTAAGACCCCAGATTCTCTTGCCGCCAGTATCAGTATCCGATGTTCCTATCAACTACTTCTCCTCAATCACCTCGGTAACCAACTCTCTGATTTTTCTCTTAGACTGCTCCAGTACCAGGTTCCCTTCGTCGGTAGCCTGATAGTATTTCCGGAGTCGGCCATTAACCACCTTTGACGTGCTTTCCAGATAGCCTTCTTTTTCCAGGCGATGTAGAGTCGGGTAGAGGGTGCCCGGGCTGATGCTATACCCGTGTCTAGCCAGCTCCTCAGCTATCTCTATGCCAAAGATTGGCTCCTTTGAAGCGTGATACAGGATATGAATCTTTATAAATCCCAGGAAGAATTCTCTATCCAGCATAATAACGCACCCCGATATTGTTATACGATATTATTCTATACAGTATTTACTCTTGTGTCAAGCACTTGTATCGGTTCAATGTATTGGTGACACAAGAAACTTCTGGAGTTCGTTCCAAACTCAAAGTGGGTGAGCTTGCTTGACACCTATATTGTCAACAGCTACAATAATTTTGGTGCCGAGGTAGCTCAGTCGGTAGAGCAGCGGACTGAAAATCCGCGTGTCCCCAGTTCGATTCTGGGCCTCGGCACTTCGTTATCTTTGGTAAGTCCGTCAGTCGCGTCCGCCAGTCGTTCCATCGGTGCCTTGTAGTGCTTCTGGCTATCTTCGAAGTTGACGCTTTCAGTATACCTTTGGACCATCCCTATCGACTTCCAATGGCCAAGCCTCATGATATCCAGAGAATCAATCCCTTTACGCCGCAAAATAGACGCGAAACCCCTTCGGAAAGTATGAGCGTTACACTTTATGCCGGTTGATTTTTCCAGTCTCCGTAACATCGAGACGATACCAGACTTCTTAATACCCCAGATATTACCACCGTTAGGATTATACTCAGTTAACCATTCTCTTATTAAATTCCCAGTAATCGGGCTAAATGGCATATAAACTTCATCACCGCCCTTTGCGACACACTGGAAGACACTTTTATCCCATAAAATATCAGGTTCATGTATGTCACTTACTTCTGAAAGTCTACCACTTGAATCTATAAGAGCTGCAAGAAGGGCTGCATCTCTGAGATTATCTGTATGGGATAGGAGAATCTTGATCGACTGCTCAGTCTGTGCTGGCATTTTTTTCTTCGTAACCTTTGGAGGTTTAATGAATCGGATAGGATTATCTTCTGGTTTGAAGCCAAGTCCGGAAGCAGGGGAATAAAGCCAGTTATAGAACGCTCGCATAGCCCTGTGATATGCATGTTTGCCACCTTGAGAACATTTAAGGTTGTCCCTAAAAGAAATAATTTCGTCGGGTTTAGGAGTTAAGCCTAAAGTCGGGAGCGATTTACTCAGATAGCATTTATAGAAGTCACGCGTACTATCCACCTGAGATAATAAGAGGAATTTATTAAGAACATCGGCCAAGATGTAACAAGTGGATCCGCTTTTCCAAGATTGGGAAACACTACAGACCTCTTCAAAAGTCCTCCTATATGTAACCGTATGAAGTATATCAATCATAATTGGAGTGATATTATCTTTCTTGATTTCTCGCCAGTTCCTAATTTTTCTAAACTCCGGGAATTCAGCTGCAAGATTTACTAGAAGGTTTTGAGCAAGGTAGGAGTCAATAGGTTCCAATCTAGCCCAATCATCCCTATTAGAGAATTCAGGATTCACAGTGATCGTATATTCAGTGCCCCAAAGTCGGCCACCATCAATTACATTGCCACTGAATCTTCCAGGACTCTGTAGTATCTTCGTGAAATTCGCAGCAAGTGCATCGGCTACATCGGAAAGCTCTGACCAATACTTCTGTTTTATTTCAAATGTCGTTGCCATTTTTACCTCCTCTCTGGAATAGTAGCTAATCCGTTATCACATAGACCTTACGACCTGAATTAAGTAGTCCACTGGAAATCCGGTAATATCACTAATCTGCTGAAGCGATATCTTCATTACTCCGCTGGGCAAGGGAATATAGGGGAAATCACCCTGTGATATCCATCGATACAAGGTTGAGGGGCTAATATCAAGTAACGCCGCAGCGGTCGGTATGTCGACAAGTAAAACCGGTCTTCTTGGATTTCGACGTTTAGGTCTTCTAGTCATGTTTCACCTCGATATGTTATAAGGTCTTATAATGTCTTATCTTATATTATATACTATCTTTTATCAAGTACTATCTCGGACTATTTTATTTTGAAGTAAACAACAAGATAGTTTTCAATGATTTGACCGGGTTAGAGTGCTATAATATACTCAATCCATAAACATTACTTTTTATTTACTTATTGCACATTACGGCTTATTGTTACATCGGGGATAAAAGGGTTTCTTAGTTTTACTGTACTACTCAACATTATTGGCGAAATGAAAGGGGGTCAAGTATATGGCTAATAAATACTATTTAGCATGTCCTGATTGTCGTAAACGCATGCGTCGTACTGGGAAAAAGGAGAAGGAACATCAAGACCTAGATGGTAGGTGGATTTATCGTAGGGAATATGAATGTCCCAGTTGTGGTTTGACAATAGGATATTCGGAAAACAGAAACGCTTATTCCCATGCTTCTTTTTAGGTTCCTTTTTCCTTCATATACTAATATGACAAAATGTTACGTTTGGGCTTTCCAGAATCATTGACATTAATCGTTCATTGACTTAATATTCCCCACACCAGTTGAAATGGGAAATATTAATTTAATGAAGTGGTAAAGGAGGCGAAACTATGAACAAGGGTATGGGGGGTGCAATTGGTGGAACCATCTGGTTTATCGGCTGGCTGTTCACCTGGGGCTTTGCTAGTCTGGTATGGTGGAAAATCCTCCTGGGCATCATCGCTTGGCCCTACTTTCTCGGAGAAGCCGTCAGGCTCATGCAGTAAACGACTGTAAATATCATTCCTTTCTAATCATACTGACAATGCATCTGAAAACAATGCTATACTAAAAATATTATGAATGAAAAAATGAGTGATAGTATACACAAGCCAGGAATGAAATACCCTGATATCCATGGATACTGTGATCAAAGATTTTCTGCTGTTAAGGATGCTTTTGCCAATAATTTCGAGTCTGGTTTAGAAGTTGGAGCCTCATTTTCTGCAACAATTGATGGTGAGTATGTTATCGATATCTGGGGTGGTTACTCTGATGCTGCCCAAACAATCCATTGGGAACGTGACACTATTACAAATGTTTATTCGACAACAAAAACGATGGTAACATTATGCGCTCTCGTACTAATTGATCGGGGACAACTAAAAATAGATTCTCTGGTATCTGACTACTGGCCTGAGTTTGCACAAGCAGGTAAAGAAAAAATCATCGTTCGATGGCTGCTCAGTCATAGCGCAGGTCTCTCGGGTTTCAATGTTCCTCTTTCTTTAGAAGATATGTACGATTGGGATAAAATCATCCGTATAATCGAACAGCAAGAACCATGGTGGGAACCAGGAACCAAGAGTGGTTATCATATGGTTACATTTGGGTATCTTGTAGGTGAGTTAGTACGTCGAATCTCTGGTAAAAGCATTGGTACATTCTTTAGAGATGAAGTAGCTATACCTTTAGGAGCTGATTTCCATATAGGTCTTGCCGAGGAACATGATACTCGTGTTGCGGAGTTAATTCCGCCTCCATCAATGGAACCTCCTTATATCGAACCTGACTCAATAATTGGGAAAACTTTATTCAATACGCCTATAATCCCAGGCTATTCTGATAGGGCATGGAGAGCAGCCGAAATCCCATCTAGTGATGGACATGGGAATGCTCGTTCATTAGCTAGAATAGGCTCACTGTTAGCTTGTGGAGGCAAATTAGATGGTCTGCATTTTCTCTCACAAGCTACGATTGATGAAGCAATAACAGAACAGTTCAATGATATCGATATTGTAATGGGAGTACCTATTAGATGGGGGCTTGGTTTTGGACTAGCGAATAAGAAACTCGATTATCTCAATCCTCGTACTTTCTACTGGGGAGGTTTTGGAGGCTCTTGGTTGGAGATGGATCCTGACTCCAGAATGTGCTTTTCCTATGTAATGAATAAACTTGAATTAGATCCTAATGGAGACAAGCGTATGATTGCTTTGAGAAACTCATTATTATCTGCTATGCGATTATGAGTTTTACAGATTAAGCTTAAATTCTAGTTATGAATTATTAATCCCCAAGAGGAACGTTTGTTATTAACCATTGCATGAACTATATTGGGATGTCTGTCCAGCCATGCGTACTTGTGGAGCATACCGTTTAGCTATGCTATTAAGATGTAAAAAGGTTCCTTTTATGGCGTTTTGTAACCAGGTCAGACACTAGGCCGTGCAGGTCTCGAACCTGCGACACCCTGATTAAAAGTCTGTTAGACGTTGTCCTCTATGTTTGTTCGTATGGTAACGTTTCGTATTAT
>DUFC01000037.1 GCA_011191875.1 Dehalococcoidia bacterium | reverse complement strand
GCTTTGCCGATATAGCTGGGGAGCTTTCTGTGGAAGGTGTTTCCAAAAATGAAGAGGGCGATCTTGGTTGGCATCCCAGGGATATTTTGACCGTAATGCTAGGTACCCCAATACCTGAGGAATATGCCTTCGAGTCCGAAGTGGGAGTGTTAAGTCAGCCGCTATATGATGAAACGATAACCAAGGAAGTAGGTTACTGGTTGGTTAAGGTCTTAGAAAGGGAGGAAGAGTCAGGAGACGCTCATATTCAAGCAATATTGCTGGGTAGCCAGGAGGAGGCAGAAGAGGTAACGGCTATCCTGGAAGCCAGCGAAGACTATGACAATGATTTTGCCGATTTGGCCAAAGAACTCTCTCAGCATGATGCGTCTAAGGAAGATGGGGGGAATTTGGACTGGCTACCTCCAGGGGTAATGTCCTCAGCTTTTGATGAGTTTGCTTTTAATGCTGAGATAGAGCTGGGGACGCTGAGTGAACCAATAAGAGACGATACTGTTATAACCAAAGGGGGTTATTGGCTATTAGAGGTTGTGGATGAAGATGAGGATAGACAGATTGAGGATGATGATAGGGCTTCGCTAAAGGGTAAGCTTTTAGAAGAGTGGGTTTCAGGGCTATGGGATGATCCTGAGAATAAGGTTGAGAGCTATCTGGACGATGAGAAGAAGGGGTGGGCAGTAGAGAGAGCTATAGGGGGCTAAAATAATGAAAAAGCAGAGTATTGGCATTGGGTTAATGGGGTTAGGAGTGGTTGCTGGTGAAGTAGCCAGGGTTTTAATAAGCAAGACAGAGGTTCTGGCTGAACAGGTTGGCTGTCCTCTTGTCCTGCGGAAGGTAAAGGTATTAGCCGAAGACTTGGTTAGTCCGCAGGCACTGGAGATGGATTCTCAGCTTTTCACCACCGATGCTGATGAGTTTTTTACTGAACCCGGGATAGACATAGTCGTCGAGGCGATAGGGGGTGAGCGCCCCGCCGTGGAGTATTTGGAGAGGGCAATATCAGGCGGTAAGTATGTAGTTACTTCCAACAAGGAGGTCATTGCCAAGCACGGGGCGAAACTACTAGCCTCGGCTCAACAGCATAAGGTAGGACTACGCTATGAAGCCAGTGTTGGTGGTGGGATTCCCCTGATTGCACCCTTTCAATATAACCTGATAGCTAATAGGATAGGTGGTATTTATGCTATCATAAACGGGACCACCAATTATATTCTTACCAGGATGGCGAGGGAGAGAGTGGATTTCTCTGCAGCTCTGGAGAGGGCTCAGGAGTTGGGTTATGCTGAAGCTAATCCAGAAAATGATGTGGAAGGCATAGACGCTGCCTACAAGCTGGCTATTCTTGCTTCTCTAGCCTTTCGAAGTCAAGTTCAACCTCAGGATATTTACCATGAGGGGATTTCTCGGCTGGGTAGTCGTGATTTCCAATATGCTCAAGAGCTGGGGTTTGCTATAAAGTTGTTGGCTATAGCCAAACAGGACGATAAATCTATTGAAGTACGGGTTCATCCGGTTTTTATTCCCGAAGATTCCCTTCTGGCTAAGGTTGATGGTGTCTATAATGCGGTTCTGGTTGAGGGCGACCTTGTGGGCAGAGTGCTTTTCTTTGGTGAGGGGGCTGGTGCTCAGCCCAGTAGCAGTGCCGTTATAGCTGATATTGTGTCGGCAGCACAGGATATTGTTCTTGGTGTTGGTAATAGAACTATGTGGAGACTGGAGCCGGACAAAATCATTAAACCTATGTCTGAGATTGAGACACGATACTATCTCAGGTTAAATGTTGCTGACCGCCCCGGGGTGTTAGCTCAGATTTCTAAGGTTCTGGGTGACCACCAGATTAGCATTTCCTCGGTTATCCAAAAGCTGGCTGATAGTATAGCCCAGACTGCTGAAATTGTTATTATGACCCATCCGGCTAAAGAAGCGGCAATGCAAAAGGCTCTTCAGGAAGTGACACAGCTAACTATGGTTAAAGAGATAAGCAACTTCGTTCGGGTTGAAGCTTGATGATAAAACCAGGAGTTTTAGTTAAGTATAAAGATTTCCTCCCAGTTACCCTTAATACGCCTTTGTTCTCATTGGGTGAGGGGGACACTCCTCTGGTCAGATGCAGTGAGCTGGAGAAAGAAATTGGCTGTGGGGAGCTGTATTTTAAGCTGGAGGGGTGTAATCCTACCGGTTCATTCAAGGACAGGGGTATGGTAGTGGCTGTAGCCAAGGCAGTAGAGGCAGGGAGTAAGGCGATAATGTGTGCCTCAACCGGTAACACCAGCGCTTCAGCCGCTGCTTATGCTGGCTTTTGTGGGCTTACCGCTATTATTATTGTGCCTAAAGGTAAGATTGCTCTGGGTAAGCTGGCTCAAGCTATTATCTATGGGGCTAAAATAGTTACTATTGATGGAAATTTTGACCAGGCACTAAACATAGTCCGGAGTCTCACTCAGAAGCACCCGGTTACCCTGGTTAACTCACTTAATCCCCATCGTATTGAGGGGCAAAAAACGGCTGCCTTTGAAATTGTTGATACCCTAGGTGAAGCACCGGATTACCTCTTTATCCCGGTAGGCAATGCTGGTAATATTACTGCCTACTGGAAGGGTTTTGTGGAATATTATCAGGCAGGCAGGACTGGGAGTAAACCCAGGATGATGGGCTTTCAGGCTGAGGGTGCTGCCCCTATTGTCCGGGGCTATGTTATTGAGGAGCCGGAGACTGTTGCCTCAGCGATACGAATAGGTAATCCGGCTAGCTGGCAGAGGGCTGTTGCCGCTCGTGATGAGTCTGGTGGTATTATTGATATGGTTAGTGATGAGGAGATTCTTTCAGTCCAAAAGCTTCTGGCTACCAAAGGGGGTATCTTTGGCGAGCCAGCTTCAGCCGCTTCTTTAGCCGGGTTACTCAAGCTTTACCAGACGGGGATGGACTTGTCACAAAAAAGAGTGGTTTGTGTGGTAACTGGCACCGGACTTAAAGATACTGATGCGGCTCTAAGAAGTGCTGAGCCCTTCCTTGAGCTTCCGGCTGATTTGGTAGCTGTGGAACAGGCTTTAGGCTGGGGTTAAGGAGGTTAAAATAAGTAAGATAATTAGTGAGGGCGTAGGGGCATTCGCTCAACACTTCCCGGCAGTAGCCACAATAGTTACTGCTCAGGCTAAGGGAAAAGAAAATGCTATGGCGGTGGCCTGGCATGCGCCTATCTCTTTAAAGCCACCCCTTTATGGGGTATCTATCTCACCGAAGAGGTTCACCTACCAGCTTATTGCCGACAGTAAGGAGTTCGGGATTAACTTCTTACCTTTTGAGGCGGCTGAGCTGGTTGCCTCGGTAGGTGGTAGCAAGGGCAGTGAGGTAGATAAGTTTCAGAGGTTTAATATTGCCAAGAATAAGCCAGTAATGACAGCGGTACCAATTCTGGAAGCTGCCTACGCTGCCTATGAGTGCCAGTTGGTTGATGATAGGAGTTATGGTGACCATAGGTGGTTGGTGGGAGAGATTGTAGCTGTGCATTGGCTAGAGGAGGTCTTTACTCCAGATGAAGTAATAGATTTGGATAAGGTTAGCTCTATTCTGTATTTAGGGAATGAGCTTTATGTTACTACATCAAGAGATACCATAAGAAGTCTGGACCGCAAGGTCTATGGCAAACGGTGAAGGAGGACTATAGTGTTCGATGAAGCTGGAATAAAGAAGGCAGTAGTTTCAATCATGAAGGCTATTGGGGAAGACCCAAAAAGGGAAGGCTTGGTGGAAACTCCAACCCGCATAGCTGAAATGTATGCTGAGCTTTTTATGGGGCTTGGTATGGACCCTAAGGAGGAGCTGACGGTAGGTTTCGAGGAAGGACATCGGGAAATGGTAATTGTGAGGGATATTCCTTTTTATTCTATGTGCGAACATCACCTTTTACCATTTTACGGTGTAGCTCATATAGGCTATATTCCCAATACTAGTGGGCGTGTTGTCGGTGCCAGTAAGCTAGCTAGAGTGGTGGAAATCATTGCTAAGCGCCCCCAGATTCAAGAGAGAATGACCACCCAGATTGCTGATGCTATTGTTGACGGGCTTAAGCCTGATGGGGTGGCGGTAATTGTTCAGGCTGAGCATTTGTGTATGATTATGCGCGGTATTAAGAAACCAGGAAGTGCTATTGTTACCTCAGCCCTCAGAGGCACCTTTCGTAATAAAGCAAGGACCAGGACTGAATTTTTCTCTCTGCTCCAGAGCAAATATTTCTCTACTCACCCATAATTTGAACTATAATTTGTCTTGACCGGGGGCGGTTGTCGAAATCAACCACAATTATTTGCTGCCAGGTCCCTACGGTTAACCTTTTATCAGTAAAAGGTACTACCAGTGAGGCACCCAGTAGTGAGGCACGGACATGCGAGTAGCCATTGCCATCGCCCCAGCGGTTGTCATGAGCATAGGGGATGTTTCTAGGCACATTCCGCTCCCACATACCCTCAAAATCGGAAACTAAGCCCGACTCAAATTCAATAGTAGATATTCCAGCGGTTGAACCGGAGATAAAAAGGGTAACTGTTCCATTCCTTATATCCGTCTCAGCTAACTGTTGTGCTACCTGTGGCGTAATGTCAACAATATCACACTCTCCTTTAGTCTGAAGACTAATTCTTTTAGTAACTACCATTTCTTACCTCCTGTGGTTAATAGTCGTAGAGCTTATTATCAACCCTATAAACCATTATTTCTGATAAAGTCTAATTCATCCCAGAGGATGTTATCTAGGTCAAATACAGGACCGTCCTGGCATACCTGCTTGAGTCCGTTTTTTGTCTTTACTGTGCACGCATAGCAGACCCCACGCCCACAGCCCATCCTCACTTCAAGGGAAATTTGGGTAGAGTGCAGCTTTTTGAATTGTTTACTATAGTTAGCGATGGCTCGGTACATACCGACCGGCCCGCAAGCGAATATCTGGTCAGCCTGGTCAACATGGTCTACTATTAAGTCAGTAGCTAGACCCTTAAAGCCATCAGACCCATCCTCGGTAGTAGCGATAAGCTCTGCTTCAGGGGGCAGGAAATGACTGGAGTAAAGCTGATTAGCTGTTGATGCTCCTAATAGCAGCGTTACCAAGCATCCTCGATGTAGGGCTTCATCCGCTAGAAAACGTAACGGTGCAATGCCTATACCTCCGGCCACTAATAACAGGTTATGTGAGCCAGGGTGAATAGCGAAGCCATTACCCAGCGGTCCGAGCAGGTCTATATTATCGCCAGCTTGGCGTTGTGAGAGCCAGTACGTGCCTATTCCGACCACGGTGAACAGGAAGGCAATCTGGGTAGCATCAGCTACTTGATGAATACTCAACGGGCGGCGTAGCACAGTTTCTTCTCCACAGTGCACCATGACAAACTGCCCCGGCTTCGCTTCAGAAGCTATCTGAGGTGATTCTAGCCAAATAAGGTGAACCCTGGGCATAACCTCACTATTAGAAATGATGGAAGCCAAGCCCTGCTTCAAGCTGGCTCCTTTCTGCGGTAGTCTGGCAGGGGTTGGGCGCTATAAATCTGGCTCCCGTTGACAAGTGCCTCCACTGCGGCTCGAGCCGTATCAAGAGAAGTAAAGCAAGGGATGCGCTTCTCAGTAGCCGCCCGGCGAATTTGGAAGCCGTCTCTCAGTGGGATGCGGCCCCCGGTAATGGTATTAACCACGCCATTTACTGTCCCATTATTGATGATGTCAACAATATTAGGATGTCCCTCACTCAATTTTTTACTAATCATTTTTACTGGAAGTCCGACAGCCTCAATCATAGCTGCCGTGCCTTCGGTGGCATAGAGCTTACAGCCTGCTTTTGAGAATTTCCTGATTATGGGTAGCGCTTCGGGCTTATCCCTGTCGGCGATACTGAAAAGGATAGCTCCCTGGGGTAATAGCATTAGTCCAGCGGCTAGAAGTGCCTTGGCTAGGGCAGCATCAAATGTATAGTCAATCCCCATTACCTCTCCGGTGGACTTCATTTCAGGACCAAGGTAGGTGTCAACACCCAGTAATTTCGACATAGAAAAGACTGGAGCTTTAATGCCGACCAGCTTTTGCCTTTCCCACAGTCCGGTGTCATAGCCCTGCTCTTTAAGGCTCTTACCCAGCATAACGTTGATGGCTACCTTCACCATTGGCACCCCGGTGACCTTGGCGATAAACGGGATAGTGCGGCTGGCCCGAGGATTTACCTCCAATACATAAACTGATGACCCTTGAGTGGTACTATCAGGCATAATAACGAACTGAATGTTCATCAATCCTTTAATTTTAAGTCCCAGCCCTATTCGAATGGTATAGTCAACAATGGTTTCTATTTCTGGCTCAGTCAGATTTACCCCGGGATAGACTGCCATTGAATCCCCACTGTGCACTCCTGCCCGCTCAATATGCTCCATTATCCCGGGAATGAGCACACTTTCACCGTCACCTATAGCATCAACCTCTACCTCTTTCCCTTGCAGATATTTATCAATAAGGATAGGATGCCTGGTATCCAGTTCTATAGCCAGCCTCATATAACGGATTAGTTCACTGGCGTCGTGCACTATTTCCATAGCTCTACCACCGAGGACATAGCTGGGGCGAACCAATACCGGGTAACCGATAAGCTTAGCCACACTGAGGGCTTCGTCTATAGAGGTGACCCCGGCACCTGGTGGTTCAGGGATGCCTAATTGATTAAGGAAATTCTCAAATCTTCTCCTGTCCTCAGCCAGGTCAATGGCCTCAGCACTGGAACCGAGGAGGGGCATCCCGTTGCGGAACAGAGGCTCAGCCAGGTTTATCGCTGTCTGACCACCAAATTGAACTATAGAGGGTGGAGGAGCATTGCCTGAAAGTTCGGGTTCACCTTCATTTTCTAAGATRTCACGCARGCTTTCTTCATCCAGGGCTTCGAAGTAAAGACGGTCGCTGGTGTCAAAATCGGTGGACACTGTTTCAGGATTGGAGTTGACCATAATGCTYTTATAKCCAGATTYCTGTAGTGCCCAGGCGGAGTGGACGCTACAGTAGTCAAATTCAATGCCCTGCCCAATACGGATWGGACCACTACCGATGACTATTGCCTTATTTTCCTGAATAGGCACGGCCTCATTCTCCTGTTCGTAGGTGCTGTAGAAGTAAGGRGTGCCRGCATCAAACTCRSCRGCRCAGGTRTCCACCATCTTATAAACCGGGCGTATATTCCASCCATGWCGCRKTTGYCTYACCTGYTCMGSRAGCCTGTCRGCYARGGTTCCAACCTGCTCATCRGAGAAACCSAGCCKYTTWGCCTGCCGTAGAAGCTCTGGCGTCAGTGGCTGGGACAGGAGTTGTTTTTCCATATCCACGATATTTTGAAGCTTGGTAATAAACCACAGGTCCATTTTAGTTTGCTCGGTTATCTCTTCAGCCCTTATCCCCCTTCTGAGGGCTGCCATAATAGCCCATAATCTCAGGTCGTTAGGCTCTAAGGGGTAAGAATCTATGTTTGTTTCCAGCTCCCATTTCGGGTCTTCCCACAGCAGCGACCTCTTGCCAAACTCCAGGGAGCGTATTGCCTTTTGTAAGGCTGCCTCAAAGCACCTATCAATTGCCATTACCTCGCCGGTGGCTTTCATCTGTGTCCCTATGACTCTGTCGCCTAAGGCAAACTTGTCAAACGGCCAGCGGGGGATTTTAACTACCAGGTAGTCCAGTGCCGGCTCAAAGGAGGCCATGGTTTTTCCAGTTACCTGGTTGGGGATTTCATCAAGTCTTTTACCCACAGCTATCTTGGCTGCCACCCGGGCAATGGGATAGCCAGTAGCCTTACTGGCTAGGGCTGAGCTACGACTAACCCGGGGATTAACCTCAATCACATAATAGTCATTGCTATAGGGGTCAAGGGCAAATTGGATATTACAGCCGCCCTCAACACCCAGGGCCCGGATAATCCTGAGACTGGCTGTCCGCAGCATCTGATACTCTTTATTAGTCAGGGTCTGGCTGGGAGCGACGACAATGCTATCGCCAGTATGTACCCCCATCGGGTCAACATTCTCCATATTACAAACGGTGATGCAGTTATCGGCGGCGTCTCGCATTACCTCATACTCAATTTCCTTCCAGCCAACCACTGAGCTTTCTAACAGCACCTGGTGGATGGGGCTGGTCGCTAGCCCCAAGGTTGCTACCTTGTCCAGTTCCTTCGAGGTATTGGCTATTCCACCCCCTGTCCCACCTAAAGTATAAGCCGGGCGGATTATCAAGGGCAGACCTATTTCTCTGGCTACCTTTCTGGCTTCTTTAAGGCTGGTTACAGTAGCACTCTGTGGTGTCGGCTCGCCAATCTTAGCCATTAACTCCTTAAATAGTTCCCGGTCTTCGGCATTTCTTATTGTCTGTATCGGCGTTCCTAGGCTTTTTACATTGTATTTATCCAGAATGCCGGCATCAGCCAGGTCTACAGCTAGATTGAGTCCGGTCTGACCACCGAGGGTGGGCAATAGACCATCGGGGCGCTCTCGTTCAATAATGCGACCTATCATCTCTACAGTGAGCGGCTCAACATAGACAATATCGGCGATGCCCTCATCGGTCATAATGGTCGCCGGGTTAGAGTTGACCAGCACCGAGATTACCCCTTCCTCCCGCATCGCCTTGCATGCTTGGGTGCCGGCATAGTCAAACTCCGCCGCCTGCCCGATAACAATCGGTCCCGAACCAATGATTAATACTTTAGATGGTTTTGACATTATTTCTTCACTCTCATTTTCAATCATCCAAGGAAGTTTCTTAAGTTAGCTGCTCCTAAAACATATTCTTCCAAACCGCCTTTGTTTTCTCTTAATGAACTTAGAACATAATCTGTTATTTCTTTATGCCCTCTATTAGCTTTGAAATCTATTGGTAAATCTCTAACTCTTGCTTCAAGATTTTTCGGTAAGAGACCCGTATCTGGGTTAAAATATCTGAGAGAATCCCTTAAATCGTCTTCAAAATTAACATAAACTTCTTTGACAAATTGAATGTCACCTTGATTCAAAGCATTCAAACCAAGAATTTCTGGCGGCAAACCTATAGAATAAAGAGCGGCCGTAAATGTTATTGCCCTTGGTAATGTAATGCCTCCCATGCTACGTGAATAGCCGAATAGTCCTATATGCAATTTTCGTTTCCTTCTACTCGGAACATACTTCGCAACTTCATTGATTAGTGGTGCTAATGCTTCTATTTGTTTTTGGTATTCTTCAGAATATTTTCTAATTATTTCCAAGCATCTCTCCTCATCTACTTCCTGAGGCAGACTTAGTTTTCTTTTTTGTAGTTTCCTTATAGCTTCTCTAACTTCATCGGGAGGATTGTCATATTTGAATGCGGATTGAATGGTAAACGTATATGTGCTGGGATATTCTTTTGCCACCTTTTCCACTGTTTGTGGCCTTAGATTGCCCCTGAAAGGAGCTGAGCCAACACCTACAATAGGATAAATTTCGATACCAATCTCTTCTGATAATTTTTGTAATCTCTGAAGAGCTATTTTATTCAAAAGGGTTGCACTAACCAATCCATAATTCATTGCTGGGTCTGACCTCGCCAAGAAAACCCTTTGATATTTTAAATCCTTATCGTGTAAATATGTTCTTGTCATATTGTGGGCATCAAGCATGTCTCGCATCTCTTCAAAGAGAGGTATAACATTAATTCTTTCAGGATTGAATTCGCCAATCCATTCAGCGATTGTTAGATCCCCTTCTTTAAATGGCTTATTCTGCTTCCCCACAACAAAATCATGATAATATCTGTAAATCCTCTCAATACATTTAGGAGAGGCCGTCATCGGTAAGATAACTTCAAATATTGGAGGAATATCATCTCTGTAAAATAATTTAGCAATATCAAATGACCTAGGTATACTTTCCAAGGTTTCCAGTAAAATTTTTGCTTCGGCTTTTTCTACAGTAGGATTAGGCACTCTTAAAGTTACAAACACATCTTTGCCTAATCTTTTATTCCTGAAAAAAGGTTCGTGTTTTGTCAATAGTTTTTTAACTACGTAATTATCAACTTCTTTGCCTTCACAATCCCACATCTGCTCATCACAACCTAAATGAGAAAATGCATAGTATGCTTCTTGTATCTCATCTTCCCCGCCAAGCTCGGTATTCTCCGCAAAAAACGGAGAATGCACATTATCAGGGTGTTGCGTGCTCATGCACTTTGGTATTTTTATTTTAGTCGTTATAATATCTTTCCTGTCTACCATCTTACTTACTTTCCCCTTACCATCTCTAGAAACTCTTTGAATAGGTAGGTGCTGTCCCAGGGTCCGGGAGAGGCTTCCGAGTGATACTGGATACAGAAGATGGGTAGCTCCCGGTGGCGCAATCCTTCTACTGTGCCGTCGTTCAGATTTATATGGGTAACCTCCAGGCTGTCTTTAATACTATCAGGGTCTACGGCGTAGCCATGATTTTGGGCGGTGATATAAACCTGACCGGTAGCAGTGTCCCGGACAGGGTGGTTAGCCCCGTGGTGCCCAAACTTCAGTTTGAAGGTCTTAGCACCGAAGGCTCGGGCGATAAGCTGATTACCAAGGCAGATTCCCATAATTGGCTTCTTGCCGGCGAGCTGCTTAATGGTATCAACGATGTAATCCAGGTTTTCCGGGTTGCCTGGTCCGGGTGAAAGAAGAATGCCATCAGGTTTCAGGTCTAGGATATCCTTGGCTGAGGTAGTGCAGGGGACTACGGTTATGGTACAGCCCATACCGTGTATAGTATGCAGTATGCTGTAGTTCAAGCCACAATCCAGAACAGCTACTTTACATAAAGGCTCGGTAACCCCTTCCGGTAATATCGCTTCCCACTGGTATAGAGCATCAGTGGTAACTTGCTTTACATAATCAGTTGAGCTATAGCTGGACACTTTCTGCAATTGTTCCAGAGCCTGCTGCGGGGTTTTGCTACTGGTAATAACTCCCATCATTACCCCGGTTGAGCGCAGTTTGCGGGTAATCGCCCGCGTATCCACGCCACTTATTCCGGGTATGCTACTTTCGGTAAAATATTCATGGATGGTCTTGGTGCTGAGGTAGTGGTTAGGCTCAAGACATTCCTCCCTGACGACAAAGCCCTTTACCTGGATTTTATTTGATTCAAAATCCTGCTCATTGACGCCATAGTTGCCGATAAGGGGATAAGTGGGAACTACAATCTGTCCGGCATAAGATGGGTCGGTTAGCATCTCTTGATAGCCGACCATGCTGGTATTGAATACTACCTCACCATAGGCATCAGCCTCAGCACCGAAGGTATAACCTTTATAAACTGAACCATCTTCCAGGACTAAGATTGCCTTTTTAGTCATAATATCTAATAACCCTATCACTTCTTAAAATACCCTTTAGTATTTTCCATTCGTATTAACTTCAACTGAATCATCTTTGTAGACTAGTCTTCCTTGTGATGTGGTTGCTATTACCTTGCCTTTAAGCACCGAGCCAGCCAAGGGAGTATTCTTGCCCTTAGAGGCAAAAGCCTTAGTATCAACTACCCACGCCATATCAGGGTCAAAGATGGTAACATCAGCCGGGGAACCAACGGCTAGTGTTCCCAGCCTGCCATATTTATTACCGATAATCCTGGCTGGTTCACAGGTGAGCTTAGCGATGAGGGTAGCTAAGGTTAGCTGTCCATCATGCACCAGGCTCATCAGGCTGCCCAAGGCGGTTTCAAATCCACTGATACCAAAGGCAGCTAAAGCAAACTCACAAAGTTTATCGGCTTCAGTGTGAGGAGCATGGTCAGTAGCAATAATGTCAATTGTATTATCATTGAGCCCTTGAATTAGAGCCTGGATGTCCCGTTTAGTTCTCAGTGGTGGATTTACCTTAGCGTTGGTATCATAGCCTACGACCTTCTCTTCGGTCAGGGTCAGGTGATGGGGTGTAACCTCAGCACTAACCTGAATGCCTTTCTCTTTAGCCTGACGAATGAGGTCAACCGAGCCTTCAGTAGTAGTATGGGCAATGTGAAGTCTACCTCCGGTCAGTTGAGCCAGAGCCAGGTCGCGGGCAACTATAATCTCCTCAGCCGCAGCCGGCATGCCCTGGAGTCCCAATTTGGTAGATATTAAACCTTCGTTCATCACTCCACCCTCAGTGAGGGTTACATCCTCGCAGTGGTCGATAATAGGCAAGCCGGAGGCAAGGCTGTAGTCTAGTGCCTGGCGCATAAGGCGTGAATTTGCCGCTGGCTCACCATCATCACTATAGGCAATCGCCCCGGCTGAAGCCAGCTCGCCCATGTCAGTTAACTCCTTCCCCTGCCTGCTCTTGGAGATACAGCCTATAGGTAATACACAAACCACACCCTCGGTGGCCGTCACTGACTTTACATAATCTATATTAACCTGATTATCCAGGGGTGGATTGGTATTGGGCATACAGCAGATAGTAGTGAAGCCGCCCTTGGCGGCAGCTTGGGTGCCGGTAGCAATAGTTTCTTTCTCCTCAAAACCGGGTTGTCTGAGATGGCAGTGAAGGTCAATAAATCCAGGGCAGATTATTAGTCCTTGGGCATGAAGGACATCATACCCGGGTTGTGGAGGGGTTATTTCTTCCACGCCGAGCCATGAGATTTTACCATCAGTAATAAGCAGACTGCCAATTTCATCTATCCCCCGGCTGGGGTCAATTATATGACCATTATAGATAAGTAAAGGATTAGAATTATTATTCATCATCTTTTACTAGCATAATTGCTGGGCTTGAAACCATGCGCCTGAGCCTCGCTTTCCGAATTAAAAATAATCAGGTTTTCCGGTTTAATTCTTCGAACCAAATGGCTGTGAGCACTATGGTATTTTTTACTCTTTAACATCCCCTGATGCCATTCTGAACTGGCAATATATTTTGGGCGAACTTCGTGTTCACAATAGACGCATCTCAGCGTCAAAGGCTCGTTAGTTACTATCTCAAACTCAGGCTTCATATACCTTGTTTCAGTTTCTTGCACCGACACGCAGTTTAGATTAGGGCAGCTAATTCCGGAATCTCGTCTATACAAGGGGTAGGCTCTTTTCTGGATGGGAGGGACTTCCTTATCAGGAATATCGACCTCCTTATCCCCCAATAACAGGGCTATGAGCGCCATCCTGATTGGCACCCCACGAGCCGCTTGTTTAAAGTACATACTTCTCGGGTCAGCATCCACTTCGTAGGCAAGCTCGTCAATACGAGGTAGCGGGTGCATAACCAGTGTTCTTTTGAACTCCTTCCCTTTAAGCAGTTTTCTATCTACCACTGGATAATCCCTTTTTAAGTCTTGAGCTTCGGTAGTGGCGGCAAGTCTTTCCTTCTGAAGCCTGGTGATATAAAGGGCATCATATTCCTTAACTAGGTCGATTGGAATACTGATGTCAGGTATTAGCGCCAGTTGATGGGCACGACTCGGCGTTATATATATAGCATCCAAGCTAGTATCCACTGCCAAATCCTCTCTTCCAACTAGTAATGATGGCAGGGTATCAGCTGGGATTTTTTCTACGTCTGCCCCGTATTCTGTAATTAGTTTCTGCTTGATATGCTCTGGCATGTCGAGCCCCGACCCTGGCCAGAGGAATGTAGTTGCTCCGAGCCTGGTTAGGGCATAGATTAAGGAATGTATAGTCCGTCCGTATTTCAAGTCCCCGCATAGGGCAATCCTCAGACCTTTGATGGTTTGTCTCTCTTTCTTCAAGGTGTAAAGGTCACACAAAGTCTGGGTTGGATGCTCATGGCTCCCATCGCCAGCATTTATCACCGGGACGCCGGCATAGTCGGCAGTGACTTTGGCCGCTCCCTCCCACGGATGCCTGATGACGATGATATCGGCATAGCTCCCAACCACCCTCGCCATGTCGGCAATGCTTTCACCTTTGGCTAAGGAGGTTGCATTTACATCAATGGCGCTGATAACATTGCCTCCAAGCCTATGCATTGCTGTCTCAAACGACAGCCGTGTCCTGGTGCTTGGCTCAAAAAATAGACTTGCCATAATCTTACCCTGGCATACATTGGACTGCCCATTCATTGAGTCCGACATTTCATCGGCTAAGGAAAACACTGCCTCGATTTCCTCATTGGACAAATCGTCTATGGTCACCATACTTCTATTTACCAAACGCATAGTAGCTCCTCTTACTTCTTGGCTGGGGTTGGCTCTAGGCTTAATTCAATAATTGCCACCTCATCTATGCCATCAGTTTCCTCCATTCGAACTTGTATCTTCTCATATCTGGAGCTTGGTATATTCTTACCGATATAGTCGGCCCGAATCGGTAACTCGCGGTGTCCACGGTCTATAAGCACGGCTAGTTGGATTGACTGAGGTCGTCCCATGTCAATAAGGGCATCCATAGCGGCACGGGTGCTGCGCCCAGTATATAAGACATCATCAACTAACACTACAGATTTGCCATTAATATCAGCCGGAATTTGGGTGCGGTTGAGCATAGGTCGCTGATTTAATGAGGGAAGGTCATCCCGATACGGGCTGATGTCTAAAGCACCAACCGGTATTTTTAATTCATGAAAGTCTTGTATATTAACTGCTAGCCGTTTAGCTAGAGGCACACCACGGGTGTGCATACCGACCAGTATTAGATTTTTAATAGCCTTATTTCGCTCTATAATTTCGTGAGCAATACGAGCTAGGGTTCGTCCAATATCATCCGGGGTCATTATGACTTTTTTAGACATAAAAATACCTCTCGCCTTGGCTGGCAAGAGGTCTTGCTGCTTACTTCCTTTATTTTCCCCTTGCCAGCCTCTCTGGACTAACTTAAAGGTTTGAAAATATTATCCTCTTTCTAATCTTACTGATTTTGTATTATACCACTTTTATTTTATTATTTCAATATTTATATATGCTCTATTTAATGGGGCTTGTAATGAAGTGGCAACCTTTGTAACTTAGATGCACCGGCACCATGCTTAAGCTTGCAGATGAGGTTTCACCAGGAACAGAGTTAGCTAAAATGAGGGAGAATAGGGGTAGGTGGATAGGATATTGTCAATGTTGCTTACTGCTCTTTACCTTCCTCTGACACAGTTTTTTCCGAAAGGACTATTTGAACCTTCTTTCGTTTGCCCTCAACGCTAGCAGTATCAGTTGTGTCTTCTTTGACCTCAGCCACTTCCGGAAGTGTGTTCAGCATATCAATCAAAGGGATTGGCTCATGCAGAAAAACCAGGATTGAAGGTTTGTCGGCCAGAGGTATGAGCTCAGTATTTTTGACCTCAGGTAAACTGTCGAGATAGGTCACGATTCCCATTATTTTAGTTATGTCTATCGGGGGCAAGATTTCCAGTTCAAATTCCGGTTCCTGCTCATAAGGGGTTGTGTCTAGGTCATCGGCTGATACCAGTACCTTTTCCTCCGGCTGGCTCGTGCTTGTTTGGTCTATGGCTTGGACTGGTTCCTGAGACTCGGCATGTATCTCATCCCCTTCCATGGGTACAGTTCTAGTCTCTTCCACAAACTGAGATAACTTGCGCTCAAACACAGCCTCTAACGCTACTGTTTGCTGCTTAAGGTTTTCAAGTTCCGAGACGAGCTGGCTATGTAGTTGATGAACGAATTCTATTAGTTCAGGCTGAATACTTTTTTTCCGGTTCTCCATCAGTGACACTGCCTCGCGCTCAGCCTCAGCCTTAATAGCTGCCGCTTGTTCATT
>DUFC01000036.1 GCA_011191875.1 Dehalococcoidia bacterium | reverse complement strand
CCCGCCGCTACTCCCGCCGCCATGTACATTACATTACTGTAGTAGAACTTCTCACGAAAGCCAGTGAACGGCTCAGCAGCAGTAGCAGCGTGCAATACCTCCTCACGAGGGAGCTCACCACTAGCAAACAGGAGTCCCATCCGGCAAAAGCCAGTGCGGTGACTCAGCAGGTCGCGGATGGTAGCCTCGGCATTCTCATCCTCGCTCTCTATATCGAGCGTGAAGTATGGCAGATAGTCGGTTACCGGGTCGTCCCAGTCCATCTTCCCCTCGTCAACGAGCATGCCGACGAGAGTAGCCGTAAAGGCTTTGGTAGAAGAGCCGATGGCGAAGATAGTCTGGGGCGTTACCGGTGTTTCTTTCTCAATATCCGCCACGCCAAAGCCTTGTGCCAGTATGACCTCGTCATCCTTCACCACGGCGATAGCCATACCGGGGATGTGCAACGCCTGTCGCTGTTGCTCAAGTTGCTCCACCAGCCGCTCAAGCCGCTGCTCCAGAGACCCTGTTGTTGGTGGAGCCGGAGGGGTAGTACAACCGGTTAAAATACTTGCTACCAAAGCTAGAATCAGAACTATAGGAATTGCTATTTTTTTCATTGTTTCTCCTACTCTCATTTTATTTTCCTTATTAAGTTTATCTTATCTATCCCTGCTTTCTACTTCTCTTCGTCCTTCAGTTTCGATAGGTAGATAGAGCTGCTCTCTTCAATTCTGCCGTATTTCAGCACCTCATCAATAAGACTTCGCTCCCATAACCCTTCTTCAACGATTCTAGTCAATGCTGTCGTGTCAAGCTGTGATACTTGCCCCCACCTACCTGCCTGTACTATTGTTTCGTCCAGTTCTTGTCGCTCCTTTTCACTCTTTCCAGGGAACTTAAGTTTCTTGTCAAATCTGACTCTAGCCTTTCGGTCACTCCCCTTTATCACTTCCACCTGTTCTCTTCTGGCATAGTCCAAAATCGCCTCTTTCACCTTTCCCAGCTCATCTTCAATTTCTGAGGCTTTTTCCCTTAGTTCTGCATACCTGTTAACCAGAACAACCCCTGGTTCGCTGAGGTATTCATTAACCGGGAGGGCTTCCACAGTATAGAAGTGCTTTCTCATTGGACAGAGGTCCGGGTACTCGCACCAATCACACAGTCCAGATTCTTTCGGTGGGAAATCTGTAGCAGAATCTATCTCATCAATCAGTCTGGTAGTTTCTATCACCAGCTTGGAGATTGCTTCATCAGAGCGTGAGGAAACAAGCTCGCGGTCGAAGGCAAGGTAGTGCCAGACAAGCCCGATATTCTTAATGTCTGGCCATCTTTTCTGAATGCCAATCTGATATAGTCCGAGCTGTCTATCACCGTCAATGTCCTCTTGACTTGGCAGTTGGGCTGAAGTCTTGTAGTCACGAATCTGATAAATATCATCGCTGGTGCGGGATAGCCGGTCTATGAAACCCATCATCCTGTATTTATTTTCGTCATCTATTGTGAAATTAAGCCTCATCTCAGTACCTATGGTCATATCCGAATCAAATGGTGCGTATCGCTGGTAGTATGTCTCAATCAATTTTTTACCCAGAGCCTGGTAATGTTCCTGAGTAAGGTCTTTCTTGGTGATTACTATTAAGTCATGCCAGTTCTGCTGCCAGATGCTATCATAGTAGGCAAGCAGGTCACCTAAGGTATTTAGCTTGGTAAGCCTGACGTCGTCATAGCACTTCTTCAGGGTTTCGTGCACCATCGTGCCCAGAAAGGCTTCGACACCTTCAACATCCCGCTTAATCTTGTCCCGGTAGCAAAGTCTATACTTCAGCGGGCACTGTTCATACATGCTTAGCTGTGAATGAGAATAGATAGCCATAGCTCTTCCATCCTTAATTTCGTACGCTCAATTTACACTGAATCAGTTACCAGCCTCTCCCTTAAAGCCTTGAGATTCACCACATCCTCTTTGTTATATTGAAGCAGTGTAGCCAGTGCCTTACGGTCATCGTTATTCTGATACCGCCACCAGAGTATTACGGCATCCCACCCGCTGATACCCTTCAGTTGCCTTGGAATGCCCAGTTGCTGCTCCACCGACTTGAAACCACCATAAAGATTGTTCCGCCAGCAATCATACATCAGGTCGTGGTGATGATAGTGGTCAGTTAAGTCTACACCTAAAGAAGAACGTATGAAAGGCAGGTCAAAGCGGCTGCCGTTATAGGTATAGATGGCATCCACACTCTCAAGAGCTTCAAGGAGATTGTCCCTGGTTACTTCTTCACCAACCAGTTGAACCAGCCTGTTTTCACTACCGTTGACCAGATAAATACCAACCACGGTTATATCATTATAAAACCAGGATAAACCGGTGGTCTCGATATCAAGATAGGCGTCAAACATTAGATTTCTCTAGTCTTGAATATATTGTGTATCCAACATCTTTTCTAGTTATTTCCATTGCCGCCACCTTCCTTTACATAGAATCATTACACATATCCCAATACAGAAGCTGGCTGGTCGTCTTCGAATAGATTTGGTACCGAGTATTTCTAAGAGAGAATTTAGTTTAGTGGGTCATTTTTGTCAAGCTTATTGAGGATAGACACCCTGACTTGGGTTCAAGGAGTCACTTGATGGTTGACATTCACGCTGGTACCTAATTGATGGTTTAGCAATGCACCCTTTTATTAAGCGGTGAACGAAACGCTACATTGCGCATTAGCCCCAGGAGAGAACAGGCGCTCACCGCTTCCCGGTCGCCCACGACCATAGGGCACGCCAGGGCTTTAGCTTAATCAGCCCAAGGGGTAGCTCTAACTGGGTCTTCTCACTCACTGGAAATAGATTTATCTTATCTACCTCTGCTTTCAGGCGGGATAGCTCCTCCTGATAGTTGCCTCTAGCTAATATATCATCAATGCGGTGCACCATTTCCGAAGCGGCTAGAATGCGCTGCTCCCCTACCTTGGCCAGCTCCTTTGAGATAACCCCGTATTTGGCTTTCAGGCGGTTGAGGCGTAGTATAGCCTCGTAAGAAGTGTCCACAATCTGCTGGCGCGTCATCCACTCCGTCTCATAATTCAGAGAATACTTCCAGCTTGGTGTTATTAGCGCCTGGCGGTGCTCCTCCAGTGTCCGAAACAGGATGTGGTAACCATAGCGCTCCGGCTGCTCAAAGCCGAGGCTGCCCGGGTCAAGGAAGGGCGATAGTGGGGCGATAAAAAGGGAAAGCCGCTTGTCTCCCTTGAATCTGTCAAGCAAGAAGTCGCAGTAGTCAATGGTATCCATTACCGACTGCGGGGTCTGTTTTGGTAGTCCAATCATAAAGAATACATCCAATCGCTTACAACCAACATCAAGGGTATCGCTTATAGTTTGCTCTAGCTCGTGATTAGAAAAGTTTCTGCCGGCAATTCTCCTTACTTCGGGGTCATGAGATTCAGGGGAAATCTCCAGACAGAAGTCAGGAGAGCACAGGCTCATCTGGCGCAGAAAGTCTTTCGTGGCGGGAGAAAATATCTCCAGGATGAGCTGGTTCTTCGCCCCATTCTTCTGAAGCAGGTGCAGAAGCTCATATGCGTAGTCATCTCCCGCCTGGCGTATATCCCCCAGGATAAAGATAGGACCGTTGCTGAAGCGCCCAATTTGCTTTACATCTTGAGCCACCGATTCCGGGGAACGGAAGACAGCTTTTTGCCGGTTATAAAATTGTTGGAAGGCAGAGGCAGAGCCTCCACAGATAGCACAATTTTCGGTACAACCACGGCAAGTAAGCACCGCAGTAATAGGATACTGTAGCCAGTTCTTGAAGGGGATACAGCTGGCAAGGTCACGGTGCCTGATAACAGAGCGTATGATACTACCATAGTGATTGACCGTGACATTACTGAGGTCGGTGGGGATGTGAGAAAATGGATTTTCCATCATCCTGCCCTGGCTATCTCGCCAAACAAGGTTGGGCACGGCTTCAGGCACCCTGTTATTCATTATACAATCCATTAGCTGCCGGAACGGTTCTTCGGTAGAATCACCTCTCAATACATAGTCTATCTCAGGGTAAGCAAGTAGCTCACGATAGTAATAAGAGGCAGAAAACCCGCCCATTACTACCTTTGCCTCAGGGTGGCATTTTTTTACGAGCCTGGCTATCTCAATAGCACCGTTACAGTGCACCAGCCAGTGTAAATCAATGCCAAACACCGGCGACCTCAGACGCTTTATCATTGCCTCAACATCAAACTTCTTATCGTTGAGCATGCGCACGGCAAGGTTAACAATACGCACCCGGTAACTGGCACGCTCCAGATATTCAGTAATGCTGGTAAAGCCGACGGGGTACATCTCAAAAGCGGGGGTGGGAGGAATGAGGTCACTAACCGGTCCGTAGAGTATGGTTTTCCGGCGGAAATCATAAACGCTGGGCGCATGCAACAAAGTCAGGTCAGGAATCATCCTACTACGAAAACTCCCGCCAGAATATAGCCGATGCCCAGCAGCAATTGAGTTAACAGGACAACCAGAACATTGTTTGCCATAGCCGGTACTACCTTATCCATTTCTTGATGCTTCAGAGCACCCTGAATAGACTTTATTGCCAGGGGAAGCGTCAGCAAGGCTATGAGGCAGTGGGGGGGGATTCCTTTTTCTATTACACCCGTAAGTCCTGCTATCACACCACCGATTATCCACAAGTAGACTATAACTGTCAGAACTGAATAGACTATGCTTGCCTTTGCTTTCCCCATGGTGATAGGCAGGGTTTTTCTACCGGCTTTCCTATCGGCTTCGACGTCAGGGAATTCATTTAGCAGGAGGAGGTTATGCACCAGAATGCCCGAGGGTATACAGGCAATAACTGCAGGCAGGGTATAATCAGCGGTCTGGACAAAGTAAATCCCCAGAACCGGTAAAGCCCCCAACCCTAACCCGGGCGCCCACTCAGGCCATCCCAGTTTGGTCAAGACGGGAGTATAAAGAAGAACGCATACTGCCGCTACTACCAGTAGAGGTAGCAGAAACCAGCCTCCATCTAAGGTCGTTACGAAATAAACACCTATAGGTATCGCTAGCAGCAAAGAGACCAGCCCAAACCAGAAGACCTGCCTCGGTTTGAGGAGAGCCGCAGGGAGGATACCACTACCCCCGCTAAATGGGGTTCGTTTAGCCTCCAGGTCTATCCCGCTTTTATAGTCAAAGTAGTCGTTAAGCGTATTGACACTGATATGACATAAAAGCAGCCCAAGGAAAGCTAACAGAGCATAACCAAGATGAAAGTAACCTTCATACCAGGCGATGCAGGTACCCAGGAACGCCAGCACCACCGAAAGAAGCAAGAACTGCGGCCTGGTCTCCAAAAACCATGTTTTAAGATTCATTAATACCCCTTCTATGTAGCGTATCTAGTGATTGTGCGTAATTCGGACAGGAGAGTTTATTGGCTACCTTCGTGGCTTATTTTTACCTTGTCACCTACCTCAGCACCAAGCAGGGTGCTAGCACTACCCATCTTTAGCGATACTTCCAGGTATCCGTTGCTGCCGATAAGGGCCAGGAGTCCTCTGCCTTCCTCATAGGTACGGCTTAATCCGGAGATGAACCGGTCACCAACCTTAATAGTTATTGCCTGCTTTGTCTGGGGTAGGTCATCACTCGTAATATTAGTAATCAAATTACCGAAGCCGTCAATGTGGAGGATATGCCCTACCAGTGAGCCGTCCAGTGCCTGATAGGGCCGGGCAATTGGCAACACTGTAACCGAGGTTATTGCCTTGCCGAAGTTTATCGGCGGGAAGCCTAGAGAAAGCAAGGCGGCTACCGGGGCAAAGATGTCGCGCCCGTGGAAAGTAGGGCTAACCGGTGACCGCCAGAATCGGGGCTCGGTAAGTGCCACTGCTTCCACCTCAGGCTTAAGTTTACCCTCCTTGGTTGAGAACTCTTGTATCGCATAGCTCAGGACACCATTATCGGGGGCAACAAAGTCAGCCGAGGGTGTTCTCAGTATAATAGCTCTTCGCTCAGTGCCGACACCGGGGTCAACTACTACCATATGGATTGTTTTCTGAGGGAAGAACTGATAGGCTGTGCTCAGAACAAAGGCAGCCTGGGGTATATTCTGTGGTTTGATAGTATGACAGATATCAACTAGCTTTGCCTCAGGATTAATACCGAGTATCACTCCTTTCATCGCCGCTACATAGGCATCGGTCAAACCTAAATCAGTAGTAAAGGTTATTATGGCACCCATTACCGTTAGCTCTCCCCGGTAGGTTAGTCGACAAGTCTCAGGGTTAATATGGAGACAGTAATAAATAGAACTACTAAGGCGATGGTAAGTTGAAATAGTATTTTTTCCACACCCCGTTTAGTTCGAAAGACAGTATCAGGCTGTCCAAAGATACCCCCTAGCCCTCCACCTCGAACCTGAAGCAGAATAACTGCTATTAGGGCTATAGACAACACAATCTGAGCCACATTAAGATAAGTCTGCATATTATTCTTCCTTTAGCTTTTTATCTAATAATTCATTTACCAGCTTCGGATTAGCACGACCGCCAGTTACTTTCATTACCTGTCCGACAAGAAACTTCAGAGCTGGCGTTTTCCCTGCTTTGTAATCAGCCACGGCTTGAGCATTGGCGGCTATCACCTGACTGACCACCTCCTCGACCTCCTGGGTATCACTGATTTGGCTAAGTCCTCGCTGGGTAATAATGTCGGTAGCCTGTTGGCTGGTGTTGAACATTTCTTCAAATACCGCCTTAGCGCTGGTGCCACTGATACCACCTTCCTGTATTAAATTCAGCAACCGGCAAAGCTGTCCGGGGCTAACCCGGGAATCCTTAATTTCAGTGCTGGTAGCGTTAAGTAGCCGACTGAACTCGCCTAATAACCAGTTGCTCACCTCTTTAACTCTGCTATCCTGCGGCAACTTCATATATTCTGGTGTTTTGAGGCAAGCTTCAAAGTAGTCAGCCATTGCCTTGGAGCTGGTAAGTAGGTTGGCGTCATAGAGTGGCAGGTTGTATTCGGCGATAAACCGGTCGCGTCTAGCTTCAGGCAACTCGGGGAGCTTCATCCTCATTTCCTCTACCCAGTCCTGGCTGATGACCAGCGGGGGGAGGTCTGGCTCAGGGAAGTAGCGATAGTCGTGGGCATACTCCTTACTCCGCTGTGAAACCGTTCTCCCTTCCTCCTGCACCCAGCCCCTGGTCTCCTGGGTGAGCCTCTTTCCTTCTTCGGCTAACTTCCTCTGCCTTTTGGCTTCATATTCCAGAGCTCGGTAAACTGCCTTGAAGCTATTCATATTCTTGACCTCAACCTTAGCCATAGTTTCCGGGCTGTTCTCAGGACGAATGCTTATATTGGCATCACACCGGAAGCTTCCCTCTTCCATATTTCCCGTAGATACACCTAGATATTGGAGTATGCTGCGCAGCTTTATCAGGTATTGCCTTGCTTCCTCCGGGGAGCGCAGATCAGGCTCACCCACAATCTCCATTAGCGGCACTCCGGAGCGATTAACATCTACCAGGCTGTAAGACTCTTCACCTGGGGAGGTATGGTGTATTAGCTTGGCTACATCCTCTTCAAGGTGAACACGGGTTATACCTATCTTCTTCTTACCATTAACTTCAATAACGAGCCAGCCACCATACCCAAAGGGAGCATCATACTGGGAAATCTGATAGCCCTTCATCAGGTCGGGATAGGGATAGTTCTTGCGGTCAAACTTGGTATAATCAGAGATAGTACAGTTCAGGGCTATAGCTGTCATTATAGTATATTCTACTGCTTGCTGATTGATGGTAGGTAAGACGCCAGGCATACCCAGACATACCGGGCAGACAAGGGTATTTGGCGGGGCATTGGTATAGTCAGCACTACACCGGCAGAACATCTTACTCTTGGTCAGTAGCTGAGCATGCACCTCCAATCCGATAATAGTCTCGTAATTCACAGCTTGTCTCATCTTTATCAACTAGTGTATTTAGTATAGCAGTGTTGTCGGTGACTGACAAGGAATTGTTCTCGTTCAGGTGATTGGTGATATTTATGACACTCCCTCTTCGTCATTGTATGGGGCATCAGCCCTGAAGCAATCTCGGAGTAGGGGAAGCGGCAGGATTGGTACGTCCTTTATCCTTCACCAAGGGGCGAACGACTCGCATTGACGGAGAAAAAGAGAACAGCAATGACAGAGAAGCGAGGATAAGATGTGCCGCATTCCGGGTGACATAGCGTCCTCAGTCTATCTGAGCGACATCGGGAAAATTTCTATAAGGTCATTTGTAAAAACTACTAGTGATTTAGTTCCTGAATAAGGAGTGGGGGATTGGGGGCGCAGCCCCCAAATACCAGTCTGGGGTGGGAAGAAAGAGGTTGCTAAAAAACCTTGGCAGGAGGCAGGGTTAATAAATAAGCCCTTGTATGCTATAATTTACCAATGTGGGGATATAGCTCAATAGGGAGAGCGCTGCGTTCGCATCGCAGAGGTCGGGGGTTCGAATCCCCCTATCTCCACCATAATATGCCCCTGTAGCTCAGTGGATAGAGCAGCGGTTTCCTAAACCGCGTGTCGCGCGTTCGAGTCGCGCCAGGGGTACCACGCAGATTTGCTCTTTCGAAGTCTTCCTGCTGTCTAATGTGACATAATGCTATTCTGTCACTTGTTTATACAGCTTGATGCTACGCAACTGCATCATTCTGTATTCGCTACAAGTACGCAGCGTTCAAAGCTTTGTTGGACGAGCATGGTCGCATATTTTAGAATGCCATATCTGTCTTCCAAATCTCCCAAACGTGGCCAGCTCTCGTTAGCGTCTCTGACTCTGGAGGTAAGGTCGGTTTCCCTGGTTGCCAACCAGAAGGCATGAGTTCGCCCGTTCTCTGATGGTGTTGGAAGGCTTTCAATTGCCGCAGAACCTCAGCTACATTCCTCCCTACAGGTGGCGTTAAAACCTCCATTGCTTGAACCATCCCCTCCGGGTCGATGAGAAAACGGCCACGAACATCTACCCCTTTTTCCTCATTATAAACTCCATATAGGCTGCCTATCTTCCCCCCAGGGTCAGAAATCATGGGATAAGGGATGCCACCCTCCACCATCTTAGAGAGCTCCACTTCTTGCCACACTTTGTGTGAGAAGTTGCTGTCTACACTGATCGCTAGTACTTGTACTTCTAGTTCTTGAAACTCGGAATACTTGACGGCAACTGCCGACAGTTCTGTCGGTCAGACACAAGTAAAGTCGGCAGGGTAGAAGCAAAGCATGACCCATTTGCCCCGGTAATCAGAGAGTCTAATCTCCTTGGCTGTGCCCTCGTGGTATGCTTTGGCAACAAAGCTAGGTGCCTCTTTACCTACTTGAATGCTCATTTCCGTCTCCTCCTTTAACTTTACTAATAAATTGATTTTAGCATTACTTCTCTTCAGCTTCAATAATTCTAAAACTCAAAGGATACAAAATAACTTTCCATAGTGCACGATTCGGTACATCTTTGTGGATGTAACAGTCCGGACTTCTGTTACATATGTGCTGGTCTCTCAGAGTCTACTTCCTGTGATTGGTGATTACGCCTCTTACTTCATATACTAAGCACACGAATTGCATATCGTTTGTGATTGCCTGTAAAATAGTAATTGAAGTATTCTAGCAGGAGGATAGCTTTGAATAAAACGAAGGATAATCTAGAATTCGCTTTCGCAGGAGAAAGCCAAGCTAATCGTAAGTACCTGTTCTTCGCTGAGAAAGCTGAGGAAGAAGGTCAGAAACGAATAGCACGGTTATTCCGTGCTGCTGCTGATGCCGAGACGGCACACGCTCGAAACCACCTAAAAGTTATGCAGGGGATAAAATCAACCAGGGAGAACCTGCTTACCGCCATCGGTGGTGAAGACCACGAATTTACCGAGATGTATCCTGCCTTCATTAAGCAAGCAGAAACCGAGGGTGAGAAGAAAGCAGTCGATAGTTTCGACCTGGCAAATACGGTAGAGGAAATACACCACGGTCTATATCAGGACGCCCTCAACAGGCTCGATAAGGGCGAGACCATGGAACTCAAGCCCTTTTATGTCTGCCAGTATTGCGGTAATACGGTAGAAGGAGAAGCTCCCGAGAAATGCCCTGTCTGTGGTGCACCAAAAAGAATGTTCAAGCTGATAGAGTAGAATAATTTCGATACACACTATTATGTATGGTTATACAAGACATCACATTTAAAGAAATACCACCAAGAACCATCGTGTATCTTCAGTGTAGGGGCTCGTGGCGTCAGCTTCCAGAAATGCTCGAGAGACTGAATAAATACATGTCCCAAGCTTCGTTGAGGGCGGTAGGCCCTGCTTCTGGCGTCTACTACAACACACCGAACGAAGTCAGCATACAAGATCTCAAATGGGAAGTCTTCTATCCTGTCCCAACAAATACACCAGAATCGAGTGATGATAAGATGGGTGCTGGCGTAAGGAACTTACCGGAAACAAGGATAGCCAGTATTCTGCATAGAGGTTCTTATCGTAAGGCCGGTTCGTCATACGAGCGTCTCGAGGAATGGATAAAACGTGAAGGATTCAGGGTCTGCGGTCCTTCCGAAGAGGTCTATCTTTCCGTCTTTGATATGCCGAGCGAGAAGCAGACAATGGAAATACGCATCCCCGTTAGCTCAACATGAGGAGGTTTTATTATGGCAGTCGAGAAAATAGGGGAAAAATACAGGTGCAACATATGTGGAAATGAGGTGACAGTAACTAAGATTGGAGGTGGTACCTTAGTCTGTTGCGGGGAAGATATGGAGAAAATTGATACTGAACAATACAGTTCGACGCCCCGAAGCTTGCCAGATACCAATGAAGGTGATGAAGCGGGAGATGGCGGCGGTAATGGTGGATAGGTGACTGTGTCTCAGCTTTCTGTTATTCATCATACATAATGCAAAATTGTTGCATATGGACACTATTGAACAAACATCGGGATATTCGTCCTTCTATCCGTATAAGTATGCCGATGGGGAAAAAACTCCTGCACAGACTATTTCATTGTGGTGGTAGAAAGTCTAAGTTCTTTTAGTCGATTGTATCCCAGGTATTTCTTGCCGTGAATGAGCAGAACTTAGGTTATACCCAGAGCTGCTAAAACAGCAAAGGCTCCAAATACAATTAAGTAAATGCCCACTACCCAAACTAGTATCTTGGGCTTAATCAGCACAATGATTCCCGCAAGAATAGCTAGGATACCACCAATAAGTCCGCTGATTTGTGGAATTCCCATAGTGTCCTCCTTTACTGGTAATAAGTACGCTAATCATATTCAAGATACATATGAACTGTCAATACCCAAGCAACTCTAGACCGTTGCTAGTTTTCATTGGTAGTAGCGGGTGTATTGCCAAAATAGACTTTCGTATGTGGCCAGGGAATTTCAATTCCCTGGTTATCAAAGGTCTTTTTGATACGAAGCCGTAATTCCCCCATAACATCCCATTGTCGTGATGGCTTTGTATCTCCCATTATCTTGATGTCAATACCAGAATCTCCTAAATTATTTACTCTAACTACTGCTGGGGTAGTTATTAAGTCTGGTTTCCATTTCGGGTCCTCAGCTATTTCATAGCAAACAGCGTTGATGACTTCAATAACTCGGTCCAGGTTTTCTCCATAGCCAACAGATATGTCCAAGTTCACCCGTGAGAATTTCTTTGTCATGTTGCTTGAGATTTCAACCTTACCATTCGGAACAGAATGAACTACACCGTCCAAATCCCTGAGTATTGTGCGTCGTAAGGCTATCTCTTCAACTAGCCCGGCGATACCAGCAACGGCTACTACATCGCCTACCCTGTATTGGTCTTCCAGCAGTATGAAGAAACCAGTGATAAAGTCCCTAACCAAGTTTTGGGCAGCAAATGCAATAGCTAGACCACCGACACCTAAACCAGCTATCAATGTAGTAATATTCACACCAAACTCAGGAAGTATGGTAAGAATAGCGATGATAGCGATAATAATTCCTACAATATTAATCAATATTGAGGATAAAGTATCGGTCCTCTTCTTTATTTCTGCCTCTATGTCGCCTGCCATTCTGCGTGATACAAATCGTTTAACTATCAAGGGTAATGTAAAACGCAATATAACAAATAGGATTAAAGCGACTACTATAATTACCGCAATTCGTATTCCTGTTTCCATAAACCAATCTAACATAATGACCTCCTTCTTGGTTGCTCTTTATTTACCTTGATTATACCACGAAGTTTATTAGGAAAGAATACCGCCCCCTTGTAGGCTGACATGTAATCGATACCACTTTAATGAATGAGGATTTGGGTTGCTTTTTCTCCGGTTACAATAGCCCGCCATTGCCTTTGAGCTACCCCGGTTATGCTACACTTTTATAATAAGTTGTGATAAAATGAATTTTTGGGATAGGAGTGTAGCTCAGTTGGCTAGAGCAGCGGTCTCCAAAACCGCAGGTCGGGGGTTCGAGTCCTCCCACTCCTGCCAGATTATAGCCGAGGTGGCGGAAGCGGTAGACGCGCTAGCTTGAGGGGCTAGTGAGCGCAAGCTCGTGGGAGTTCAAATCTCCCCCTCGGCACTAAGGGTAATGCGGAAGTGGCTCAGTGGCAGAGCATCTCCTTGCCAAGGAGAGGGTCGCGAGTTCGAATCTCGTCTTCCGCTCCAATTGAATAGGGTTCTCGTGAAAATTGGAAATTTTTACGGGTGAAAGAGGCGACGTAGCCAAGTGGTTAAGGCGGGGGTCTGCAAAACCCTTATTCAGCGGTTCGAATCCGCTCGTCGCCTCCAATTTCTTTTTTGAAGCTCTGCTTTCGCCAAAGCAGCGAAACCGATATGGCTGCTCTGGATTCTGTGATAAGGGTAGTAGTCATATGAAGGCGGGTGCGGATTCTCAAGTAGATTCGGTGAGATTAAGCGGTAATGTTAAACCTTTTACTTTCTAGAAGTGTTGCCTTAACTGCTATTTTTCGCTCGCGGAAATTTCATCATACCATTTACCATAATGGCTGCTGGCATATTTTTTGGAGATTTTACCATCCCACATTGAGCGGAGTGATTCCGTCATTCTGGGATGAATTATACCCAGGTAAATGTGCACCAGCAGCATGAGAAAGGCTAGAATAAAGGCAATATCATGGACAACCACACACCACTGAAAGATGCCTGGTGCCACGCTGCCTTTGAAGAACCACATCACAAAACCTGTAACCAAAAAGAGTATGCCTGTGCCTAGAACAACAAATTGCCACATCTTCTGCCCGGTGTTCACATGCCCCTGTGGTGGCATCTTTTCTTCATCACCACCAAAGTAGTAAAGGGGTGCTACCTTTGCCCAATCTAAATCATCTTTACCCCAGGTCAAAGTCTCCTTTATGAAGTGGAGTGACATTCTAGGATTGAACACAAAGTAGACTACTGGCAAACCGACGAAAAAGACCACTGCAATACGATGGATAAGCCTGGTAAGACCACCGGCAGCTGCGCTGCCAAGTCCGGGAATAAACAGAATTGCACCGGTGACTATCAGTACCAGGAACGCCGCTGTGTGTATCCAGTGAAACCAGATTGTCCGCTTCTTAAAACGTTCAACTACTCGCGGCTCACCCATTTCTCTTCCCCCTCCCCATTTGTTCCTTACCCGGCAGTTCGCTGGTAATTTTTGCTTCCCGGGCTATAATGTAGTTCAGTCCAAAACCAGCGACTATTGCCACTAATCCACCAATGCCAACCCACTGGAAAACATTGCGTACTATACTCGTGGGTGGTACTTGTGGGGCAGCGGGAAGACCGTATGATTCAGGGGAGTCATCAAGCACATACATTACATGCAGTCCCCCCAGTTCATTCTCACCATAAAGATAACCTTTAGAACTTATGTTGTTCAATTCTGCGACCCGCTGTTTACCTTCCTCAAGCAGTTCAGAGCGCCTCCCAAATTTTATTGCCCCTGTAGGACAGGCTTCAGCACAGGCGGGCTGCTGGTCATTAGTAACGCGCTCTATACAGAAAGTACATTTATCCATCACGGCAGCACCAGTAAGCTTGTTGGAATCTAACTGCGGCACACCAAATGGACAGAACTCAGCACAGTACCCACAGCCAGAACACTTATCCTTGTCATACTGAATAAAACCCAGCTTGTTGCGGCTCAGAGCTCCTGTAGGACAAACCTCAACGCAGGCGGCGTCAGTACAGTGATTGCAGGCCTGCTTTCTGAAAATCCATTCACCGTCCCTCTTTGTAGTATGCAGCGTTGTCCAGACATCAGGACTTAGCTCAGGTGCTTGCTCTGGGTCGGGTTTGATGGTCTCCGGCAACTTATTGTAATTCTTGCAAGCGGCATAACACCACCAGCAGCCAATGCACTTGGAGGCATCCACCAACATTGCTATATCTGACTGAGGTGCTGACGTGTTTGGAAATTCATTAGTAGCGGCTAGAACCGCTGGTTGTAGCAACACCAACCCCCCCACCCCGGCGGAAGCTTTTAAGAAATCTCTTCGGTTTAGTTGCAAATCTACTCCTTAAATATCCAACAGTGCGTTCTGAATTTACTCACCAGGGCGAGGAGCGGGAATCTCAGGCACTATGATATCCTTATTTGCTTCACTCTCAGCCGGACTTACATCGTCCTCAGTTAAGAACAGGTCTCTATTACCGTGGCAGGAATTGCAACTCTCGTTCTGGGGAGTTTTCAACTGGATGTTGTGCGGTGTGGCGTACTTCCAGGTTGGTACCGCATCAAAGTTGGGCAAGAGATTCTCTCCGTAATAATCGAATGTGCTGGCGGTGACTGGTGGATGACGTAGTACCACATATTTATAAGGATTTTCAGATGACCGTAACGCATTATATCCGATTTCGAAGTGCATTTCAGATGGGTCACTGATACGACTGGGCAGTCCCTTCTGGTCGATATTTACGTGGCAGCTATAACAGTTTTTGTAAGGTAAGGAGTGACAGACCTGACAGGAGAGGTCACCTAGGTGTTGCTCATGCTGGGGATTACCTGCTGTGTTGGTCCAGACATCTTGGTGGCAGTCTTCACAATTCACCGCAACTGGATTTCCATATCTGGTGTCTACGGATTGATCTGAGCCGTGGAGTTCCTGACTGTGACACTTGGTGCAGGTCATAGTGGCCTTCGTCCAGTGGACATCAGCCGGAATCCCAGCATTTTCCCCTAAGTATTCGGCACCAACACGAGAACCATGGCAGGCAATACAATTATACTGCATTGAGGGAGTCTCCCGGAACTCGTGCCCGGAAATAAAGCCACCGCCTAACTCATCCGGTCGGCTGACATGACATTGACCACATGATGTGTGGCATTGCTGACAGTGGTTTTCAAAAGCTTCGGCCAGTGGGGAATCCTCTTCCAGGTTTCCTCCTCTGGCTTCAAGAACAGATATAAACCCGCCGAGCGAGGTATGCAGGCTGATATCATTCACATGAGCAATGTCTTTATGGCAGGTATTGCAATTTGCCTCAGAAGGGTCGGCTACTATCCCCACATGGGCGGTTTCTTTATCCTCAATACGGCTATCGCCGCCGTGGCAGATAACACAACCTACCTTACCATGAGTACTCTGAATGAAGTCGGCATCTTTCAGGAAGACCTTTTGCCATACCTCCAACGGAGGTAACTCGCCCCCTCAGCCTTCGCCAGAGGTTTCTTCAGACTTCTCCTCCTCCACTATGGTTACTGTTTGTTTGAGAAGGTCTTTATCGCTGTGGCAAGTAACGCAGGAAGATACTACCCCTTCCCCTTCATCTGGGGTTGGACCAACACCGTCCTCTACAACGCAGCCAACAGCTACGATTGTAACTAGAATGAGTACTCCGATAACAGCGAACAATAACCTTTTCATCTGTCACTCCTATTTCTTAGTTACTGTTACTCAGTTACTCGTAAAATCCTCTATTATATATTCTTTCTACTTGTCAGGGTAATAGGGTTCATATAAAAACTCCGTAAAAACGGGGTTTTTACTGTTCAACCGCATAACCCACAACTCCTGCGGCATCGAAACACTTACCAGCGGTAACCGTCTCATCCGTAGACCAGGAGCACATACCATACTTCAAGCTATAAGCATCGTACCCCAGCATATTCAGCAAAGCTGTTGCCTGGGCGGCTGTATGTCCTGTGTAACAATATACATAGATCGGCAAATCAGGGTCGAGTTTGTCCAGATTTTCAGCTAGACTGCTCAATCCAATGTTGATTGCACCGGGGATATGCCCATTAGCGTAATCTGCTGCACTGCGACAGCTGATGATGGTCATGTCCTCTTCCTCAGCAATCTTCATGTTCAGGTCAGCGGCTGTGATGTATTTGGGTGAAACCGTTGCCGCCGCAGCCTCTACGATCTCATCTGAATCGGTTGAAGTAGTGTTCTCCAGCTCTGGAAAATCATAAGTTTCTGTGGGCACGTTGGCTGTGGTCTCAACTTGATTACCCACGACTGTTGTGGCGTCGAAGCACGCGCCAGCGGTGACCGCCGCGTCTGAGCTCCAGGAGCACATTCCGTGCAGTAGATTCTGGACATCGTAGTCCAGAACGCCGAGTACGGCGATTGCCATGGAACCTGACTGCCCGGTGTAGCAATATATCAGAATATCCTCATCCATGGAGAGCGTCGTCAGGTCACCAAACCCTTTGTTAACTGCACCGGGGATATGCCCAGCAGCATAATCCGCCGCACTGCGAATACTGACAATATACGGAGCATTATCTTCGGCAATCATCATGAATAGGTCGGCAGCATTCATATTCCCGGCTGGGTCTGCCAGGTATGCCGCAACAGCATCCTTAACCACCTCAAACTCTACTACTGGAGGTGGTGGAGGTGGTGGCGGCGGAGGTGGTGGTGGCTCTTCTCCACCACCGCAAGCGCTGAGCAGTGGTACGGCGGCTAGAGCTAAGATCAGGCTTATTACGGCAATTACTTTTATCCAGGGTTTCATTTGCATCTGTTCCTCCTCAATTTAATTATAGTATCCGATTAAACATTGGTAAGCATTAGAGCATAGCTAATACCAAACTTGAACCAATGATTAGATAAATAGAAACAGCGGCTATCCATATTAAATCTAATGCGTAAATCCTGCGGGCAATATACCACACGGGAGTATACTATGTCAAGAGTATGAACTAGCTCAGAATGCAAGAAATTAGTTGCCCGGTAAGTACCCAATAGACAAGTCTCCCCGTCAAACAAATTTTCCTCACATGGTACCTTGTTGTATAAGCCCTGGCTCGTTGGTTGACACTATAATTGCTGCCGGAGTAGACTAGGCAAAGGTGAACCAAGTTCAGGTCAAGGAAGCGTAGAGGATGTGAAAAAGAGGTTTCTCATCGGGGGGGGTATCTTAGTTCTGGTAGTTGGCTACCTACTTTTCCTGAGCTTGGGAAGCTCGGTTAGCTACTATCTTACCGTGAGCGAGTTCGTTGATAAGGGCGATCAATTCTATGATACACATGTTCGAGTGGCTGGTAAGGTTGTTGGAGATTCAATAGACTGGAGCGCTGAAGACCTTGAACTCAGATTTGCCATTACTGAGGGTGGTAAAACCCTGTCAGTTATATACAATGGTGCTAAACCCAGTGGCTTCAAGGCAGGCTCAGATATATTAGTCGATGGGAAATATGATTCAGGGAAGATATTTCGTGCGAGTCAACTTATATTGAAGTGTCCTTCCAAGTATGAACCCGAAGATTAGTCTTATAGATGACAGAAATAGGGTACATCGTTTTAGTAATAGCTCTCCTGGTAGCTATATTCTCGGCAGCAGCTTCAGTGATTGGTGTCAGGGTTGGCTCCAGACGCCTGGTGGCAAGCGCCCGAAGTAGTATCCTTGCTGTTTTTGGTTTATTCACACTGGCGTTAGCCATCATTTTATACGCGTTTATCACCAAGGATTTCAGCGTTAAGATTGTAGCTGAACATACCAGCCAGAACATGCCCGCTGTCTATACACTAAGTGCCCTGTATGCCGATAAAGCCGGTTCAATTTTCTTCTGGGGTTGGCTGGTTTCTCTGTTTGCCGCCTTGCTGGTTCTTCAGAAAAGAGATAATCACCAGCCGGGTAAGGCTTACGCACTTTCTATATTAGCAATCGTTGAGATATTCTTTCTGGCCTTGGTTACATTTGGAGTAAACGTATTTGCAAAACATCCGTCTCCCCCTGTTGACGGTTTTGGCTTAAATCCTTTACTGCAGAACTTCGGTATGCTGATTCACCCTCCTTTACTATACCTGGGGTTTGCCGGTTTTGCTGTCGTGTTCGCACTGGTTATGGCATCACTTATCACCCGCAGTACCGGTGCTGAATGGAGTCTCAGGGTCCGCGGCTGGACAATCTTTGCCTGGTGCACACTAGGGTTGGGCAACCTGGTGGGCATGTGGTGGTCTTATAATGAGTTGGGCTGGGGGGGGTATTGGGCTTGGGACCCCGTGGAGAATGTTGGGCTGATGCCTTGGTTACTGGGGACTGCCTTTCTCCACTCAATTGCCATGCGAAGCCAGAGAAATTATCTGCAGACATGGGGTTTTTGTCTCATCATATTCACTTTTGCCTTCACCTTGCTCAGTCCCTTTATTACTCACGGTGGTATCGAGTCTCCCCTGCACGGCTTCTACGGCTCACCATTTCCGCCCTATATTCTAGCTGCCATTCTGGTGACACTAATAAGCTCACTGGCGTTACTCTACATTCGCCACAGAAGTTTTGAGAAGGAGAAAAAACCGTCGTCTCTCATCTCCAAAGAAGGCGCCTTCCTTCTTACTAATATTATTCTGGTTGTTCTTGTCTTGGTTATCTTTACTGGTACGGTACTGCCCCGGATAGTCGAGGCAGTGGCTGGGGTGAAGATAGTTATAGACCGCAGTTTCTTTGACTGTGTCTGTGGGCCAATTATGCTCGTCGTTGTGTTCCTTATGGGAGTTTGTCCTCTGCTTGGCTGGGGAAAATCGGCTTGGCATTCGATTAAACGGAGTTTCTTATATACTCTTCTGGCTATCATGGTTATCGCCATCGTCATATTGATTTCCGGTATAGGTAACTGGTATGCGGCAGCAGTAATGATATGTGGCTTACCTCTATTCACCATTTGTCTAGAATGGTACCGGGGAACAAGAGCCCGGCAACGTACCAGAAAAGAAAACTGCATCCGGGCGTTCCTTTCCCTTCTTAACAGTAACCGTGCGCGGTACGGTGGCTTTCTTACTCACATCGGTATTATTCTCATTACCCTCGGTGTCATTGCCTCCTCTTTCTACAGCATTGAGAAAACGGCGACGCTCAATACCGGTGAGTCGATGAATATTAGCGGCTATACATTAACCTATGATGAGTTGATGCTGAAGCAAGATAACATGAAGGTGAGTGCTATTGCTTCCATGTTAGTAGACCGGAATGGCCGTCTGGTAGGAATTATGCATCCGAGTTACGATTACTGGTTCGGATTTCAGGACTACTTTGCCGAAGTAGCGGTGCGCACCACACCGGCTGAGGACTTATTCATCTCCCTGGTTTGGACGGGTTACGACCCTAATGATAAGTCAGCTACTTTTCGTGTTCTGGTGAATCCTCTGATTGTCTGGATATGGGTGGGGGGAGGGTTCTTCTTACTGGGAGGAGCCATCGCCTTTTCCTCAAAGGGGAAACAGCTATATAGAGTTGAAGGGTAATTATGCGCCGTCTTATTGCCATACTATTAATCTTATTGATATCTGGGTTACCGGTAACAGCCCTCGCTCAGGAATCAGCCGACGGGGTAATCAGCGGGCAGGTTATCAATGGCACTGAAGGGGGCAGCAGCGTAGACGAAATAGAGGTTACCCTGATTACATACGTAGATGGCATGATGGCAGAAACAAGAACCGCAAAAACCGACGAGGAAGGTAAATTCCAGTTTGACGATGTTGCCACGGAGCATATATATCTGGTCTCGGTGAAATACATGGAGGTTAATTATTACTATTCAGTTGCTTTTGAATCCGGGGAGACGACGGCATATGTAGAGGTTGGGGTCTGCGATGCTACTACCAGTGACGAGTCAATAAGCATCGGGTTAGCCCATAATATAATAAATGTTGAGGAAGAAAGCATAAAGATAACTGAAGTCTTCTGGCTGGTAAATGACGGAGACAGGACATATGTAGGGACAGAGGGTGTGCTGGTCTTCACACTACCAGCAGGAGCATACAACTTCGAAGCTCCTCAGGAATTGATGCCGGACTATCAGTTTCTGGGCGGTAATAGGGTTACCTATCTTGTGCCTTTTCCCCCCGGTGAGAGACAGCTTGTCTACTCTTACAGGCTGGCTAAACCGGATTCAAGTGAGCTTACCATCCCTCTGGAAATTGACTACTCGATGGACAGCTACGCACTCATGGTAGGTGGCGAAGGCATTGAGGTTACAGTTACCCAGTTGGCACCAGCCGAACCGGTATCTACCGATACTGGAGAGTACTTCATACACTTCCGGGGAGAAAACCTGCCTCGTGGTACCGTGATAAACATTCGTCTTTCCAATTTGTCCGGAGGTGGCGGGCTGCATTTTGTAATCCTCTGGGTTATCGTAGCTGTAGTAATCGTTGGTATTGCTGTTTACCTGTTGAAAAAAGGGAGGAGCGAAAAAACCAATGAATGAAGAGGTTACAGCTTCTTCGTGGGCTATTGAAGCTTGGGGATTGACCAAATCATTCGGAGACCGTTATGCCCTGAGAGGTATTGACCTGAAGGTAAGCAGGGGTGAGCATCTTGTCATCTTCGGTCCCAACGGGGTAGGGAAAACGACCCTGGTCAAGATACTGTCTACCCTGGTCAAGCCGTCCGCCGGCAGTGTACGGCTGGACGGTATTGATATACGTGACAAACCGGCACAAAGCAGGCGCAAGATAGGTCTGGTCAGCCATCAAACCTTCCTTTATGATGACCTTACTATTTATGAAAACCTTAAGTTCTACGGCAAAATGTACGATGTCCCGGATTTGGAGCCGAAAATCCGTGAAGTGGTATCCTGGGTGCAGCTTGAGTCTCGCCTGTATGACCGGGTAGGCACGCTCTCGCGCGGCTTGCAGCAGAGAGCCTCTATTGCTCGTGCTGTCCTCCATAATCCTTCAATACTATTACTTGATGAGCCTGAGGTTGGTCTCGACCCGCATGCTATTACCGTGATAAGAGATGCGTTGGGCAGTATCAATACCGGTAGTCGTACTGTAGTGATGACCACCCATAATCTGGAGCGTGGATTAGAACTGGGTGATAGTGTAATTATTCTTGACAGAGGCAAAATCGTATATCAGGCATCCAAACATGAGGTAGACACACTGAACTTTAAGCAAATCTATGACCAGTGCACGGGGATAGGTAAGTGAACAAAGTGTTTACCAAAATTCTCGCCATATTCTGGAAGGATATTCTGGCCGAGTTCAGGACCAAGGAGATTGTTACCTCAGTGCTGGTCTTCGCCCTGCTGGTGCTGGTGATTTTC
>DUFC01000035.1 GCA_011191875.1 Dehalococcoidia bacterium | reverse complement strand
ATTATACAACCTGAGGTCTGACCTACAGGCAGAGTTCCCAGAGGTGCTACATAGTGATTACCAGCGACTTCAGGCTTGGGCATCCGAAGTTACTGCTACGAGTAGTGACCACGATGACCCTGTTGTCGAGCGCTTACTGGCTTATAAATCCTATGACCCATTTTGGCTTGAAAAAGAATTCGCCAAGCTAGGTTCTTGGATTACCCAATTTGTCATTCATGGTAAGCCTCATGGTGGAGAAAGGTCCTTTGAAGATGACGTACGTATCCCTTGGTTTTTAAACAGTTTTCCTGAGGCACGTGCAATTCTTGATTTAGGCAGCTTGGAGGGCGGGCAAACATTTCAATTGGCAAAGCGCCCAGGTATACAGGTGCTCGGTATAGAGGGCAGACAAAGCAATATTGAGCGAGCCAAATTTGCTCAGCGAGTACTCGGAATAAAAAATGTCAAATTTGTTCTGGCAGATCTAGAAACATGCGACCTATCCAAGTTTGGACAATTTGATGCTGTCTTCTGTAGTGGCGTTTTGTATCATATGCCGCAGCCATGGAAGCTGATTGACAAAATAAGAGCCGTAACCAAAAAATTATTCATTTGGACACATTATGTAGCCGACGACAAAGCAGACCAAGTGGTCAACGGGTTTTGGGGTTGGTGGTATTATAAGCAGGGGCTTGAAGATTCACTCAGTGGGCTCTCGCTAAAGTCTTTTTGGCTCACTTTTCAGTCACTTCAGGATATGCTTAAGCGGTATGGTTTCACAAGGCTTAAAATTCTAGAAAATAATCCACAAGGGCAAAATGGGCCCTGCGTCACTGTGGTTGCATGGGCTAATCAGCAATCCCTTAAATAAAGCACCTCTCCATTTGGTAAACCGGTTCCTTAAATCTGTCCAAAGCCAGACAAGAAATATCCAGAACTGTTTTTACCTTCAGGACTAGCTCAGCCATAATTCTGCCTACAAGCCTGACCTGATAATGATCACCTCGGCTGTGTTAACCATATCTACTTCAGATGACCCTTTTCTTTCATATAGTCCTTGAGAGCTTCCCGCCAACTCCTCATGTCATCCATGCCCAGGAGTCTCAAGCGATAGTTGTCCAGCACTGAAAAACGGGGTCGTCTAGCTTTCTGGGGATACTGGTCTGAGGTAATGGGAACGACAGGAGTTTTTAGGCCGGCTAGACTCAGTATCTCTTTGGTAAATTCATACCACGAGCAGGTGTCTTTATTGGTGATATGGAATATGCCATAATATTCGGTGTTGATAAGCTGGGCTATTTTTCTGGCTAAATCCTTAGTATAGGTAGGCGAGAAGACTTGGTCACTTACTACCCTTAGTTCATCTCGTTCTCTGCCCAGTCTTAGCATAGTCTCTACAAAATTACCACCCTTGCCGCTTGAGCCAGCAACACCAAAAAGTCCTGAAGTCCTGATAATGAAGTGCCTCTGGCAAAGATGCCGAACAAAATCCTCGCCGGCTAACTTGGATTTGCCATAAATATTAAGGGGAACAGGTGTATCGAACTCAGTATATGGGGTAGTGTGGGAGTCACTCTCCCCACCGAAAATGTAATCGGTGCTAATGTGCACCAGCTTAGCACCGAGTTCCTGGGTAACCACTGCTATATTTCTGGCTCCAATAGCGTTTACCAGGAAGGCTTTCTCCTCGTCGGTCTCGCAATCATCGACCCGGACATAAGCGGCGGTGTTTATGACTGTGTCTGGCTCATGTTTATTGAAGACCTCCTTGATGGATTCTATATCAGTGATTTCGATGTCATCATGAGTTAGCGGAATAACTTCCAAATCATGGAGGGCTCGGCATAGGTCAGTGCCCAGTTGCCCATTGGCACCGATGACCAAGACTTTCATCTATGCAAATATATCCTGTCATAATATTTGGCATACTCGCCACTTTTAATCCGAAGCCACCAAGGCTTGTGACCTAGATACCAGTCAACAGTAACAGACAGGGCTTCGTCGAAAGAACATTCTGGCTTCCAGTCCAACCTCTCCGTGATCTTGGTAATGTTTAGAGCGTAGCGGCGGTCATGACCGGGGCGGTCACTGACAAAGGTTATCAGGCTTTTCGGCTTGTTGAGCAGCCCCAGAAGCTGGTATACAAGCTCCAGATTAGTTTTCTCACTACCGCCTGCAATATTATATATTTGGCCATCCTCCCCTTTTTGAATAATTATGTCCAAAGCCCGGCAGTGGTCGACTACGAAAATCCAATCTCTTATATTCAAGCCATCACCGTAAACAGGGATTGGTTTGTCTTCCAGGGCATTGGTAATTGCTAATGGAATAAGCTTTTCAAGAAACTGGTACGGTCCAAAGTTATTGGAGCTACGGGTAATGATTACTGGCACATGGTAAGTCTGGAAGTAAGCATGACTTAAAAGGTCAGCAGCAGCCTTGCTGGCTGCGTAGGGACTGTTAGGCGACAAGGGTGATAGCTCACTGAAACTACCATTTTCTATAGAGCCATAAACTTCATCAGTAGATACTTGGATGAATCTTTCTATATGATATTGCCTGGCGCCTTCGAGGAGTACCTGAGTGCCTTTAATATTGGTTTCAATAAAAGGTGAAGTGTCAAGGATACTTCGGTCAACATGAGATTCGGCGGCAAAATTTATAATGGCGTCATAACCATGCCTCAATAGTCCGTCCACTAATTCCCTGTCAGCTATATCACCCTTGATAAAATGATATCTTGGTTCGGTTTCAGCATCTCTCAAGTTGTCCAGATTTCCAGCGTAGGTTAGCTTATCCAAGTTGGTTACTTCCCACTGGGGATGCTCTTTAAGAATATAGTGGATGAAATTACTACCAATAAAACCTGCGCCACCAGTTACTAAAACCTTCATCTATTACTCCTCCTTCTTTTATTTGTGGGGAGGATAAAACCAGTCCCAGGGTCGATTTACCCTGGGGTCACTTTTGTTACCGTTTATCTCCGAAGGAATAATATCAGGGTCGTTCCATGGTCGTCGCTCTTCATCTGGGTTTTTGTAATCATAGAGCCTGTTTACGAAGTAAACTGTTAATGAGGGCTCACTGCTAATGGTTTTTGTTCCATGCAGGTAGTGCCCTGGTATCCTTACCAATGCCAGTTTTTCACCACTGGCAATAACCTCCGCAAGCCTCTTGGTCTCTTCATCATAGCCACAAATCTTCATAGCCCCTTTCAATACCAGGAAGTAGTCGACTTGTCCACGAAGATGTTTGTGCCAAGCTCTGACCATATCAGGATAGCTATAGCTCAAGTTGACCTGCGTTATCCATTCATCAATAAATTCCTTCCAGTCCTGCCTTAAAGCTTCGGCAAAAAAACCCCGCTCATCGGGCAATATGTTAAGCTCATAGGTTCTGACGCCTTCTAGGGGATATTGCCTCATTATTTCGTCTCCTTTCTCATTTCAATTTGAACCTAGAATTAGTATGCCTCATAATTATATACCAGCGCCTCACCTCACTGGCCGAATCTGACCCTCAAGAAGTGGGGAAGATAGTCAGATTGCCTTCCCAGGAACCTGCCGATATATTTCATAATATCATAAACCACGGCATAAGGTATGTATCTGATATGTCCACTTGTAGCCAGAAACCGCATCTCACTAAAAAAGTATTGCAAGCTCTGCTTAATAAAGAAAAGCGACTGAAATTCCTCGGGACGTTCGCAAAACTGGGCATAGGCCATCCCTCCACTAAAAGAGTTTTTAAAGGCTCTCTTAAGGCTGTAATGATGGGAGTGACAAACAATGGCTTCGGGCTCATATACTACCGTGTAGCCGGCGAGAAGCACCTTACGGCACCAAGCCTTATCTTCTGCCATTATGATATTCTCGGGAAATTTATGTTCTAGAAGCATCTTTCTCCTCATAGCGGAATTCACGTCTGAGAAAAAGTAGTAGTAGCCCTCTCTTACGTTATTAGACTTCCCAGGAATGCATACAATCCTCTTGTCCGATGGGTAAAAGTAGCTTAGCCAATGACGCTCCATAGGAGCAGCATCCTCCCTAGGCACTTGCCTACCACTCACACCGACCACTTCAGGGTCTTTGAAGTTATCGGTAATCCTTCTGAGCCAGAGGTTGTTCAACGGCGTAGCATCCTGAGTTAAGAAAACTACATATTCACCCTGTGCCAATTCTACGCCGTAGTTTCTGGTAGCGCTGTGGCTAAATTCCTCCGGCTTTATCTGGAAGAGCTTTATTGGAAACCTCTGAACTATATTCAAAGTGCTATCTGTCGAGCCTGAATCAATGACCAGAACTTCAAAGCCTTCTTCGAAATCTTGCTCGAATACACTTCGTAGACACTCACCAATGTTATCCGCCCCGTTTTTAGTGGGAATTATGATACTTACCTTAATCATCATAGCCATGACTTTCTCAGTCGAACCAGACATTTAATAGCCTCAGCCACAGTTTGCGGAATATTCACCGTGCTAGTCATATCCTCTGTCCAGGTTACGGGTATCTCTTTGATACTGTAACCCTGCTTCTCAGCTAAGATGAGAAGCTCGGTATCGAATAACCAAGCTTGATCCTTGACTAGGGGTATAAGCTTACTGGCAACTTCTCTACGCAGCGCTTTGAAGCCGCATTGGGCATCACGAAATGTGGTACGGAACATAGTCCTGAGGAGTAGATTATAGCTCCCTGATAATGACTTTCTCTTAAAAGAGCGTTTCACTCTGCTGCTAGGGAGGTGGCGTGACCCTATAGCTATATCATAGCCATCCTGAGCAATGGCGCTAACCAATCTGGGAAAATCGCTAAGCTCTGTTGAGAGGTCTGCATCCATATAAGAAACGATATCTGCTGAACTCTTCTGCCATGCCTCGCGCAGGGCGTGCCCGCGACCTTTTCTATCCAAGTGCATAAAAGTGACCTCCGGATGCAGTGTAGAAATATCCCGGGCTTCAGCTAGAGTACCATCAATCGAGCCATTATCAACGATAACTATGCGACAGCTATAAGAAGACATACTCTCGATGAGGAATTGGCGCAATTTCTCTATGTTTTTTGCCAGACACTTTTCTTCATTGTACACCGGCACAATTACGTCAATGTTACTCATAAATGCTACACTCTTGGCTTATGCGGCAGCTTTATCTTGCTTCAGTTCCCTATCCTCGGCTATCAAGATTAGACACCGTCTCCACCATAAGAGGTAAACTAATACTTTGTCAATAGGAACTACTACCTAAATCGTACTAGGACAAAAGTACCTTATAAATTATCTAAGACAATTGTTGCCATAATTCCTTTACCCCGAGGATAATTCTTCAGGTTTCTTACTGTTTCTCTTAATGACCTGGGAAATTTCTCCTTCACCCTACTCAATCGTATTCCCGTATGCTGCCCCGTGTCATGCTGCTTCCTTTTGGCAATAACTTTTTTAAGGCAGCAGTACCACTTCCAGTAATAATAATCATGAGTAAATTCGCTGGCTTGACAAAAATTTAGCCCGGCTCTAACATTTTAGCAGTCGATTTATCCGAAAACGACTGCCAAATTACAGGCGATATAATACGTCTGCCCTTCGACAATGGCTTCTCCATTATGATAGATTATGATTAAATGTGCATCACCAAAAAGAACATCTGAGGTACTGAGAATTTGCTTCAAGCAATGACCTACAATATTAATAGGTTATTACAAAAGTTTAAACAAAGACCTGTCCTTATAGTTCTTATCCTCATGATAATCTATACCATCTACTTCTCATACTTTACTATTCTTAAGCACCAAACCTTTAACTCGCATGCCTACGACCTCGGCATATATACGCAGTATTTGTGGACAACACTCAACGGTCACGGCATACTATACGCTCCTGGTGTAGGGGCCTCCAGTTTCGGTTTGCATTTCCAGCCAATCTTGTTCTTTATCTTGCCGCTATATGCCATCTTCCCTCAAGCTGAAACTCTATTGGTATTACAAACACTCGTTTTGGCTCTAGGCGCCCTGCCTATCTACTGGTTAGCCAAGGATGAGCTTGGAGCTAAATTCGGTGTTGTCTTCGCCGGACTATACCTTCTTTACCCAGCGCTGCATGGGGTTAATCAACATGACTTCCATCCTGTGGCCTTGGCTATACCTATCCTGCTGTTTTGCTTTTATATGTTCAAGAAGAAGCATTATAAACGGGGCATAATATTAGCGGTACTGGCGATGATGTGCAAGGAAAATGTAGCCTTAATAGTCTTATTCATGAGTTTATATTGGCTCTGGATAGAGATGAGAAGGGGTACTAGCAGCTTAGACTGGCGGAATCGGCTCAGGAGGCGAGAGATAATCTATCCAACGTGTCTGTCCTTATTCGTGGTTATATGTTTCGTGCTGGCAGTTTATGTCATTATTCCACACTTCGGTTCAGGTGAATATCCCTTTTTTACTCTCTATGGCTATAACAACATCTTCGGAAATCTTTTCATGGACGTAAATACCAAGCTACTGTATTTGTTTTGTCTGTTTGGTCCATTACTTTTTACCTCCTTACTTAATCCTCCAGCTCTTCTAATTGGTATTCCTATCTTTGCCCAAAACCTTCTCTCAGGAATTACGGCGACATATGGCATTGGATTTCAATATGCCTCTCCACTTATCCCCTGGCTGTTTATTGCCAGTATTTATGGGATTAAATGGTTACTGGCAACACAAAGTAAGAGCAATAAAGATATCCGTACTAAATTCATCTGTATATTGCTGCCTTATGCAGTAGTTATGGCCCTTGTGTTAAGCCCCAGCCCTATAGCTTTATCTAGGAATATGCCCCGATTAACTTCACACCATACAAACCTACAACAGGCGATAAGCCTTATCCCAGAGGATGCTTCAGTATATACCCTGAATAACCTTTTCCCTCATATTTGCCAACGGTTGCATGCCTACACTGATAGACCAAAATGGGGACTAAATATCTTCAATTATCACGGTGGCAACTATGATTATCTCCTTACAGATTCAGCAAGCGACCCGCGTGTACTCAATTGGGGCAGTGACGAAAGCCAAGAAAGATTAGAGAGGGAATATGGAATATATGCTCAGGGTGACGGGATATATTTGTTTAAGAAGGGTTACGATGGAGAACCCTTCACGCTGGGTGAAAAATAGTACGGTTCCCAATCTACTCACTGGTCATTCCCGCTTTAGTATCGTCTGTTTCTTTCCTGGCAAGATTAAAGGTGCAATATCCCGGCTCAGTGTAATAAGTCGAGACTACGAGGAACATTTTGATTTCCTCAGGTTATTGTCAATCTGCCTTGGTCCAATAGCCGATAAATCTATAGTGTTTTCAGACCATTAGTTCAATTAAGCATTGTTGATTACTAAAATACCATTACTTTCTTCATATTGCCTTCACTAATGGTTTATAGTACACTCCCATTAATGCCAAGAGTAAATCATAGAGATAGCTAGAGAAATGAAAGCTTTAATATTGTCAGGGGGCCAGGGCACTAGGCTTAAGCCTCTAACCAACACCATAGCCAAGCAGCTGCTTCCCATTGCCAATAATCCAATTATATTCTATGTATTGAACCAGATTAAGGAAGCCGGTATTACCGACATAGGCATTATTATTTCCCCTGAGACTGGTAACTTAATAAGAGAGGCTGTGGGTGATGGCACAAGGTGGGGTGCTCGAATTACTTATATCTTGCAGACTGAGCCTGCCGGGCTCGCCCATGCGGTAAAGACAGCAAACGATTTCCTGGGTAGTTCCCCCTTCCTCATGTTCCTTGGCGACAACCTTATCCAAGGCGGGGTAAGGGATTTTGTCTCGGAATTTACCCGTGATACCCCCGACGCCCTTATCCTACTTAAGGAAGTAGCCGACCCATGTCTCTTCGGTGTTGCTAACGTTGATAAAAATGGTGAGGTAATCCACCTTGTGGAAAAGCCAAAGCAGCCCCAGACTAATCTAGCCCTGGTAGGCATTTACCTCTTTTCCCCCGTAATCCATCAGGCGATAGCCCAAATTAAGCCATCGTGGCGAGGGGAACTGGAAATCACCGATGCTATTCAGAAACTGCTGGACATGGGCAAGAGAGTTAGAAGCCACGTACTCAAGGGTTGGTGGCTGGATACCGGGAAGAAAGATGATCTTTTAGAGGCAAACCGCGTGGTGTTAGACGAGTACCTCAAGCGAAATGTAAAAGGGGAAATCGACCCTACAAGCCAAATAATGGGAAGGGTCGAGGTCGAAGAGGGGGCACAGGTAGTAAACAGTACTGTTCGAGGGCCTGTCTCCATTGCAGAAGGGTGTAAGATTAGGAATTCCTTTATAGGACCTTTCACCAGTATAGGCGAGAGCACAATAGTAGAGAACTCATGTGTAGAGCATTCAGTTATCTTGGAAAATTGCCACATTTATGGCATAGCACGACTCGAGGATAGTCTATTGGGAAAAAGAGTCAAGCTTAAGCAAGGGGCAGAGCCACACAAAGCTATGAGGCTTATGGTCGGGGATGATGCCGAAGTTGAGCTATAAGGGGACTATAATGAGTAGACTCCTACTAACAGGGGGAGCCGGCTAAGCCCTGGAGATATAAGGCACAGCCTGGCGGATATTTTCGCTAGGTAGAGACTTTTCCTATAATACTGACTACAGTTCATAAGAAGTGTTAAAATAAGTTGGGTAAGGTTTGAAGTAATAAACAATAATCTGAGAGAGGGTCTGCGGTGGCTCGACTAGGCTGAAGCCGATGCCAAGACAGCTCGAGACTGTATCACCGGGGGGAATTATTACGCATCTGCCTTCTTCAGTCAGCAAGCAGTCGAAAAGGGACTAAAAGGGGTTCTATATTCCAGAGGATTTAGGGCTTTGATAACCCACTCAGTAGTCGACCTAGTGGAGGAAGTCTCCAAGTCGCAGAAATCGTTCCAGAAACTCATTGATATTGGTAATGAAATTATCGCCACCGGCGGTACTATTTACCGCCACCAGATATGAAACGCAACTAAACTGTACATGCTACGCCAGGATGATTGACTTATTTATTGGCTATATTGACCCTCCAAAGATGGCGATTTATCCATCTTTAGAAAGAGTCGGGCAAGGATATACAGGGCAACGCAGGCTGGCAGTTTCCACCAGTAGGACACCGGCGTCAGGATAATAAAAGCAGCCAGATGAAGCAGTAAAAAGCCTGGTATTGCCAGTCTCGCTACCCTTCTGAGCCTGCCCATTTGCCCAGTCCTACCAATATCACATAGCTGAGATAACCCAAGAGCGAGACCGATACATATTGCCCCTATGGTAGGATAAAAGTAGAAAATGTAGCTTATTCTATCAGTAATAAGGCTTACCGGTATCCAGATTAAGTAGGTGCTGGCAAACCATAATAGGCTGAAAAGAGCAACGCTGTTACCTTTTATTGCCCTGAAGGTGATATAGAGTACTACAGGAATAATAAGAGCCCAGATACTAGGGCTAATCATAGCAACATAGTGAGGGTCTACCCAGTAGGTAAGAATTTTGGGTTGTAATATCCAGTCCCAGGGACGACTGAGCATTTCTGAAGGATATTGGGCAAAAGTAGACATACTTGATATCCTCAGCATGGTTTGCGTCTGCTCAATGGGATTGAAAGACGGATGCCAACTAGCATTACGCCAAATGATAAGATTAAGCAGGGGCATTAGTAAGAAGAATGATGCTGGTGCTAATAGCATTGAGGATAAAAATTTCCTGGGGCGTGCCCTATTGGTGAAAAACCAGTGAAGCAGGATGACTGGCAGTGCCAGAGCGCCACTTAGCTTAGCTAGAACACTCAGCCCCACTGATATTCCTGAAAGTAGATACCGTCCCTTGAGGTAAAGCCAGAACGAGCCCAGCATAAAAGCTAAACTATAGACATCCAGCATAGCCACACTAGCCTGAATGAAACACAGGTTTTCAAGAGATAGCAGAAAAGCGGCTAATAAGGAGGACTCCTTGGACATCGCTAGTCGGCGACAGATCAGGTAGAAAAGAACGATACAAACCGCTCCAAATAAAACTGAGAAAAACCGCCAGCCGAAGGGATTGTCACCAAACAGGAACATGCCAAAAGTGACGAACAATTTGCCCAGCGGTGGATGTTCAGTACGAGCCGTGCCCTCACCCTGTAGAATATGCCTGGCATCAGTAATATAGTATTGCTCATCAAAGACAGGCTCGTTGGGCTGCATAATGGTGCTGAATTGCATAACCAGTGTGAGCAGCACTAACAGGCAAAGCCCGGTATATTCCCATCTGCCCAACTGATGCCGTAATTTTTTTACTATTTCCATGTCCACCAAGTATTAAACAGATAATTCCAAAGTGTGGCTGCCACTATTCCGCCCAGCTCAGAGACAAGGTAGTATATCCCGAAGACCTCGGTCAGCAACCAGAGTACTCCCATGTTGACCCCCAAGCCAGCTATACATATTAAATTAAATTTTAATAGGCGACTGAAGAATGACTTTGCTCCGGGCAAGCGGCGGTCGGGGAAAGTTAAGTAGTCGTTGAGGACAAAGTTGGAGATGATAGAGGACTCTATACTGATGGCTGCCGATAGAAGGTAGAAGAGACCAGCAAATTCTGTCAGTAGCCACAACAGTCCTATATTAACCAGTATGCCAATCAGCCCGACCAAACAGAACTTGGCGAACCTCAGTAGTTCACCCTTTCTCCTCATAAGACTATAGATATGTTTCAGATAGTCTATCTGTTGTCGGGCATTCAGTTTGCTCTCTCCCATACTCCTGGTTCTAAAAATATAGGGGGCTTCGGCTACGCTCTGGAATTCCCCCTCCATTAATATTTCCAAAAGTATCTTATAGCCAGTGGGCTTCAGGTCAGCATTAGCTACCACCTGCCGCTTGAACATAAAGAAGCCTGACACAGGGTCCTTAACCTTTCTGGTCGATGGTAACAGCAGGTGGGCTAAGAATATGGCTCCTTTTGAGATTATCCTCCTCATTAATCCCCAGCCCTCACAGCCTCCCCCTTCTACGTAACGACTAGCGATGGCCACATCAGCTCCACTCCCTAGTTCTTTAACTAGCTCGGGTATAACCTCAGGCGGATGCTGTAAGTCGGCATCCATTACTCCTATTACTTCACTCTTAACATACCCCAGTCCATCAACCACGGCTGATGCCAAACCTCTCTTGTCTTTGCGCACAATTACCTGAACCGGGTATTTAGGTGATAAAGCCGCAGCCAGCTCAGCGGTGCCATCACTACTGTTATCGTCAATGAAAACAATTTCGTACTTATAGTCAGACAGTGCACGGTCAATCTGTTCAACCAGAGCAATGACATTATCCCTTTCATTGTAGGTCGGTATGATGATAGAGATAGCCGCGCTCATTAAGTAACACCTCCTATAATACCTATATATCCAATTTACTTTTTTTAAACCGAAGCCATTAAGAGATTTTACCATAATCATTTCACTTTATGTGCAGGGACAAGAAGTAAGAGTAACAAAGCTGTGGGTTCCTGATAGACAGAAGTCTAGATTGTGAAATTGGCAGTAATGAAGGGTATTTTTAGTGAACCAGACGTTAGAAATCGGCTTCTATACTTCTCATAAGCTCATTAGCTAACTGCATCCTATAGCAGTTTGTTCGCTTGTCATCCTGGTTTGTCTCTCCCCACTTAGCTAGTTCAGACAGATGGGTGACACTATGTTACTTAGAATGTAGCACGCCTTATCATCGTTTCAGTGTAATTGCGAGTCCTTCATCCTTTGGTGAAGGATAAAGTCGTGGTAATCCCATACAAAAAGTAATGTCATTGCCAGCGAAGCGTGGCAATCTCGGTGGTGGAGCATTCCTGGCAATTACGAGAGGAATGGTCTCCTTACAATGACGGAAAGGACGTGTCAATCCTGCCGTTCCCCCCTCCTCCGAGATTGCTTCGTCGTTGCACTCCTCGCAAAGACAATGGGAAGGGACTCCCCCTAAAACCTCTCCTCGCAATTACGAGAGGGTGGGTGCTTCGCAATGACAAAAAGGAGAGTCATGTGTCACTAATCATATGAACGAGACCAGCTACTTGCCCCCAGAGAGCAGTCAGCGTAGAATGGGTATATATTAAGCAGTTAGAATCTTGTCGGGGAGGTTCACAATGATTGATTGGACGCCTATAACAGATTGGCTATTGCAGCATGGTCCGCGTATTCTTGTCATAGTATTAATAGGAATTGGGCTATGGTTCGCCCTGAAAAAGCTTCTCCCACCGCTGTTGCGTCGTAGTATTATTAAGACCAAAGGGGAAAGCAAGGAGGGAATCAAGAAAAGGACGGATACCCTTACCTCTGTCTTGATGGGATTAAGTAAGATTCTCATTGCCATAATCGTCGTCTTTATGATTCTGGCCGAAGTAGACGTACCTATTGGACCAGCCCTGGCTGGCTTGGGTGTCGCTGGTATAGCCATTGGCTTCGGTGCCCAGTATCTGGTTAAAGATTTGATTGCTGGATTCTTTGTTATTCTGGAAAACCAGTACCGTGTGGGAGATGTCGCCAGAATAGCAGACATAGCAGGCCTAGTGGAAGAAATAAACCTGAGGAAGACAGTGCTACGGGATCTGGATGGCATTGTCCACCATGTACCAAATGGTGAGATTAGGATAGCCAGTAACTACACAAGGCATTTCTCAAGAGTTAACCTCAATGTCTCAGTAGCCTATGGCACAAATCTTGACCACGCTATAAACGTTTTGAATCGCGTAGGACAGGAACTGGCTACCGATGAGAACTGGAGCCATCTTATTAGAAGTGCACCTCAAGTACTGAGGGTAGATAACTTGGGCGATTCGGGGATAGATATTAAGGTTTTGGGCGATGTTAAGCCCCTCCAGCAGTGGGCTGTGACAGGGGAATTGAGAAAGAGAATCAAGAAAGCCTTCGACGACGAAGGCATCGAAATTCCCTGGCCCCACACCAAGGTTTATTTTGGCGACTCTCCAGGGCAGTCAATGACTGGACAATAAAAGGACAATGTATTATTTTGCCTATGGTTCCAATCTCAACACAAAACAGATGCTAGAACGCTGCCCGGACAGCCAGCCCATGTTTATAGCTACCCTCTATAATTACAAGCTGGTGTTTGCCGGTTGGTCCCGGCAGTGGCGAGGTGGAGTCGCCAGTATCAAGTCTTTCCGGGGAGAGAGGGTTCTCGGAGCTATTTATGAGGTTTCGGACAGGGATTTAAAGCGATTGGACAGCTACGAAGGTTATCCCAGCCAATATAACAGATTTAATATCACGGTATTTGATGAAGACGGCGAGCCTATCAAAGCAATAACCTATATCAAGTCTGGACAACTAGAGGAAACACAACCTTCAAAAGAATATTTAGCCCTTATTCAACAAGGCTACAGAGATTGGGAAATCGTCTAGGTCCTGTAGTTACAATAACCAGGTAAGCCTCAAGCATAATTTTTATTACCTATTCTTCTTTAGTTACAACTCAGCACAACGTTTGCCTGCCTGGTTGACAAATTTAACTTAGTTAGCTAAAATATAATTAACAATTCAATAGAAATTTGTTGGTGCTTTCGGGTGAAAGCCTAACAGGGAAACCCGTGGAAGTCGGGTGCGGTCCCGCCGCTGTGATTGGGGACGAAACTTGAGAGGATGTCACTGTTTCGTTTTAACGGAGTGGGAAGACTTCAAGGAGTAGGAGGAGCCAAAAGCCAGAAGACCTACCAGCAAATCTGTCAGACCTTCGGGGAAGGGTTTGAGGGAGATGGTAAATCCCTAAACTAAATTTGGTTTAGGGATTTTTTATATAAACGAATTCTTAAGGAAAATAATCTATGAAAGCGGCGCTGTTGGAATCCCCTGGGCAGTTGGTTATTAGCCAAGTTCTTGACCCTGAACCCCCGCTAAAAGGGCTTGTTGTTAAAGTGGAAGCGTGCTCAATTTGTGCTACAGATATAAAGATGTTCAGACACGGGCAGCGGGACCTAATCTACCCACGTATTCTAGGGCATGAAGTTGCCGGAGTGGTAACTGAAACTGGTACAGGTGATATTCCCTTTAGAAGTGGAGAGCGGGTGCAGATTGCGCCTGGGATAACTTGTGGTAAGTGTCCTGCCTGCCAGCAAGGAGCGTCCAATCAATGCGACCACATAGGTATTCTTGGTTTTACTCATCACGGTGGGTTTGCCCAGTATCTTGCGGTACCTGCTGAAAGTGTAGCCTGTGGCGCTGTAAATCTGATTCCGTCTGGACTCACTTTCGTGGAAGCCACTTTTGCTGAGCCTCTAGCCTGTTGCCTGAATAGTCAGGAGCTTGTGCGCCTGGACAGTAAAGATGCGGTGCTTATCCTGGGGGCCGGTCCAATGGGTTGTCTCCATACCATGCTAGCCCGGGCTAAAGGAGTCAGGAAGATTCTACTTGCCGAAAGGTCTCTAAAGCGGCTTATGATGTCCATTACCGCAGAACCTTCTCGTTTAATTAATGTGTCCAAAGAAAATCTAAAGGAGGTTGTGAAAGAAGAAACAGAAGGCCGGGGAGTCGATGTAATCATGTTGGCTTGCCCAGACTCTGCCATAGACTATCCTATCTTGGAGCTTCTTGCGCCACGTGGGCGGGTTTGCTTTTTCTCAGGTTTACCGCCGGAGAAGAGCCAGCTTCATTTGGATGCTAACTTTCTCCATTACCGCGAAATCACCTTGGTGGGAGCCTACGGCTGCACGGCAGACCAGAACCGTGTTGCCCTTGAGCTTATGGCTTCGGGGCAGTTAAACGTTAACTGGCTGGTCACTAAACGAATACTATTAGAAGCAATCCATGAGGGAATCGGTTGCCTAATGGAGCATAGTGGCATGAAAGTGGTAGTAACAGAATTCTAAATTGGAGGTAATAGATATGTCTGACGATAAAATGCTAAAAGAATTTGGCAAGAAAGTATCTGAGGTAGTACAAGGGAGAAACCTGACACGCCAGGAAACCAAGGAGATGTTTTATCAAGTACTCCTCAATGAACAACCGGACCTACAACAGGGAGCCTTCCTAGTAGTCCTCACGGCTAAGGGAGAAACGCCGGAAGAGATTGCGGGAAGCTGGGATGCTATTTTCGAAATAGATACAATGAAGGTGAACCCACTTACACCTGAGCCTCTGGTTGAGAATTGCGGTACAGGAATGGATGAATTAAAGACATTCAATATCAGCACGGCGGCAGCTATAGTGGCCGCGGCTAACGGCATCTATATGGCTAAACACGCAGCCAGAGCTCTTACCTCCACATGTGGAGCCGTTGATATAGTGGAAGCCTTTGGGGTTGATGTGGAGTGTGATGTGGAAACTGTCAAACACAGTATTGAAAAGGTAGGCATCGGTATTTTTAACGGCATGAGCCCTATGGTTCATCCTCAAGCCCTGGGGCGAATCTTATCGCAGATTCGCTTTGGCACCATTCTTAATATAGCTGCTTCCCTGGCTAATCCTGCCTTACCCAGATATGGTGTAAGAGGAGTTTATTCTAAGGTATTGACAGAACCTGTTGCCCGATTAATGAAAGAGATTGGCTACAGGAGAGCCCTCGTCGTTCACGGCTTAAACGCAGATGGCACTAAAGGTATGGACGAGATTTCTTCCATCGGTGAAACGAAAATTGCAGAATTACATGAAGACGGGCGGATTACTAACTACAGTCTTTTCCCTGAAGATTTTGGTATCCAGCGTGCCACCTATGAAGACCTCTTACCATCGGCAAATATAGAGGAGGAAGCTCTGAATTTTCTCAGTATATTATGTGCCAAAGAACACGGTCCGAAGTGTGACATTGTCTGTCTAAACACAGCGCCTATTCTGTACTTGATGGGCAAAGTGAAGGATTTCAAAGAAGGATTAAACAAAGCCAGAGAAACTATTGAATCGGGTCAGGCAATTGCCATATTGAGACGATGGGTAGAAGAACAAAATACCTGTCCTGAAGCTGGTTTAGCCAAGCTCGATTATCTGTTAGCGCAAATATAGACGGCTAGCATTGTGTGATTGTAAGCGGAGCCAATGTTCCTCCCTTCGACAGTTGGCAGATTGTCCACAGTATAACCTATGTATTATACTAACGGTCGCTAGCAGCTCGAATGCTGCTGGGGGACCATCAGGGCTTGAGGCGTGTGACCGGCGATGGCGAGGAGGTCTTGTTGTAGTGAGACAAAACCAGTGTCAGGTGCTAATTGTAGGGGCAGGCATTACAGGGCTTACAATCACCCGTGAACTCATAAAACGAGGAGCCGAGGACATCATACTCCTTGAGAAAGAGAGTTCTTTAGGCTTACACGCCAGTGGTCGGAACAGTGGAGTCCTCCATGCTGGTATCTATTATACCAGCGATACGCTAAAGGCTAAGTTTTGCGTAGAAGGGAACCGCCTCATGAAGGAATTCTGTCGGGAGCGACGGCTGACCCTAAAGGAGTCTGGTAAGGTTATTCTGGCGAGGAGTTCGTCCGGAGTAGAAACACTGAATGAATTGAAGCGTCGAGCAGACTTATGTGGTGCCCGTGCTTTTCTTATCGACGGCAAAGAGCTTCGTGATATCGAACCGCACGCCGCAATCTGTGATAAAGCCCTCTTTTCACCGGACACCGCAGTTGTAAAACCAGAAGAAGTGCTCAGCGCATTAGAAAAGGAGCTAGTACAGTCGGCAAAGGTCACAATTTCTTATGAAACGGCCTTTAAGTGTATCCTTGGGAGTGGCCGGGCGCACACCTCCAAAGGAGTAATACGATTCGAGAAGTTCGTCAATGCTGCCGGCTCCTACGGGGACCAGATTGCCCACCAGTTCGGCTTAGCCAAGGAATACAAGCTTCTTCCTTTTAAGGGAACGTACAAAAAACTGTCCCATAATAGAACCTTTCTCGTTCGAGGAAACGTATATCCTGTTCCAGATTTGAGAAATCCCTTCCTAGGAGTACACCTAACGAGAGGTACCGATGACGAAGTCTATGTAGGCCCGACTGCCATACCCGCCTTCAGTCGGGAAGATTACCATGCCTTTCCAGAATGGAGTTGGGAGATGTTTCCCATTCTTTTCCGAGATGCAGTCCTGTTGCTTAGTAATCAGTCCTTCCGTCGGGTTGCCCTGACTGAGCCTAGGAAGTACTTGAAGCGATTTATCCTCAAAGAAGCTAGAAAACTGGTCCCAGAACTAAGCCTTCACGACCTTGTTGATAGTGACAAAGTGGGCATTCGACCCCAACTGGTTCACTGGCCCACCAAGAAGCTCGTTATAGATTTTGTCATGCTCCACGACGGTGATGCTCTCCATATCTTGAATCCCATATCTCCAGCATTTACGTCGTCCATGGCATTCGCCAAGTATGTGGTTGACACTCTCTTGGGATAGCATACCACCTTAGAAATATAACCGGGGTTTGTCTCTAGTATGCGTAGTCAGGCGGAGAAGTTCTCTTATTGATAGGCAGGATAGAGTTCATCTCTTCATCTATTCAAGCACCACACCAGTTCCATAGGCGAGTATCTCAGAAGCACTGGTCATTACCATTGAGGTGGTAAACCTCATGCCGATAATGGCATTAGCTCCCTGCTTCTCAGCGTCCTCCACCATCCGCTGAATAGCCTGTTCCCTGGCCTCAGCCATCATCTTGGTATATTCGGTTATTTCACCACCCACCACGCCTCGCAGCCCGGCCATAATATCCCTGCCAACATGCCGCGCCCGAATAGTATTACCCTTAACCATACCTATAGTCTTAACAATCTTCTTGCCCTCTACCTGATCTGATGTGGTAATAATCATTTCTCTACCTCCTTAAAATCCTCTTCTCTAGCCTGAGCTATCCGCTGTTTGATAACTATCCCAAGAAGCGCTACTACGGCCACGGTAATAACCCCAACCACTATACGGATGAATATTGAAATCTCAGCCGCCACAAAAAAGCCTTTAGCCGCCCAGCCAATCAAAGCCAGTATACCCAGCCCAATGATGATAAAAAGCGCATTCTGCATGTTTTCACCTCCTTAATAAGCCTTATTACAAATTAATAACTGCCCAAATCAAAAACTACCGCTTCTGCTTCCACACCGTCCCCTGGGGGGTATCCTCAAGGGCTATGCCCATCTCAACCAGTTTAGCCCGTATCTCGTCGGCAAGCTGCCACTGCTTAGCCTGTCTATATTTATCACGCTGTCTAATCAGATTTTCAATATATTCCTCAGAACCTATTTCCCCCGAAGTCTGTATTATTGTAGGGACCCCAAACTCTTCTGCAGAGGTTATCCCGACAGGTCTTACTAGTTTCCAAGTCGGCTTCAGGTCAAGCCCTAGGATGCCTGCCAGCTCCAACAGCACCTTTTGTGCCTCTACAGCCCCGAGCCCGGCTTCATTAGCTCGGTTAATGTCTCTGGCTAAATCAAACAGGGCGGCTAGCGCTTGAGGTGTATTAAAATCATCATCCATTACTGCAGCGAATCTTTGCTGATAAGACTCAACATCAACACTTTCCTCAGACTTCTCTCCTCCACCTTGACTATAGGCTGCTTGACACAACCTATCGGCACCCCGCTCTGCCGCCTCTAATGCCTCCTCAGAGTAGGTAAGAGGGCTGCGGTAGTGGGAGCTGAGGATAAAGATGCGGATGGCATCAGGGCTGTATTTCTCTAATGCCTCCTTTATTGTTATCAGGTTGCCGAGGGACTTGCTCATCTTCTCCTCACCCAACTGCAGCAGCCCATTATGCAACCAGTATTTAACAAAGGGTTTGACGCCAGTAAAACTCTCTGACTGGGCTATCTCATTCTCGTGATGGGGGAAAATCAAATCCTGTCCGCCACCGTGGATATCCAGGGTATCACCCAGATATTTCAAAGACATAGCACTGCACTCAATATGCCAGCCCGGTCTGCCATTTCCCCAAGGGGACTGCCATGACGGCTCACCAGGCTTGGCTGCCTTCCACAGGGCAAAATCCATAGGATGCTCTTTCTCATCACCGCCCACTGCGCACTCCATAGCTATCATAGATTCCAAGCTACGGTGAGACAGCTTTCCATAGTCAGGGTCACTCCTTACCCTGAAGTAAACACTACCCCCCGCCGGATAGGCATACCCCTTGTCTATTAAACCCTGGATGACCTCAATAATCTTTGGTACTTCCCCGGTAGCTCTGGGATAGATATCAGCCCGTCCAATATTCAGACCATCTATATCCTCAAAGTAGCTGTTTATGTATTTCTCCGCCAGCTCACGGGGAGGAATGCTGAGCTGGTTAGCTCGGTCTATAATCTTATCATCAATATCAGTAATATTCTGCACGTACTTCACCTCATAGCCACGAAACTGGAGGTAGCGTCTGATGACATCAAAAATGATATAGCTCATAGCATGACCGATATGACAATTATCATAAGGAGTAACCCCGCAGACATACATCTTAACCTCGTCCCCCCGAGGTAAAAACTCTTCTTTTTGTCCTGAGAGGGTGTTATATATCTTCATCTCTGCTTCCCTTCTAATATAGTCAGACGCTGCTCCAACTCAGCTATTCGCCTCTCCAGATTTTCTAGCTTCTCCCCTACCGGGTCAGGCAACCTCTCTACAGTATCGGTATCGGGATTCCTGATGGCTACTACTCGCCCCGGCACCCCGACCACAGTGGCGTTAGCCGGCACCGAATTTACTACTACCGAGCCAGCACCAACCTTGGTGTTATCACCGATAGTGATACTCCCGATAAGCTGTGCCCCGACTCCGACCACCACATTATTGCCCAGGGTAGGATGGCGCTTTGTCCGCTGATGGCTGGTGCCACCCAGAGTTACCCCCTGATACAAGGTAACATTGTCACCAATCTCTGAGGTCTCACCAATGACCACACCCATACCGTGGTCAATGAAAAATCCGTCGCCAATCATAGCCCCGGGATGGATTTCTATACCAGTAAGAAATCGGCTAATATGAGATATGAGCCGGGGTAAAAATGGAATATGCCACTTAAACAGAGTATGGGCTAACCGGTGAAATTGACGGGCATGAAATCCGGGATAAGCCAGTAGCACCTCCAGGGTGCTAATAGCCGCCGGGTCATGGTCAAAAACGGTTTTAATATCCTTTCTAATGCTAGCGAAAAGCGACATTGAACTAATCTCCTTCCCATGCTGAATCTCCTCGCCCAGTTGCCCCAATAAACTGGGGCAAAAGACAGGCGCAGTTCAGCATCCTGGGAAAGCAAATAATTACTGGGGTCACCACATACTTAAACATAATCTAATCAGAAATACCTTCTATTAAGGCTACGGCATAAGCAGCTATCCCCTCCCCCCGACCGATAAAACCTAACTGAGCTGAGGTGCTAGCCTTAACGCTTACCTGACTGGGCGCAATACCCAGCGTCTGGCTGAGCTGCTGCCGCATACTGTCGATAAAATCTCTCAGTCTGGGTTGCTCAGCGACAATGGTAGCATCTACATTACCCACCTGCCAGTCATTCTCTGCCAGTTTGTCTCTTACCCTGCTAAGCAGGGTAAGACTGGAAATATCCTTGTATTGTGGCTCACCAGGCGGGAAGTGGCTACCTATATCACCCAGAGCCGCCGCCCCGAGCAGGGCATCAATAATAGCGTGAGTTAATACATCGGCATCACTCCAGCCGCTAAGTCCCTTTTCAAAGGGTATATCTATCCCCCCCAGCACCAATTTACGCCCCGAAACCAGGGGATGGACATCATAGCCTATGCCAACACGATTTTTACTTTTCATGCTTCTGCCACAAAACCTCAGCTAAAGCCAGGTCATCGGGGGTGGTTATCTTTATATTATCATAAGAGCCCATATATAGCTTAACCTTATAGCCCAACTGCTCTACCAGCGAGGCATCATCGGTTACCTCATCCTCTGCCTGACGGTAGGCTTCAGTTATTATGTCAAAACGAAATACCTGTGGGGTCTGCACTGCCCACAGGTTATGCCGTGGTGGCGTCTGCTGGACTATTCTATCATCTCCAGCCACTTTAACGGTATCTGTAACCGGGACAGCGGCTACAGCCGCCCCCGTTTCCCCAGCTGCCTCCAGCCCACGCTCAATCAAGTCCGCAGTCAGTAATGGACGGGCGCCATCGTGAACTACCACCCACTGGCACTGGCTAAGCCGGCTAAGTCCAGCCGCTACTGAATCCTGGCGCCGCCTACCGCCAGCACACACCTCAATCGGCTTAGACCACCCCTCCTCGGCTACCAACTGCCGGCACCTATCCAGGTTTTCTCTGGTTACTACCACAACTATCTGGTCAATAGAATTACACCCTTGAAAGGCATCAATCACCCGGGCTAAAACAGGCTTACCCCCTAACAGAGCGAAAACCTTATCCACCCCACCCATCCGATGGCTCTCGCCAGCGGCTACGATGACTGCGCCTACTTTCAGTATAAATGCCTTTGAGACATATTTCTCTTTGGAGTAACTTGTCTCGCCCGTGAGCGTGTTAATAGATATAACGCGAGGATTAACCTCCGAAGTTGGAATACGAAACTCGGAAATCTCTATTCCAATACCTTCTAACCTATCAAGCATAGCATGATATTCATGTACGTATCTCTCTGAAAAATCGGAGGACATAATGTTTTTTCGGAGTGATGAAAGCGTTGCGTAGGCTCGTACAAGTGCATCCTGTTTATTTTCTACCATATCTACTCCTATATTATATGAACTTACTTCCCACTCACCAGCCCCACCCCTATCGCCTCCCGCAGGGTGCTGGCTGGGATAAGCTTAATGGCTTTTAGGGCTGGGTTAACCCTGGCGCTGGTTTTAGGCACCAGGCAGCGCTTGAAGCCCAATCTGGCTGCTTCAGCCACTCGCCTATCCAAGTGAGAAATGGCTCGCAACTCCCCGCTCAACCCCACTTCCCCCATTACCACCAGCTCCGGGTCAACCTCCATATCCCGGAAACTGGATGCAATAGCCAGGGCAATGCCCAAATCAGCCGCCGGTTCCCCAATTCGAAGTCCACCGGTAACATTGGCTATAATATCCTGATTGCCCAGCTTTAAACCGACTCGCTTAGTCAGCACTGCCGTAATTAGCAATAACCGACCGAAGTCAACACCGTTAGCGGTGCGCCGGGGTAAGCCAAAGCTGGTGGGATTAGTCAGAGCTTGAATCTCGACTAACAAGGGTCGGCTGCCCTCCAGGGTGGGCACTACTGCCGAGCCTATTGCCTCGCCCGACCGCTGCGACAGGAAGGTCTGCGATGGATTGTCTACCTCTACTAACCCCTGCTCTCTCATCTCAAAGACGCCAACCTCATTGGTAGAGCCAAAGCGGTTTTTTACGCAACGCAGTAACCTAAAGGTGCTGAAGGGTTCACCCTCAAGGTAGAGCACCACATCAACAATGTGCTCCAGAACCCGAGGACCGGCAATAGCTCCGTCCTTGGTCACATGCCCGGCAATGAAAATGGGCACAGCCTTGAGCTTTGCCCACTGCATAAGCCTCATGGTGCACTCCCGCACCTGGGTAATACTGCCTGACGCTGTACCCAACTCAGGGAGATTAACAGCCTGAATAGAATCAATGACTACCAGGCGGGGTTGTAACTGCTCAATCTGGTTTAGGATAACCTCAAGGTCAGTCTCAGCCAGGAGGTAGAGATTCTCCCCCGTTACCCCGAGGCGCTCTGACCTGAGCTTAATCTGATGCAGAGTTTCCTCACCAGAAACATAGACTACCTTACCTCGAGCCACCGCCATCGAGGCTGAAGCCTGGAGCAAGAGAGTGGATTTGCCAATGCCCGGGTCGCCACCGATGAGCACCAGGGAGCCAGATACCAAACCTCCACCCAGCACCCGGTTAAACTCAGCCAGGGGAAGCGGGAAGCGGTCAGAGATATCGGTTACCACCTGAGATAGCTCCCGGGGCGGGTTTTCCAGAGAAAGAGGACGGGAGGAGATAACAGGGGTAGTTACTACCGTTTCAATAAAGGTGTTCCACTGCTGGCAGTTAGGGCAGCGTCCCAGCCATTTCAGGCTCTCCTTGCCACACTGCTGACAGACAAATATAGTCCTGTTGTGGGATTTATCTAATTGGCTCATAGAATAACTTTACTTCATCTTGAGAAGCAAAGCAATAATGGCTTGAAATTTGACCAATTACATCAGCATGCCTAAGAATATCCCAGCAACCACCGAGGTGGCAATAGCTCCCGCCATATTAGGCCCCATAGCATGCATTAATAGGAAGTTCCTGGGATTAGCCTCTTGCCCCATCTTCTGCACCACCCTGGCTGACATGGGCACTGCTGACACACCGGCGGCACCTATCATCGGGTTTATTTTCTCTTTTAAGAACAGGTTGGCAAACTTGGCCGACAGCAGACCACCGGCAGTGGAGAAGGCGAAGGCTACCACTGCCAGACCAACAATGGCCAGGGTTTGGGGAGTGAGAAAGACCGTAGCTGGCATTAATGCCCCTACAGTTATTCCCAGGAGAAAGGTAAGGACATCAATAAACACGCCTCCCGCCGATTGAGCCAGCCTATCGGTGACTCCACTAACACTAAGCAGGTTGCCGAACATAAACATACCAATAAGAGGTACCGACTTGGGAACAAGTAAAGCAGCCACTATAAATACTATTATCGGGAAAAGAATAAGCTCCAACTTGGCTACTTTACGCTCCTGTGGCTTCATAAAAATGGCCCGCTCTTGCTTGGTGGTCAAAAGTTTTATTATTGGGGGTTGGATAATAGGAACCAGCGCCATATAGGAATAAGCTGCCAGTGTAATAGGGCCCAGTAGATGAGGGGCCAGGGCGGCGGTGAGGTAAACAGTGGGTGGTCCATCAGAGCCACCAATGATACCAACGCAAGCCGCTTCATTTACAGTGAATATTCCGGTGAGGTAGGCAATGAGGAAGACAACAAAAACCCCAAGTTGGGCTATTGCCCCGAAGACAAAAGACAGGGGGCGGGCGACAGTGGGTGTGAAATCGGTCATGGCTCCCAGCCCAAGAAAGATGAGCAGCGGAATAAGCTCAGACTCAATCCCATAAGTATAAAGCACATTCAGCAACCCTATCTGCCCATCCCCTATAGCCTCTATTAGGTTCTCTAGAGTCGGCATCGCTGCCGGGACACCTTGAGCAGTATATACCATTAGACCACCAAGGGGGAGATTGACCATAAAGATGCCGAAGCCAATAGGAACTAATAGCACGGGCTCCATCTTCTTAGCAATGCCTAAGTAGATTAAAGCCCCGCCGATAAGAAGCATTAAGATATTGCCCCAAGTTAAGGCGCCGAAGGCAGTTTCATATAAGCCAAACATCTATTTGCTCTTCGCCATGATTCTTTGCAGTACAACCCCTACTATCCAGGCTACCAACGATAGTATCAGTAAGACGAGGATAGTTATTCCAAAACCACCCCCGGCAACCTTGGCTACCAAATCCCAGTCTATCATCTTAAGCCCCTCTCAGATTATAAACACCTAAAGAACCAGTTCAGTCTTATCAATATCCTAAGTAAAATAAAAGGGCGGTTTCAGTATCCATCTGTTCTCCCGCCCCTTCTATATCACAGTGGCTTCGCCTATCATTAGTAATCTAACGGTTTATTATCCCCCAATAGTGCTCCTACAGCCACTGGATGTACTACAATCTCTTCTCCCTCCCGGTCAACTACAATGGTATCCCCCTCGCTGAACTTGCCACGGAGTAAGTCTTCCGAGAGTTTATCTTCAACCATATCTTGAATCACCCGGCGCAACGGTCGAGCTCCAAATATCTCGTCATAACCCTTTTCTCCTAGAAAATCTTTAGCCACATCGGTTACTTCCAGTTTTATCCCCTTTTCCGCCAGTTGCTGGGTTACCGAAGCTAGCATCAAATCGACTATTTGCCGGATATGCTCTTTGGTCAAGGAATGAAACACAACCACACCGTCAACACGATTAAGAAATTCAGGGCGGAAGGTCTTCTTTAGTTCGGCAAGCAGATTCTCCTTCATCCGTTCGTAAGATTCCTGCTGAGTCTTAGTCTCATCATGAACAGTAAAACCAATATTAGTACCTTTCCTGATTAGCTCAGCCCCAATATTGCTGGTCATAACAATAATACTGTTACGGAAATCAACCCGGCGACCCTTGGCATCAGTCAGGTGACCATCATCAAATATCTGAAGTAATATATTAAATACGTCAGGGTGAGCCTTTTCAATTTCATCCAGCAGTATAGCACAATATGATTTACGCCTTACTGCTTCAGTCAATTGCCCACCTTCATCATAGCCAACATATCCCGGTGGGGCACCAACTAATCGGGCTACAGCGTGTCTCTCCATAAACTCAGACATATCAAGCCTGATTAAGGCATCCTCATTACCAAACATAAACTCAGCTAAGGCTCTAACTAGCTCTGTCTTACCGACACCAGTTGGACCCAGAAAGATAAAGTTGCCTATGGGGTGCCTCGGGTCTTTGAGACCAGCTCGGGCTCGCCTTACCGCTTTAGACACAATGTTAATTGCCTCATCCTGACTAATAATACGCTCATGTAATACCTCCTCCATATTAAGGAGGCGGCTGGTCTCATCACCAGCCAACTGCACCACTGGAATCCCTGTCCACATACTAACTACTTCAGCAATGTTCTCAGCAGTAACCACCGGCTTCTCTTGCTCCTGTGCTACCTGCCACTCTTCTTCCATCCCCTTTATTTTTTCCCCAATTTGAAGCTCCCGCTCCCGAAGTTCAGCCGCATAATCATACTGCTGGGTAGCTAGGGCAGACTCTTTATCCTTATGCACACTATCCACAGCCTCTCTGGCTTCCTTCAGGGTAACAGGTATCGTCCTAAATTTAATCCTCACCCTTGACGCCGCCTCATCAACTAGGTCAATAGCCTTATCAGGTAGAAAACGGTCAGGTATATATCTGGCAGCTAAGGTTGCTGCTGAATTCAGTGCCTCATCGCTTATCGTCAGCTTATGATGCTCCTCATAGCGCTCCTTAATCCCACGTAAAATCTCCAGAGTTTGGTCTACAGAAGGCTCTTCTACCAGAATAGGCTGGAAGCGACGCTCCAGGGCCGGGTCTCGCTCCACATGCTTACGGTAGTCATCAAGGGTAGTAGCACCAATGCACTGAAGTTCCCCTCGTGCCAAAGCAGGTTTGAGAAGATTAGCGGCATCAACCGCTCCCTCAGCCGCCCCAGCACCAACTATGGTGTGAAACTCATCAATGAAAAGCACGCAGTTACCTGCGGTTTTTATCTCATCAATAACCTTCTTTAGTCGTTCTTCAAACTCACCCCGATACTTTGTCCCAGCTACAAGGGCTCCTACATCCAGTGTTATTAGCCGTTTTCCTTCCAGTGTTTCAGGAACGTCGCCGGCGACAATACGGTGGGCTAAGCCCTCAACAATTGCTGTCTTTCCCACCCCTGGTTCACCAATAAGAGCCGGGTTGTTCTTGGTCCGACGGCTAAGGATTTGAGTTACCCTCTCAATCTCCTTAACTCGCCCGATAACCGGGTCAAGTTTTTCGGCACGAGCGGCTTCTGTCAGGTCAATACCTACTTGATCTAAAACCGGGGTGCGACTTGTGCTACGAGCAACCCTGGACCTGGGCATATCTTGGCTAAGGGTACGAGTAATTTCAGCACGCGCCCGCTCAATGGTGACACCAAGGCTATCTAACACACCGGCGGCTACCCCCTCTCCCTCACGCAATAACCCTAGTAGAAGATGCTCAGTACCAATATAATTATGACCAAGGTGACGTGCTTCATCTATAGCCAATTCAATAACCCGCTTAGCTCTGGGAGTAAGCCCAATCTCACCACTAGTAGGCTTCTCACTGCGCCCAATAATGAATTCCACCGCCGAGCGCACCTTAGCCAAACCTATACCCATATTGACTAGAATCCTAGCTGCCATTCCCTCTTCCTCTCGTACCAAACCAAGCAAAATATGCTCTGTGCCAATATAGCTGTGGTTAAAGTGCTGCGCCTCTTCCTGAGCTAGGGTAAGGACCCGGCGAGCTCGTTCTGAAAATTTCTCAAATCTGCTAGTCATCTCTCCCCTTTAGAACCGTGTCTTTAGCACACCCGGCAACCCCTATTTATTATAAAGTAACTACAAACAGAGGTCAAAGATTGTTTAAGCCTCCTGGCAGTGGCATATTTTCCACAAAGAGTTGCCCCCTCAGTATCGTCTGCGCTGAGGCGTTTCACTTCCGTGTTCGGGATGGGAACGGGTGGTTCCACCTCGCTCTAACCACCAGAAGGCTATTACACCTATGGTCTTATTTTACCACTAATCAGCAAAAGAAAACAACCCAAGTTCAACGAGAACGGCAACTATAGATTGTCATTGTCGAGTCTCACCTATTATGTCATTGCCAGTCCCCATGAAATCGGGGCGAAGTAATCTCGTGCCTGATAATATCAATTATTTGAGATTGCTTCGTCCTTCAATTAAAGGGCTCGCAGCGTTTTCATATAATCAATGACACTGGCAGTCAAACCCCCCAAAAAAAATCCACGGCAGTAAAGGTATCACCGTAGATTATTCTATTTAACTAATATCAATTCTGAAGCAGGTCAAGCCCTCGACCATTAGTACGGTTAAGCTAAAAACATTACTGCTCTTACACCTACCGCCTATCAAACAAGTAGTCTACTTGCGGTCTTACCCCTTGTGATAAATCACAAAGGTGGGAGATATTATCTTGGGGCAGGTTTCGCATTTAGATGCTTTCAGCGCTTATCCTAACCAGACCTAGCTACCCAGCGATGCTCCTGGCGGAACAACTGGCACACCAGACGTCTGTCCCTCTCGATCCTCTCGTACTAGAGAGAGCC
>DUFC01000034.1 GCA_011191875.1 Dehalococcoidia bacterium | reverse complement strand
CTTGCACCACTCAACAGTTTTGTCCTCGTCGTAGTCTACTACTGCGTCGTGCAGGTTCTTCAAGATTTCCTGAGTCCTCTCCTCTGAAACAGCCAATTCTTACCTCCTTTTTGATTATTAATTGAATGTCCACTTCCGCCTCTAAGCCACATTTCACATATTTCACCTCCCTTAGTAGCATAATTTTGTGTTTATCGTATTATTAAAGAAGGGATAAAAGCTTCTCAACTTTTTGAATTAACTATGCTATGTTACCTTCCTTCTTATAAACGAATCGTTCGAGATATCAATCAAGTATGCTTGTATGTAGTACATTATCTCTATCTCTCTGTCTCGTTAGGCCACTCTTCTCTTTTTGCATATCGACTAAATCCTGCAAGGTTATAGAGTCGAAAACTCTGTCCATTGCCTTTTTCACTTCGCTCCAGACATCACAGATTACACATTCATCAATACTTCCTTCACATATGAGGGGGTCATCACTACAATCTACTGGTACAATTGAGCCTTCGGTAACCTTAACAATTTCACTGAACCTTATATCTGACGGTACCTTGGACAGGCTGAACCCTCCATGGGCACCACGAATGCTTGTTACTAATCTGGCTAACCTGAGTGGGATGAATAACTGCTCCAAATATCGCTCAGAAATTTGTTGCCTTTTTGAGATATCCCTAATCAAGATAGGACCTTCATTGAAGTGAAGAGCTAGGTCAAGCATTGCTCTCGCTGTATATGTCGCTCTAGTAGAAAGCTTCATTTGGATTGATTCCTCACATTATTACATTAGTAAGATTATAATATTGGTGATATTACCATAAGAAAGGGGTATTGTCAAGTAATTCTGAAGCATGAGGTCAGAGGTTTTACTTATTTACACAGAGGCTATCTATAATAACCTATTGATATCAATAATAAATAAAGAAATAGATATGTTATTAAGCGTACATTATATTGAATTTCAACTTGATAAGAGAGTAGAGAATAGAGTATAGTTTAGCTTTAGTGGATAAGGAAGATTTAAAGTTATTTACTCAACCCAGTAGTCTATTGATATTGAACAAGGTAAGTAAGCTTCTCACTGAGCAAGGTATAAAATCGTATCTTGTTGGCGGGTTTGTACGTGATGTATTGTTAAGGAGGGATACGGTTGACATTGATATTGCCGTAGCCGAAGATGCGCTAGAGGTTGCTCCCAGGATAGCCACTGCTTTCGGTGGCAGGTATGTGCTGTTGGATGAAGTAAATAGAGTGGGTAGAGTAATATTAGCTAGTGAGGGAGCAACTAAAGATGAATGGCAAATCGATTTTACCACACTAGAGGGCACTATTGAGCAGGATTTGGCACAGCGTGATTTTACTATAGATGCAATGGCAGTTAACCTCGGAGAGTTAGAAGAGGATAATACTGCTATGCAGCTTATAGACCCGTTTGATGGTTGGGGAGACCTACACCGGGGTGTAATTCGAACTGTGTTGCCGAATGCTTTTAAATCGGATGCAGGGCGTTTACTCAGAGCGGTTCGTTTGGCTGCTGAGCTCGGTTTCAGTATTGATACCAAGACCGAGACTCTAATTCAGCGCCACTGTCACCTTATAGCCAGTGTAGCCGGTGAGCGGATAAGAGATGAACTGCTTCGGCTCCTGGCTATTCCTCAAAGAAAGCTTTTACCCTACCTTGATGAATTAGGTTTACTAACGGCTATTATTCCAGAGCTTAATCAGCTAAAGGGGGTCAAGCAGCCCAAGGAACATTTCTGGGATGTTTTTGAGCATTCAATAAGGACAGTAGTTGCCGTTGATTTTCTTCTTAACGAGGGAGAATGGGAATATGCTAGTGAGGAGGTCCTGGGTGCTGTCCCATGGTCAGCAACACTGGCTCACCACTTTGACCAGGAGGTTAGTAGTGGTAGCAACAGAAGGTCGTTAATCAAGCTAGCAGCTCTGCTTCATGATATTGCCAAACCTCAAGCTAAAGCTATTGACGAAGGTGGTCGGATGCGTTTCTTGGGACATGCTAGGGAAGGGGCAGATATAGCAACCAATATTATGGAGAGGCTGAGGTTTAGTGGTAAAGAAGTAAGGTTAGTGGAAACTATGGTGAGGTATCACCTCCGCCCAGGGCAGATGAGCCACGATGAGCTTCCCTCACCTAGGGCGATTTACCGTTATTTTCGCGATACTGGAGAGGCCGGCATTGATGTGCTATTTTTAAGCCTGGCTGACCATCTAGCCACTAGAGGTCCACGATTAATTCTGGTTCGATGGCAAGAGCATGCTCAAATGGTAGAATATGTATTGGCTCAGCGTTTTCTGGAGGGGGGTTTGGTTGTTCCTCCCAAACTGATTGATGGGCATGATTTAATCAATGTCTTCGGTATGAGACCGGGACCTAAAGTTGGACAACTTCTAGAAGCAGTGCGCGAGGCACAAGCTGTCGGGGAGCTGACTACCAGACAGGAGGCATTAACTTATGTTCGCGAGAAGCTGGCAGCTAACGTAGTGTGAATAAATATGACTAGAAGAAATACACTGGTTTTTATAATTATATTAGCCCTCTTCGCCTTTGCTATTTGTGCCCTAGTCTATCCAATGTTTGGCCGCGAAGAAATGAAGCTGGGGCTGGACCTCGTCGGCGGCGTACATCTCGTATATCAGGCTGACTTCCCCGAGGATGCTTCTGGAGAAGAGAAGGCAAGGGCTATGGATAGGGCGCTGGTTACCATTGAAAAGCGCATTGATAAGTATGGGGTTACCGAACCGATAATCCAACAGCTAGGAGAAGACCGTATCCTGGTGCAGCTTCCCGGATTCACCGATATTGAAGCCGCCAAAAGTCTGGTAGAGCAAACCGGCTTCCTTGAGTTCAGAGAGGTTGAGATGAACAATTCAGGACAACCAGTTTACCTTGATGACTATCTTAATCAGGAGGAGTTGCAGTTTATCGACGAACAGGAAAGCAGCGAACGTGTGTTTGTTACAGAGGTGTTGAGCATAGAAGGGGAAATAGAAAATAAAACTGTTGCCTTTTTGCTAAAGGATAATAGCGAAGTCAGGTTAACGGATGCGTCCGGGGAGCCGGCTGACAATACGACATTGCAGGGATACGCTGATGCTCTTTCGTGGATTCCGGCAAGGGGTGATGATGGCACTCAAATCACCGGCGACTTATTAGCTGACGCTTTCCTATCTCTCGACCAAAGCGGAGTTGCTGCCACACCTCAGGTTAGCATTGAATGGAACGACGAAGGGGGAATAATCTTTGATGAGATTGCCGAGCGCCTGTATAATTCAGGAGAATACGGCTCCTCACAGCGGGCTCTGGGCATTTTTCTGGATAATACACTCCTTTCGGCTCCCCAAATTCTGGAGCCAGAATATAGGGGCAGCGGCGTTATTACCGGTGATTTTACCCTAGAAGAAGCCGCGGAGCTGGCTAACTTGCTGAAATCGGGGGCACTGCCCATGCCGTTGAAGAAACCGCCACTCTACCAAGAGAAGGTCTCCGCCACACTGGGCGCCGATTTCATCGATATGAGCCTCAAGGCGGGGCTAATCGGTATAATACTGGTGATGCTATTTATGATTGTTTACTACCGCCTGCCTGGACTTCTAGCCAGCCTGGCTTTAATATTTTATGGGGCAGTAGTATTGGCACTATTCAAGTTATGGCCGGGTGGAGGTGTTACACTTACTTTAGCTGGAATTGGAGGTTTTGTCTTGTCTATAGGTATGGCGGTAGATGCCAATGTGCTCATTTTTGAACGGATGAAGGATGAATTGAGGGAAGGACGGACTTTAGGGGCAGCTATTGAGGTTGGGTTTAATCGTGCCTGGACAGCTATCAGGGATAGCAATGTAACTACCTTTATTGTCTGTGGCATTCTCTACTGGTTGGGCAGTAGTATTGTCGCCAGTACCCCGGTAATGGGCTTTGCCTTAACCCTGCTTATCGGTGTGGCAGTGAGCATGTTTACCGCTATTGTGGTTACTCGGACATTGCTGCGTCTATTTGTTGGTACTCGTCTGGCACAGAGGACTTCGCTATTTAATGTATATGCAGGAAAAGGATAATGTTTGATATTACGGGTAAAAGGTTCTGGTTTTTTCTTATTTCAGGTGTGGTCATACTTATAGGTATTATCTCTCTGATAACCTTTGGGCTCAAAGCCGGGATTGAATTTAGTAGTGGTTCTATGATGAATTTAAGCTTTGAGGAGGAGGTAGACCACGATAAATTAAGACAGGAGTTAGCCAGTTTAGGCTATACCAATGCCATTGTTCAACGCACTGGAGAGGGTGATTTCTTAATCCGTTTACCGGAGCTGAGCAGTGAGGCTAAGACTGAGTTAGAGGCCGGGCTAACCGCTAGTTTTGGTGCTCTTGAAGTTAGGGGGTTTGAAGACGTTTCGCCTATGGTGGCTACCGAGACAACACGGAATGCGGCTATTGCCGTAGCTGTGGCTGCCGTTGGTGTACTTCTATATATTACCTGGGCATTCCGCCGGATGCCGAAACCTTTCCATTATGGTACCTGCGCCATAGTAGCCCTGTTCCATGATGTGCTGGTAGTATTGGGGATTTTTTCCATCCTCGGTAGCATATTGGACTGGGAAATCAATTTAATGTTTATCACCGGTACATTAGCTGTTATTGGCTATAGTGTAAATAATACCGTGGTTATTTTTGATAGAATACGCGAGAATTTGACTAAGGGTGTAAGTTCCAACTTTGAGATTGTAGTTAATAACAGCCTGGTTGAAACCCTGAGCCGCTCGGTGAATACCAGCCTGACCACTCTCATTGTGGTCTTAGCCTTGTTGCTCTTTGTTGGGGCATCAATTCAGAATTTCGTTGTGGTGTTGACGATTGGTATCATTGCTGGAACTTATAGCTCACTCTTTATCGCCCCTCAGTTGCTGGTAGTCTGGGATAGAGGGGAGTGGGGAAGATTTGTTCAGTGGTTACCCCTACCCAGAGCCAAGGGTGGGTGATATATCTCCGCTATCACCAAATTAGCCCAAAACCCTAAATTACCAATTGGAGACCTAAAATCAGAAACCAGCCCCCAAATCCAATAAGTAGTAGGCTACAGGAAATAAACAGCCACTCTTGAAATATTCTTCCCCAAAGTGACTGGGTTCGGTAAATCAGAATTGAAACAAATGAGAGCCATATCAAATCACATAGCCAGTGAACAGGAATAAACAAAGCAAAGCCAGTCAAGCCAAAATCTAGAGAGTTCCTTATAAGCATAATGCCTATAGTTGCCCACCATAGGATAAAAAATGGATTGAAGAGGCTGGTAACAACTCCAGCCACAACTGCGTTATAGGCTAAGTCCTTGCCTTTTTCTATCACCCCAACCCTTGCCCTGAACATGCTTACACCAAGCCAGAGCAGCATAACTGCGCCAACTAAATACAGGATGATTTGTACCAGCTCTTCCTCAAAAAATCTGGCAAAGCCAAAGTATATAAGAAATATCAGAGGGATTTCTACTATGGCATGTCCCAGGGCTATCTGTGTGCCGGCGAATTGGGATTTATAGCTTTTAGCTACGGTAATGGCGAACATAGGTCCGGGCATCATTACCCCTGATAATGAAATTATGACCACGCTCAGCAAAAATGGTAACATAAAAGTAACCTTGAGCAATTCTAGCATACCCTTCATTTAATGTCTCTCAGATTGATATGATGAATCAAGATTTATACGGTGTTACTTGAGGTTGCCTTAGTAGAGCGCGTTACTGTAAAATGAGCAAGAAAACCTTGGGAGGTGAATTAGTGCCTGTCTATGATTATGAGTGTGGTATTTGCCAATTTCGCTTTGAAAGAAAGCAGGGGTTTGATGAGGAACCAGTAGCTATATGCCCTAAATGTCAGGGAAAGGTTCGCCGTGTCCTTCACTCTAGTCCCATTATCTATAAAGGGAGCGGTTTTTATACTACAGATAATTGTAAGGGTAACCATACTGAGGAAGGTAAGAAGAAGAAACCTGACAAGGAAAAACAAAAGGAGAAGTAGAGGGTGAAAGCGCTGCTACAGCGAGTTACCGGTGCCTCGGTTAGTGTTGATAGTGAGGTAGTGGGTAGGATAGGTCAAGGGCTAGTAGTCTTTGTCGGGGTGGCTAGGGGGGACACAGAAAAGGATGCTCAATATTTAGTACAAAAGACAATTAACCTGCGCCTTTTTTCTAATGAAGGAGGCAAGTTTAACCTTTCGGCTCTGGATACTAAGGGTGAACTATTGGTGGTGAGCCAGTTCACCCTCCTGGCTGATACCAGGAAGGGGCGTCGTCCTAGTTTTACTGAGGCAGCACTACCACCTCAAGCTGAGGAATTATTTGAGCAGTTCGTGGAGCAGGCTCGCGCTACCGGACTAAAAGTAGAAACCGGGCGTTTTCAGCAGTATATGCAGGTAGAAATCCACAATGATGGACCAGTAACAATACTATTGAATAGTAAGGGGTAAGTTGCTAAGATAAATTATAATTGAGACTCTATGCAACTGCATATGGTTGTAAAGTCTATTCCGTTGTGGTATAATTCACCGAAATGAACAAACCCGGAGGCATAAGTAGTAAATTAAGCGAATTGGGCTATCGGCTGACACCTCAGCGGATAATGATTCTATCAGCTATTGATAATAGTGATGACCATATTAGCGCTGAGGAAATCTACGCTCAGGTGGTGGCTAAATATGCTAATGTTAACATATCAACAGTCTACCGCACCCTGGAACTACTGAAGCGACTTGGTCTGGTAACTGAGACCGACATGGGGGAAGGTCGGGTTAGGTATCACCCTGTGGGGAAGGGGCATCATCATCACCTGGTCTGTCAGGAGTGTGGTGCCATAATTGACCTTGACGAATCGGTGCTATCCTCAGTAAAGGATGTTTTACTTAGGGAATACGGGTTTATTGCTGACTTAAAGCACCTAGCTATTTTTGGTCGTTGTGTGAATTGTAGAAAATAAATTTTTTTAATTTGATAATGCAAAGAAATGCAAATGCATAAATATGCATAATGTCATTAGGCGGGGACTGGGAAAGGAGGTGATGCCGGAGGTGTAGATTAAATAGTTTAGGAAAGGAACAGGTTTAACTATTATTAAGAATTGCCTCAACGATTTACTCTATGCCAGAACTCTAACCGATGTAGAAAAAGGTAGTCGATTCTTTTTAAATTATTTATGTAGGAGAATTTGAATGAGAAAACGAATACCTGTTTTGGCTATTACTGTGTTGTCTGTTGTTGGTATTATGCTTGTCAGTTGTGGTGGTGCGGTGGGGACACTTCAGTTTCATGCTAATGGTGAAGACTTTGTCCGACAGGGCTTTGTCTCCAAAGATGGCTGGAGTATCAACTTTACTCATGTGTACATTACTCTGGCAGATGTCACTGCTTGTCAGACTGAGCCCCCGTATGACCCCCACTTGGGTGTTAATATGGAATGTGATGTCAAGGTTAACCTTCTTAATACTTATACCGTGGATCTAGCAGAGGGTAGTGAAAACGCTCCACCTATCCTCGTAGGCGAAGTCCAAAATGCTGCCATAGGTCACTATAATGCCATCTCCTGGAAGATGGTTAAAGCAACCTCGGGATCTGCTGATAGTTACAGCCTGGTCATTGTTGGGACGGCTGAGAAAGATGGTCAGAGCATTGATTTCAGCATCAAGGTAGATGAAGAATACGAATACTCCTGTGGTGAATATGTGGGCGACGAACGTAAAGGTATGGTAGCGGCAGACGGCACGGCTGATGTAGAGATGACTTTCCACTTTGACCATATCTTTGGTGATGCTGAGACACCAGTAGATGACGACCTCAATGTTAGTGCTGTTGGTTTTGAACCATTTGCCGGTATTGCCGAAGGTGGCAAGATGGATGTCAACATGGCCGACCTGCAATCTAGGTTCTCATCGGAGGACTACCAAATGCTAGTAGATATTCTGCCCACTCTGGGGCATGTCGGTGAAGGCCATTGTCATTGCCACTAGTCCTGTTGTACTTAATATAAGAGGGGGGCTGCCACCACTGTGGCGGCATCCCCCTGATTCCAGGAGTTGTAATTATGCATATGAAGTGGAGAATTATTACGTGTATAATTTTTATTCTTATCCTTGATCTAGTTCTGCCGATAAAAGCCCTTGCCCATGGTGTTAAAATCGAATACACGGTTAACATGGCGATTGAGATTATCGCTGCCTATGACAACGGCGAACCGATGGGCGGTGCCCAGGTCACAGTCTATGCTCCTGATGAACCCTCCTCTCCTTGGCTAACCGGGGTCTGTGATGATAGGGGTTACTTTAGCTTCATACCCGATACTTCCAAGCCAGGAACCTGGGATGTGCAGGTACGCCAGGCAGGTCACGGCGATATCGTCCATATACCTATCGGTGAAGATATGGTGGTAACGGGTGGTACCGGAGGCTATACTGCCCTTCAGATTGTCCTGATGGCGGCTTGCTTTATCTGGGGGAGTGTTGGCACAGCACTCTATTTCTCACGAAGAAGGAGAGCTTGATGCATATCCCCGATGGTATTCTCCCTGTCCCCGTAACTGCTGCCGGGTATGCTGCCACCGTCGTGGTCACTTGGTACTCGGTTCGTAAAATTAATCAGAAGGAGAACCCTCGTCAGGATATTCCTAAAGCTTCTCTATTAACGGCGGCCTTTTTCGTTGCCTCTTGGATACACATCCCAGTACCGCCTACCAGTGTTCATCTTGTGCTAAACGGACTCTTGGGTGCTGTTCTGGGTTATTTTGCCTTCCCGGCCATTCTCATTGGCTTATTCTTTCAGGCGGTGATGTTTCAGCACGGTGGGCTAACTACTCTGGGAGTAAACGCTGTAATAATGGGATTACCGGCAATAATAGCCCACTACATATTCCGTATCCGCAGATTCGGGAATCAAGAGAGCCGGAGGAAGACGGGCATTTTTGGATTTCTATCCGGTGCTGTTGCCATTGGAATATCGGTAGCCATGTTTGTGCTAATTCTGCTGACTAACATACCGGCGGATCTGGATATCGGCACCGAGCGGGCGGCACTCTATACACTAGCCATAGCCCACTTGCCATTGATAGCTATCGAAGGTGTTATAACCTTGCTATTAGCCGTCTTTCTTCAGCGAGTACGACCAAGAATTTTGGATGGCGTATGAAGCTTGGAATAGTAGATGAATACTCCGACCTCGGCTCACTGTTACACCGCTGGGAACCGCGGTGTAAATTAATTGGCCTTATGGTCTTAATCTTCGCTTTCTCCTTTGTCCGAGACTTGCGTATGCTACTGGCAATGGTAGTGGTTACTATCACTATCTATATTATTTCTAAACTACCAGTATCATTCATTCTGAGACGATTACGTTACCCTTCCTTTTTTCTACTGGTAGTGGTTCTCATCTTGCCTTTTGTTTCAGGACAGACGATTGTCATGAGCATTGGTCCTCTAGATTTGCGGCAGGAAGGACTTATTGCTGTACTTTTAGTAGTTACTAGGTTTCTCTCTATCCTGACGATTGGCTTGATTCTCTTTGGCACTGCTCCCTTCCTGACTACTATCAAAGCGATGCGAGCGTTAGGTCTACCTGCCATCCTAGCTGACATGGTACTTCTCTCCTTGCGCTACCTGCACGAAATTGGCAGTGACCTGCAGAAAATGCAGACATCAATGAGTCTACGGGGGTATAAAAAGCACTGCTTCAGTACTCGTGCCCTTAATGTTGCGGCCTGGTTGGGCGGTAGCATCCTGGTGCGTAGTTACGAGCGTTCTGAGTGGGTATACAAAGCAATGATTCTGCGGGGCTATGGTTATGCCCCGACTACTCGGGGCGAATTTCAAACCAATTCTCGCGATGTAATTACCCTCGGTGTTTTTCTCCTGATTGCAATCGGGTTCATAACCGGGGATATCCTATATGGACGCGGAGTAGCCGCTTTGCTACAATGACTCGAATATTTGTAATGAAAGATAAGATGTAACAATGTTATCAGAAGAGTTGATAAAACCGACGCTCACTGTTTCTGGACTGTGGCTCTCCTACCCAGACAGACCCGATGTTGTACAGGACGTGAGTCTCAAGGTGATGCCGGGGGAGCGAGTTGGACTCATTGGTCCTAACGGTGCTGGTAAGACCACTTTCTTTCTGGGGCTCTGCGGTGTGCTGAAGCCATCCGCCGGGGAAATCGTTGTCTTAGGTAAGCCGGTTCTGAATGGGCACTTTCGTCCCGAGGTAGCTCTAGTCTTTCAGAATCCAGACGACCAACTGTTCTGCCCGTCAGTGTGGGATGATGTTGCCTTTGGTCCCCAGAACATGGGGCTATCAAAAGACGAGGTTGAAGTGAGGGTAAAGGAGGCACTCTCAGTGGTGGGTGCAGTTGAACTTGCTGACCGACCATCCCACCATCTCTCAGAAGGGGAAAAGCGAATGGTCTCTATTGCGGGTGTGCTGGCGATGCGTCCTCGACTGCTTATCTATGACGAACCGAGTGCCAACCTCGACATCCGTTCTAGACGTCGTGTCATTCATCTCTTGCAGGAATCAAAGGAGACACTTCTTATCGCCTCTCATGATCTAGAACTTATCTTGGAGGTATGCAACCGTGTTGTGCTAGTAGATAGTGGACACATCATCACCGACGGTGACCCATGCAAGATTATGAGTGATGACAGGTTGATGGAAGCCCATGGCCAGGAAAAGCCCCATTCTCTTGTCCCACATCGAATACCACATCACGAACTCTAAGTGATACACTCTAATCGGGGATATTTTGTACTTAGTGGTTTACGGCACTCATTAGAGTACTAGGGCAGGTAATTGCTGACGGCACAACTAACCATATTTTAGCTGATATATAGCTATTAAGAGACCCTGGGCTAGCTCCGCCGAAGGCGACCTAGAGTAATTTGAACATCTGCGGCTCAAGCTCAAGACTGATGTCCAGGGCTTTTGAGGAATGGGTAAGAGCACCTACCGAGATGAGGTTAATGCCGGTTTCAGCAACAGCTCGAACATTAGCTAGAGTGATACCACCTGAGGCTTCAATCTTAACACGACCTGAGACTAAACCCACGATATAGCGCATTTCATCAGGGCTCATATTATCCAGCATGATTATATCAACTCCAGCTTCAACAGCATCAAGGGCTTCCTGGATGGTGTTGACCTCTACCTCAACCTTTAGCCCGTGAGGGGCATTCTGTTTAGACTTGGCTATAATATCCTTTAAGCTCATACCCAGTGCGCGCATTGCCGCTAGATGGTTATCCTTAACCAGGATGCTGTCACCCAGGTGAAAGCGATGGTTTTGTCCACCACCCATACGTACCGCGTACTTCTCCAGCAGCCTGAGACCGGGGGTGGTTTTGCGAGTATCGGTAATATTGACCTTAACTCCCTGTATTTCAGCTACATATTGGGCTGTCTGTGAGGCAATGCCACTCAACCTCTGGAGGAAGTTGACAGCTACTCGCTCGCCTTTGAGGATACTGGCTACCGCTCCAGTGATAGTAGCGATTATATCTCCGGGTTTTACCATTGTTCCGTCTATAATAAATATTTCTACCTTAAGCGACGGGTCAACCTTGAGAAATACTCCCTTAGCTACCTCACCACCAGCCACTATCCCTTTTGCCTTAACCAGTATAGATGCCTTCCCCTGCAAGCCAGTCGGTATTAATGCTTCGGTGGTCACATCACCATGGCTTATATCCTCAGCCAGAGCCAGGTCTATAATGTTATCAATTTGTTCTTCAGGTAATTGGAGATTATCTATCTACCTCACCCCCTTCAACCTACTATAAATAAGCTACTTCTAGTTGCATAACTTACTTTATCATTTTGATGTGAATACAATATGGTGTTGCCATGAGGAAGAGCTTTGGGGATAGTCGGAGCGGAAGTGGGCGCCACGGCTCTCTTCTCTGAGAAGGGCTGCCTCAGTTACTAATTGACCGGTCAATACCAAGTTGTTTAGCTCATAGGAGGGGCGGTCTGTAGGCTGGGGTAACGACCTTTGCCAGGCAGCTAAGATATTTGCTGCTTTGGTCAGCCCTTCCTTGGTGCGGATAATACCTACTTTATCCCAGTGCAGTTGCTGCAAAGCGGAAAGACTGGGTGCGGGAATGACCTTGGGAGATTGCCTTTGACCCACCAAGTGGTGAACCCCTACACCTTTGCTGCTAGTAGCCTTTGTCGTAGCTCCCGTGCTAGTTTTTTCCATAATTCTTTTACTAAACACAAGCACTTCAAGCATTGAGTTTGAGGCTAATCGGTTTGCTCCATGGACTCCAGTGCAGGCGGTTTCACCAGTAGCGAATAGTCCAGCTATATTAGTTTCTCCCCATGTATTGGTCTTGATGCCACCCATCATATAGTGGGCGGCCGGTGCTACTGGTATCAGACCTTTAGTAATATCAAGACCGTGGTCTAGGCAGAAGCGATATATATGAGGAAATCGGGTAGCAATAACATGAGGTGGTAGATGTGTAACATCAATAAATACCCTGTCTGAGCCTGTTTTTTTCATCTCGTATAGTGTGCTACGAGCTACTATATCTCGTGGTGCCAGGTCTTCCTCTGGTGCATAGTCAGGCATGAAGCGATGTCCATCTACATTACGCAGTATCCCTCCCTCACCCCTGACCGCTTCAGATATAAGAAATGGGGTTACCCCGGGTAAGCGTAGAGCAGTAGGATGGAACTGGAAAAATTCCATATCTACTATCTCTGTTCCAGCTTTGAAGGCTAAGGTTATACCATCACCGGTGGCTATGTCCGAGTTAGTATTAAACTTGAATAGCTGTCCAGCACCGCCAGTAGCTAAAATCAGGAAGCGGCAGTCAAATTCCTCAGTAGAGCCGGTACGGCAATCAAGGGCTTTTATTCCCTTAACTGTACTCTTCTCTATCAGGATCTCGGTGGCCAGGCAATCTTCTAGAACCCGGATTTTGGATGAACGAACCCGCCTGCTTAGATTAACTTCAATGTGTTCGCCAGTGGCATCACCCCCGGCATGCAGGATACGGGGCATACTATGAGCTGCTTCTATAGTAAGGGCAACCTCTCCGTTAACAGTATCAAAGGGTACACCAAAGTTAACCAAATCGGTGACACGGTCAGGGGCTTCATTTACTAAGATGCGCACTGCCTCTTCATCGCACAGGCCGTCTCCAGCAGCTATGGTATCCTGGAAGTGAAGCTCTGGAGAATCACTCTTACCTATGGCAGCAGCGATACCCCCTTGGGCATATTTAGTATTGCAGTCGTCAATACTGCTCTTAGTTATAATGAGCACACTTCCTTGTTTCTTTGCCAGCAGAGCAGTATAAAGTCCAGCAATACCACTGCCTACTATAATATAGTCATATTGATTCATTTAGCTACCTCGGTGGCTTTAACCTCATAACTAACAGCCAGCATCCGGTCAACCGCCTGTTTTACCTTCAGTCTTACCTCCTCAGGGATGGTTACTATGTTCTGCTTTAACTCCATCGTCTGAACTATTGTTTCTAGGGTCGTTTTCTTCATATCAATGCAGATTTGACCGTTTGATATTAGGTAGAAGGATTTATCGGGATTATCAAGGTGTAGGCGATGAAGGAGTCCTTCCTCGGTGCCGATAATAAAGCTTTGATGCGAGCTTGCCTTTACAAAGCGAAGCGTCTGTGAGGTGCTAAGGGCAGCATCAGCCAGAGCTATTACTTCAGGGGGGCACTCAGGATGGACTAATACTTGAGCCTCAGGGTGGAGCTTCCTGGCCAGCTTGACTTGTTCAGGCTTAAGCCGATGGTGAACATAACAGAAGCCGGGATAGAGGATTATATTCTTTTTTGTCTTTGTTGAAATGTAGTGTCCTAGATTCAGGTCGGGGATAAAGAGTATATCGTTACTAGGTATTGAGTCTACAATCTGGACACCATTAGCTGAGGTGCAGCAAATATCGCTTTCAGCTTTAATTTCGGCTGATGAGTTGATATAGCATACAACCGATGCCCCAGAGCATCTTTGCTTCCACGCTCTTAGCTCATTAATATTAATCATATCTGCCAGCGGGCAGCCAGCATTGCCTTCTGATAGTAAAACAGTGCAGTGAGGGTTGAGAATAGCGGCGGTTTCAGCCATAAACCGAACACCACAGAAGACAATTGTCTTAGCATCTACCTCAGTGCACTGACGTGATAACTCCAAGGAGTCACCAACGAAGTCGGCTATATCCTGAACCTCGGCTCGCTGATAGTTATGAGCAACAATAACCGCTCCAAGCTCCTCCTTTAACCTGGCTATCCTTTCCTTTAGTTGTTTGAAATTGTTCACTTATGCCACCAGACTTATATCACTCCCGTTTGAGAGCTACACTATTTCGAGCCACTCTCATTGTCGCTCCTGATTCTACTTTTATAACTAGGCTATCCTCGCTGGTGCTTTCAATCACTCCGTAGATGCCGCCAGCAGTTATTACCCTATCTCCCTTTTTCAGTTCCTCTATCAGTTGTTGGTGTTCCTTCTGTCTCTTACGCTGTGGTCTAATCATGAGGAAATACATCAAGGCGAAAAGCAGTGCCAGGAAAACAATCATATAGATTGTGCTAGTTCCTTGTTCACCTTCGGCTGGGACACAGCCAACTATAGACACTATACTGATAAGCAATCCCATTATTAGCCCTAATTTTAGAATCCTAATCTTTTCCATTTCACCTCCTTAAATTTAATTGATACTATTTAATTCAAACTTGCCCTGTAGTGACCAGGGACTTGTCTTCTCAATCCTGATTTTCACCAGGTGTCCTAGGTAATCATTATTGTCACTAAAGAATACCAGTTTACCATCTCGTGTGCGACCTTGCCACTTACCTCCTTTCTTACCCTCTACCAAGACTTCAACCGTTTTGCCTAATAACTGAGCATTAATTTCAGTAGCAATGCTCTCTTGGAGTTGCTCAATCTTGTGGAGTCGCTCCCTTTTCTCAGCCAGTGGGATATTATCCTCAAATACACTTGAGGCTATGGTACCGGGTCTTGGCGAATAGGCAGCTACATGGACGGTATCAAACCTTAGCTCGGAGAGTAAGTTAACTGTTTGCTGGAACTGGTGAGGGCTTTCTGAGGGAAAGCCGACAATAACATCGGTGCTCAGGGCTACACCGGCTATTTTATTACGTATTTGTTCAACAAGCTGGCGGTAGTGCTCAACTGTATAGTCTCTTCTCATAACTTTCAGGATATCATTATCACCTGACTGGACAGGGAGGCAAATTAGCTCACAGACCTTATCCAGATAAGCTATTGCCTCGATGAGCTTGGAGCTCATGTCCTTAGGGTGGTTAGTCAGGAAGCGTATCCGGGCTAAGCCATTTATGGTATTTAGCTCTTTGAGTAAGTCGGCTAGGTCTGGTTTATTGGGTAGGTCGTGTCCGTAGGAATCCACATTTTGTCCCAGTAAGGTAACCTCTTTTACTCCGCGACGGACTAGCTCTTTAACCTCAATTACTATTTCGGCTAGCGGACGGCTCCTTTCTTGACCACGACGGTAAGGGACAATGCAATAGGAGCAGAAGTTATCACATCCCTGTATGATAGTAACAAAGGTGCTGAGTGAGGGGTGCCGGGGTAAGATTATCCCTACTTTGTCTTGTTTTTCTATCCATGGTGGGTAGTCTCCGGGCTTGAAGAAGTAGTCAACATAAGGGAAATTTTCCCGAAGCTGGTTAATATTAGAGTTTACCAAACAGCCAGTCAGAGCAATGGTTATACCGGGATTTGACATTTGCAGTGATTTAAGCGCATTGAGCTTGTTAATGACGCGGTTTTCAGCACTCTGACGCACAACGCAGCTATTAAGCACGATGAGGTCAGCTTCCTCAGCGGTAGCTGTTGCTTGGTATCCTAGCTGCTCAAGGTAGCTGCCAAGCCGCTCTGATTCAGCCTTATTCATTTGGCAACCTATAGTCCAGATATAATACTGAGACATAGCTTTTACTCTTGGGTATTAAAAATATACTCTTGTTGAGGGATATATTACTTAATATATGGCGGAGGGGGTGGGATTCGAACCCACGACCCCGATTTCTCAAGGTAAGCGCTTAGCAGGCGCCCGCACTAGACCACTATGCGACCCCTCCTCAATTCTGTGGAGCTAATAATAGTATATTTTATATATATTTACTATATCACAACCCTTTATTTTGCTCAAACTATTTGGAGATTACTCATTAAACCCGTTAGATTTCCCTCTTGGCTAAAGCCCTTAAGGGTAGAGCCTAACGGGGTTGATAGATAATGTTATTTGAGGGCTCACTTTCGCTGTGCTATGATGGGGTGGCACAAATGGAAATCAGTGTTTTAATTGACAAAGATATTAAGGGAAACCTTGAGGAGAGCTGGCTACAAAGTGTTGCTGGGCAAGTCCTTGTTGCCCACGGTATTAGCTCTAGAGTGGAGTTGGGTCTGGTTATTGCCAGTCAGGAAAGAGTGCAGCAGTTGAATCAAAGCTACTTAGGTAGGGATGAGCCTACCGATGTACTCGCCTTTTCTATGCTGCCGGCTGAGGGAGAAGTTGGGGCAGATTCCCCTACTTTTGTTATACCTCCTGATGGGGTGTTGCATCTTGGTGAAGTGATTATTTCTTACCCTCAAGCAGTTATACAGGCTGAGGAACATCAGCACTCTATAAAAAGGGAAATAACCATTCTCATTATTCATGGTGTGCTTCATCTCTTGGGATACGAGGATGATAAGGCCGAGCCAAAGCAACGGATGTCGGCCAGGGAGGCGGAGTGTCTAAGTTATATTGAGGAGGGAACAAGTTGAAGGTTATCGGTATTGCTGGTAGCCCACGGCGGGGTGGTAACACTGACCTGCTACTAGCTGAGATTTTAAGAGGCGCCGCCAGTAGAGGGGCTGAGGTCAAAGCTATTGTACTTAATGACCTTAAGATTACCCCCTGCCAGCACTGTGATGCCTGTCTGGAGAAAGGTAAGTGCCGGATAGAGGATGACATGCAGACCATTTATCGGGAACTAGAGGAGGCTGACCGAATAGTTATAGCCTCTCCTATTCAATTCATGGGGGTAACAGCTCAGGCTAAAGCAATGATTGACCGCTGCCAGGCATTATGGGCACGTAAATATGTGCTAGAAATACCACCACTGGGCAACCAGCGAGACAGAAACGGGTTGTTTATCTCGGTTGGTGGTAGAAACTTTGCGAACCTGTTTGAGCCATCAATAGTTATAGTAAAGAGCTTATTTAACTGCCTTAATGTCACCTACGCTGGTGACTTACTATTCCCTGGAGTGGATGAAAAAGGAGCCATCAATAAACACCCCGACGCCCTAAATCAAGCCTTTCTTGCTGGACAGAAGCTGGTGGAAGAGTCTCCGGGCGAATAGTCAGTGTAGTACAGGCTTGAACACAGGTTGCCTACTTCGTTAAATCGTTCATAGAAGAGTTGAAGTAACTTTTCTACTTTGTCGTTTATCCCTTCATTTTTAGACTATTCTTCGATTCTATGCCGAATGTGTACAGTGGCTGCCAACAATATATAGTGCTAGAATGAGCACGGAGTTAACATTTAAATTGTAATACAGTTAAAGAAATGAGGAGGTTGAGCGAGATGAAACATACATTTCGGATATTTTGGAGTTGGCTATGCAAGAACTTAAGAAGGCAATTCTTCACTGGCTTTCTCGTCGTGGTGCCCATCGGTGCCACTATATTGATACTGGTCTGGATTTTTACTACCATTGATAATATTCTACAACCTCTAATCCAGTTCATATTTGGTCGCCCAGTTCCAGGTATAGGCTTTGGCATAACGATAGTGTTGATTTACCTGGTTGGAGTCGTAGCCGGGAATATTGGAGGCAAGAGGCTGATTCGTTATGGTGAATCCCTGTTGGCAAAAGTGCCTGTGGTGCGGCCACTCTATAGGAGTATCAAAGAAATAGTGAACAGTTTCTCCTCATCCGATAAGACCGGCTTTATACAAACGGTGCTGGTGGAGTTTCCTAGAAAGGGTATATGGACTATAGGTTTTATCACCAACGAATCACGGGCTGGAACTGGAGAGACACAACTCAACATTTTCATACCAACTTCCCCTAATCCAACATCGGGCTTCTTACAGATAGTGAGGCAGGAGGAAGTTATCCGGACCGATATACCAGTCGATGACGCCTTGAAAATGGTCGTATCCGCTGGCAAAGTGTCGCCCAAGGGGATAACAGAGAGGTTGTCGGCAAAAATCAAGTGATGGTGTATGTTGACTCTCGACACCCATTGAGCGGGCTTTGTGCCCAATCAATGGGGTGAATTTGGGAAAGCGGAGGTTCAGTCCAGCGCGTAAACTAAGTTGTTGGCTCTCAATTATTGGCTATGTTGTAGAGTCTAAGCGCCGGGTAGTGCCAATAAGGTCAGTTAGGTTGTTTATCCCCTCTTGCTTCATGAATTCCTCTATTCCTTCTAGAACATCAAGTGGGGCACGAGGGTTGGTGAAGCTAGTAGTACCTACCTGGATAGCACTGGCTCCAGCCATGATGAACTCTACAGCATCGATAGCGGTAGTGATGCCACCGCAACCAATGATTGGTAACTCCACGGCACCGGCTACCTCATATACCATATATAATGCCACTGGTTTAATTGCTGGTCCAGATAAACCTCCGGTTATGCTGCCCAGTAGGGGTCGGCGTTTGGTAATGTCAATGACCATAGCCTTCAGGGTGTTGATTAAGGATATAGCATCGGCACCAGCTTCAGCCACCGCTATAGCCACCTCAGCTATATCACTGGTGTTTGGGGTTAACTTGACCAATACCGGAAGAGAAGTAGCTGCTCTAACAGCGGTGGTTACTTCGGCGGCTGATTTGGGATTGGTCCCAAACTCAGCCCCACCAGCTTTAATATTGGGGCAACTTATGTTTACTTCAACGGCACTAATTCCGGCTACTCCATCCAGCTTATTAGCTATCTTGGCGTATTCGTTAATGGTTTCGCCGGCAATATTGACGATAACTGGCACCCGCCAGCTTGCCCAAAGCGGCGCCTTTTCTTTAATTAAGGCATTAACCCCTATATTCTGTAATCCAATTGAGTTGAGCACGCCAGAAGGTGTCTCAGCCAGTCTGGGCTGAGGGTTACCATCTCTAGATTCGAGAGTGGTTCCTTTGCATACTATAGCCCCTAGCTTTTGAATATCAAACACATGGTTATACTCTGTGCCATAGCCAAAGGTACCAGAGGCTGTCATCACCGGGTTAGCTAGCAGTAAGCCGTGTTGATTCTTGGGGGCAAGTTGAATTGATAAATTCATAAATGGCTCCTTGTGGTAAGCTAGTGCCATATTAAATTATACGTTATATATACTGGGGTGGCAATTCCTTCCTTATGAATAGAAGAGGAAATACTATCCTTCAATAAAACTGATATGAGTCCTCTTGTGGTCAGTGGCTTTCCCGGAGATTCTCTTCTTACAGTCTTACCAGCTTAGCAGTGTGGACATCGGGGATGGATTGGATTTTTTGGCGCTGGTCTTCAGGTAAGGGTTCGTCTAAAGCGAGTATCATTAGGGCTTGCCCTCTGAGCGTGAGGCGACTTACATGCATAGAGCTAATATTTATATCGGCATCACCGGTTATCTTACCTACAGCTCCAAGAATCCCGGGGCGGTCTTTGTGGTCACTAAGCAGGAAGTAGGCTCCGGTAGGTACGATATCAATCCAGTAGTTATTGACCCGAACAATATGTGATTCTCCACGGATTACCGTACCGGCGACAGCAGTAATCCCAGTGCTGGTAGTAACCTCTACAGTGATGAGACTGGCATAGTTTTCGCAAGTAGCTTCCTTCTGTTCTACTACTGTCAGACCGCGCTGGGCGGCGACTATACCGGCGTTGATAAGGTTAACCCGTTCCTCACTTATATCCTCAAGCAATCCTCCTAGAACGGCTGCCTTAAGAGCATTAGTATCATAGTTAGAAATCTCGCCATCATATTTAATCTGGATTGCATTCATTTGCCCATCAGCTAACTGGCTGGTTAGCTTACCTACTGTGGAAGCTAGCTTCATGAAGGGTGCCAGCACAGATAGAGTTTCAGCCGGAATGAGGGGAGCATTAACTGAGTGTTTGGCTGGCTGTCCATTAAATATTTCAATAATTTGCTCGGCTACATCTCTAGCTGCCATAGCTTGGGCTTCGCTAGTGGAAGCTCCTAAATGGGGGGTAACAATGATGTTATCGTCTTCAAAGAAGACGCTCTCTGTAGCTGGTTCGGTGGAGAAGACATCAATAGCAGCACCGGCTACCCTTTTCTCTTTCACTGCTTTAGCCAGTGCTTCTTCATCAATTAGTCCGCCCCTGGCGCAGTTAATGATATGAACACTTGGTTTAACTGAAGCTAGCTCTTTAGTACCGATTAATCCCTTGGTTGATTCAGTTCGTGGGATATGAATGGTGATAAAGTCGGATTCTTTGAGTAACTGTTTTAAGGAGACAAGCTTTACTTGTAAGTTACGGGCATGGTCAACAGAAATGAAAGGGTCATGAGCGATAAGTTTCATTTCCAGTCCACGGGCACGTCTGGCTACCTCTGAGCCTACATTGCCTAAGCCTAATATACCTAATGTTTTGTTTCTGATCTCAGTGCCCATGAAATCACCACGTCGCCACACTCCTGATTTGAGCACAGCATTAGCTTGAGGGATGTGGCGGGCTAAGGAAAGCATAAGAGCAATGGTATGCTCGGCGGCGGCGATGGTGTTACCAGTGGGAGCATTGACCACTACAATGCCTCGTTGAGTTGCCTCTTCCACATCAATATTATCTATACCAGCACCGGCTCGGGCGATGACCTGTAGCTTTTCCCCAGCTTCTATTATCTTGGCTGTGACCTGAGTCTGACTGCGTACTACCAGCGCCTCATAGTCGCCAATTATGGGTAAGAGTTCCTCTGGCTTCAGCCCTAACTTAATATCTACCTGAGCGTGACTACGTAGAATATCTATTCCTTCTTCAGAAACAGGGTCGGTAATTAAAACATTCATTTTTAGCTAATCCCCCTTAAATCCAGATTGTGGCAGTACTATCCTTAATGCCGATATTACGGTTTCAATATCATTCTCAGTTACCCAGCCCAGATGACCAATCCGGAATATTTTACCGGATAAGGTTTGTTGTCCACCAGCGAGAACAATATTGTGCTCATCCTTAAGAATCTGGAGCATCTTTATTGTGTCAAGGCCGTCTGCAGACCTTGCTGCGGTAACTGTGTTAGAGGCATGACTTTCTTCGGCGAAAAGGGATAACCCCAGCGATTTAATTCCATCACGGGCAGCTTTACCAATCCGAGCGTGTCGGGCTATGATATTAGATAAACCTTCCCTTAACATCATTTCTAGCGATACCGATAAAGCAAATACTACAGAAATAGCTGGTGTCCACGGTGTTTGCTCTTTTTCTAAGTAACTCTTAGCTTTGGTGAAATCCCAGTAAAAGTGAGGCATCTTGGCTTTTGAGTGTGCTTGCCACGCTTCCTGGCTCACGCTAACCATAGCTAGACCAGGAGGAACCATCCATCCCTTCTGAGAACCGGTAACAGTGACATCTAAGTGCCAGTCATCTACAGGAAGGTCAATTGAGCCTAGGCTGCTGATGGCATCGACCAGCAGTAGTTTGTCAAATTCCTTTACTATAGAGCTAATTGAAGCAAGGTCATTAGTAACACCGGTGGACGTTTCATTGTGGGTGACCAGAACGGCTTTAATTTTTGGTTCAGCCTGGAGAGCCTGGCGAACAGCATCAGCATCAGCCGCTTTGCCCCATTCAAAGCTAAGTGGAATTACCTCAGCACCAAATTCTTTGGCAATAGCGGCAAAGCGATCCCCGAAGACACCGATAGATACCGATAATACTTTGTCTCCCGGAGACAGGGTGTTGACAATAACCGCTTCTAAGCCACCTGTACCTGAGCCGGTAAGCAGAAAAACATCTTGTTTGGTTTGAAACAGCTGTTTTAGTTTAGCCGTTACATCATTTAGCATCTCGCCAAATTCTGCACCACGATGATTTATCATCTGCTTGGTCATTGATTGCAGGACTTCATTAGGCAGGGGAGTAGGTCCAGGAACACGCAGATTTTCCATTTTATCTCCTTTACTGAATTAGTGTATCAGTATTAATTACTTTAGTAAAGCGGCGTTTGCCTACTTTGATAATACTGCCACTTTCAACCGGAGTTAAGTAATAGTCTATTTTACCACCGTTAATCTCCACAGCTCCTTGCTCAATCAACCGATTAGCCTCGCTACGGCTACTAACCAGACCTATTGTCACAAGTAGTCGGCTAATGTCTATGTTCCAGGGTTCAGTTAGTTGGGGGGCTAGTTCGCTAAAAGACAGGCGGTATTCGGGTATTTCTTCCGGTACCCCCCTTTTTTCAAACACTTTAATAAAGTGCACTTCAGCTTCGCTGGCTGCTTTTTGATTATAGAGTTGGGTTACAATCTCCCTAGCCAGACGCTTTTTAAGTGTCATAGGGTTAATGGTTTCTTTACTAAGCTCCTGTCGAAATTCCACTAGTTCCTGGTCAGGGACATCGGTTACTAATTCAAAGTAGTGCAGGATAAGGCTATCGGGTATAGACATCACCTTACCGTATATCTCGTTAGGCGGCTCAGTGATACCGATATAGTTACCCAAGCTTTTACTCATCTTTTGAATACCATCGGTACCGGTGAGGATGGGGACTAAGAAGACCTGTTGAGGAGTCTGTCCGCCCATGGATTGAAGTTCCCTCCCCATCAAGCAATTAAACGTCTGGTCAGTGCCGCCAAACTCAACATCAGCCTGGATAGCTACTGAGTCATAGGCTTGAAGTAATGGGTAGAGTAATTCGGTTATAGCAATAGGTCGCCCTGCATTAAATCTGGTGCTGAAATCCTCACGAGCCATTAATTGAGCTATTGTAAATTTACTGGTAAGTTGAAGGATATCAGCGAGGGTGAATTTACCAAACCATTCACTTTGCCACCTTACCTCTGTTCTTTTTCTATCAACCACTTTAAAGAATTGCTTCATATAGGTTTCGGAATTAGCCTGAACTTGTTTCATAGACAGCATAGGGCGGGTGGTGGAAACACCACTTGGGTCACCAATCTGAGCTGTCCAATCACCGACGATGAGAATAACTTGATGCCCTAGCTCCTGGAACTGGCGCAACTTCTTCAATGTTACCATATGACCAAGGTGAATATCGGGGAAACTAGGGTCGAAGCCTTCCTTTAGCCGTAGTCGTTTACCTGAGCGTAGTAGCTCTGTCATCTCTTGTTCAACTATAATTTCAGCTACGCCTCGTTTTAACAAGTAATTAATATCTTGGCTGGGTATAGTTTTTTCATCAGTATCCATACTAGTTTCTACCTCGAGAGTTCAATATAGCTCTCCCTTGCTCTATATCCTTGGATATTTGTTTCTTTAATTCTATTGCGTTGTCAAACTTCTTCTCCCCGCGAAGTCGCTCTATAATATCAATTTTCAGCTCATGCTCATATAGGTTACTACAGTAGTCAAGGAGATAAACCTCTACTATAGGCTTGCGGCCACCAAAGGTAGGGCGCTTGCCAATATTGGTCACTGACTGGTAGGCTTTGTCATCAATATACGACCAGGTAGCATAAACACCATCGGCAGGAAGAGCCTGTTCTGGGTCTATGTCCAGATTAGCTGTGGGGAAGCCCAACTCCATACCTCGACCTGCCCCGGTGATTACCCGTCCGTGAAGGCTAAAAGCGCGACCTGTCAGGTCTTGTACCTTTTTCATGTCTCCGTTAGCTAGTGCTTTCCTGATAGCTGTGCTACTTACTACTTCATCGTCTATCACTAAAGGAGTTATTTCGGTTACACTGAAGTTCATAAGTTGTCCAAGGTCACGAAGGGTATTAGGGTTGCCTTCTCTATCTTGACCTATGGCAAAATCATATCCTATTATTAATCCCCGCATTCTAATATATTTCTTTAGTAGACTGAGGAATTGCCGGGCGTTGAGTTGAGCTAACTCATGGGTAAAAGACAAGATGATTATGGCTTCAACGCCTTCATTTTTAAGGAGCTTAACTCTTTGGTAAAAGTCGGTCAAAAATGGTAGCTTATTCTGGGGTGATAGCACTTCTTGAGGATGCTGACGAAAGGTTATTATTCCACTAAGCAAATTCTGTTGTCTGGCATGCTCCTTTAACTGTGAAATCAGGTATTTATGACCGAGGTGAACTCCGTCAAAAACCCCGATTGTTAGTAACGTATCTTTCTTGAGTGATAACCTAGCTAGTTCCTCCTCTACCAGCATAACCCCTTCCCTAGCAGGATTACTAATAGAGTATAATACAAGATAGCCAAGGAATAAATAAAAGGGGTTTTCACATAACCCCAATAATTATCGGTGTCGAAGTGACTTTATACTATCATAAGCCTATTTAAGCGTCAACTACGAGGCTGTATATTTTCTTTGTTAGTATTGCTTCTTCATAAAAGTGTTGCCAGGGAAAGTATAATATAGATAGGATTTAACAGCGGGTTGGGTAAGCACCATTCTTTAACTAATTAGCTTTGTGCTATACTTGGTAAAAGCCAGCGTAGCTCAGGGGTAGAGCAGCGGTTTCGTAAACCGCAGGTCGTGGGTTCAAATCCCTCCGCTGGCTCCACTTATATGTAGTGGTTGACTGTGTAGCCATAATGTTAAAAAGGCTAGTCTTTTTGTCCTCAAAGCTACTTGATTCCGGATTTTTACGGGTTTCTTACCAGAATTTGTTTAGTTTGATTTCTGCTTTGACTAATATATCGGTTTTTTATTCGTTTCTTACCCAAGATTGTAAATATCGGATGCTGCTATTTTTTCTCCAAAGAAATGTTTAAAAGATATTTGCACATCCTCAATGTCTGGTTCGTCTTCCGCAGCCATGCTAAATGATGAAATCTGCTTAGGTTTGATGGTCATGTCATCAACAAGCATGTCTGATTTACTGATGAATGTACCGTTACTTGAGAAGCATTCGGCAATAGCAACGACGTTATTTATATCCTGGTCACTCTCGTTGAAAATCAAGCCATAAATCAACAGGTATCCGTGCTCACGCCGGGTGCCGGTGCTGAGTAGTCTCAGTTTGGCATTTGGTTTGGCTAGCTCTGGCTTCTTCGAGATTAAATTTAAAATGGACCTAAACATTTCACCAAAGATAGAGCACTTAACCATAAGACCCGGGCTGTAAGCCATGTATTAGGTAATATAGCAGGCTTAATTGATTAGTGCAACAAGCAAGCAGAGCTCACTATTAGTCAAAGGAGAAAATCGCAAGCGTGTGGGTAAAGAAGTTACATAGCTGGTAGACGACCTATGTAGTGCCCTTAGTAAGAAACGCCAAGACATCTTGCGCAAGCCGTTTGCTGAAAGCAGCTAGCGTTAAGAACTCAGAAGTGGCAGAGACAGAGGGGTATTTAGTGTTCGGTACTCTTACTGCACCTCGAATGAAACCATAACATGCCCGGGAGTGCTGCAATAGATATTGGATGCTTTGACGCTCCTTGGGTTCACAGTCGTTATCTGAGCAAAAAGCTAGAATGTGCCATTCCCCACAAACTATTGACATTTGAGGTGAGAATATTCTATTCTCCTTACTAGAAAGGAGGTGAACCAATGCAGGCCTATTGTATGAAGTGCCGAGCCAAAAGAAAAATGAATAGCACCAAGAGCATAGTCATGAAGAATGGTACCCCGGCGACTCAGGGTGTATGCCCTGTATGTGGGACCAAAATGTTCAGGATAGGAAAGAGCAAAAGCTAGTATTGGAGCTATCAGGATTAGTGGAGAGGCTGGGTATCTGCAAATAGGTATCACGATTCATTGTTGCCCATCACATATTGTGGACTCAAATAGAATAACGCTCATGTATCAACCGCTGGTCCATCACCACTGTCTAAGAGGCGTTAAAATTTGAGTTAACCTTGCAGAGATCTAAGCGCCTTCTTAATTACCATGGTTGTAGCCTGTAGGTCATCATGACTATGAGCCAGGGAGATAAAAGCAGCCTCGAATTGGGATGGTGGCCAATATATGCCCTCTGCTAATAAGTGGTGGAAGAATCGGCCGAACAAGGTCGTATCTGATTGTTTAGCTGATTTAAAATCAACCACCGGACTACTGGTGAAAAACATAGTAAGCAGCGAGGCGATACGTGTAACATATAAATCGATGCCGGCTTCAGCTACGATTGCGCTTATGCTCTCTTCTAAGCTTGATGACTTAGCCTCCAGTTGACTATAGACGCCGGGCTTGCTCAACAAGTTGAGTGTCTCTATTCCCGCTGTCATGACTAGAGGGTTCCCTGATAGTGTACCGGCTTGATAGACCGGGCCTACTGGAGCCATCATCTCCATAATCTCTTGTCTACCACCATAAGCTCCTATTGGCAACCCGCCACCAATAATCTTTCCCAAGCAGGTTATATCTGGAGTAATGCCATAAAGGGCTTGTGCTCCGCCATAAGATACGCGAAAACCGGTAATGACCTCGTCGAAAATAAGGAGGGCACCAAATTCATTGGTTAACCGGCGGAGGCTGGGTAAGAAATCCGGTTGGGGTGGTACCACGCCCATGTTAGCTGCCACCGGTTCGACTATTACTCCCGCAATCTCTTTAGGGTACCGTTCGAAAATATTTTCAACAGATTTCATATCGTTGTAAGGTGCCGTTAGCGTGTTTTGTGCGTAGCTCAACGGCACACCTGGTGAGTCGGGTATGCCCAAAGTGGCCAGACCTGAGCCACCTTTGGTTAGCAATCCATCAGCGTGACCATGGTAGCAGCCGGCGAATTTCACAATCTTGTCTCGGTGGGTAAAGCCCCGGGCCAGACGAAGTGCCGTCATTACGGCTTCAGTGCCTGAATTGACAAAGCGAATCATCTCAATGGACGGCACGGCAGTAGAAATCATCTTAGCCAGCGTTGTCTCGAGTTCAGTTGGAGCACCATAACTTGTACCACGCTCAACAGCTTGTTTCAGTGCTGACACTATCGGAGGGTAGGAATGCCCCAAAATAAGGGGACCCCAGGAGCAAACATAGTCAATAAATTCATTACCGTCTTCGTCATAGATTTTTGAACCTTTTCCCTTCACTATAAAGGGAGGAGTCCCACTAACCGCCTTGAAGGCGCGCACCGGACTATCAACACCGCCGGGCAAATAGTGTTGGGCTTCATAAAAAAGTTTTTGGGAATGTTCTAAATTCATAGGCACATCACTATATAACTCGCAACCACCGAGAAACATCCTTAGCGTGATAGGTAATGATGATATCAGCCCCAGCTCTCTTGATAGCAGTGAGGATCTCCAGGACAATTTGTCTCTCATCCAGCCAACCTCGCTGGGCGGCCGCTTTCACCATAGCGTACTCGCCGCTCACGTTAAAGGCGGCTAAGGGGTAGTTGAAGGTATCGCGAACGCGCCGTATCACATCTAGATAAGCCAGGGCAGGCTTAACCATGATAATATCTGCTCCCTCACTAATGTCCTGCTCAACCTCGCGCAATGCCTCCCGCACATTGGATGGATCCATCTGATAGGAACGCCGGTCGCCAAATTGTGGTACTGATTCAACTGCCTCACGGAAAGGACTGTAGAATGCGGAGGCATACTTGGCTGCGTAAGATAGAATGGGAATATTTTGAAATCCTTCTCCATCCAGTGTCTTTCGAATTGCCCTGACCCTGCCATCCATCATATCCGAGGGGGCGACTATATCGGTACCGGCTTCAGCGTGTGACAGTGCCGTTTTGGACAGAAGAGGCAATGTTTGGTCATTATCAACGTAGCCATTCACTACGATACCGCAGTGCCCATGGCTCGTATATTCGCAAAGGCAGACATCAGTCACCACTAAAAGCTCAGGCACTGACTTCTTTATGATTCGTATTGCCTGCTGGATAACTCCTTTGGGATGATAAGCTGCTGACCCAACTTCATCCTTCTGTTGGGGTATGCCGAACAGAAGGACTGCTGGAATTCCAAGCTTAGCTACTTCCTCAACCTCGTGGGGCAACTGGTCTACAGAAAGTTGATAGACACCTGGCATTGAAGCTATTTCTTGCTTTATACCACTACCCTCCTCAACAAATATTGGGTAAATAAGGTCGCCAGTCTCTACACGGTTTTCTTGAACCAAAGCCCTCAACATCTTTGTCTGGCGCAGGCGTCGCAGGCGTAACTGAGGAAAAGCTACCATACTAAGCCTCCTTACTGAAATACTTTTCTATTGCTGTCACCAAGCCGGGGATGGTATTTTCGCTGGCGACTATATCTACCTTTAGTCCAACCCTAGCTGCAGTATCAGCCGTTTTGGGACCTATACAGGCAATCTTAGCATTGTTAGCCGCCAGTTCCTCTTTGTTAAATAAAGCCACTAGATTGGACACAGTTGATGAACTGGTGAAAGTGATGACATCAATTTCTCTCGACAAGAGCATCTCCTTGACTTGAGGGATGGCGGTAGCTACCGGAACAGTTCGGTATACAACTACTTCATAAACCTCGGCTCCAAGTTGGCTAATTGCCTCAGCTAACTCTTTATCAGCTATGTCAGCTCGGGGCAGCAGAAATTGTTGGCCGGTGATGTCCTGCCGGCTGAGTCCAGCTAGGAATCCTTGGCTGGTATAAACTTGGGGAAGATAATCAGGGATTATCCCTCTTATCTCCAAGGCTTTGGCCGTAGCTGGTCCAATAACACCAATTTTAAGACCCTTAAGGGCACGTGCATCCAGCTTGAGTTCATATAATCGTTGAAAGAATGAGCTGACACCATTTACGCTAGTAAAGACTATCCAGTCATACTGCTCTAGGTTAGAGATAGCCCGGTCGAGTTCTTTGGTATTGGCTGTAGCCTGGATGTCAATAACTGGTAGCTCAACAGGTCGAGCACCGCGCTCAGAAAGAAGTTGGTTCAGTGCATTCGCCTGATGCTGTGCCCTGGTGACCAAGATACGCTTACCAAAGAGTGGGCGGTTATCGAACCAGCGAAGCTTTCTTCTGAGCCTGACTACCTCTCCAACCACTATGACTGCCGGCGGACCAAAACGATGCTCTCTCACCTTATCCTCAATATCTTTTAGGCTACCGACTATTGTTTTTTGCTCAGGCTGAGTACCGTTTTTAATAACCGCTACCGGTGTATCAGGTGGTCTGCCGTATTCAAGTAGCTTACCCACTATTATGGGTAGGTTTTCCATACCCATTAGAAACACCAGGGTGTCTACCCCCTTGGTAAGCTTCTCCCAGTCGATACTGGAACTGGCTTGGCTCGTATTCTCATGTCCGGTAAATACGGCAAAAGACGATGCCAGGTTACGATGAGTGACCGGGATACCAGCGTAAGCGGGAACGGCTACCGCCGACGATGCTCCTGGTACTACCTCAAAGGGAATACTTCTATCGGCTAGAGCTTCCGCCTCCTCACCTCCCCGCCCCAGAACAAACGGGTCGCCACCTTTAAGCCGCACCACCGTGTTACCATCCCTTGCCTTTTCTACTAGCAACTGGTTTATCTCACCCTGCTCTCTGGTGTGCTCTTTTGTAGACTTCCCTACATATATCCTTTCTGCCTCCAGAGGTGCTGCACCAAGGAGACGTTCATCAACTAGACGGTCGTAGATAATGACATCAGCTTGACTAAGACACTGAAGCCCCTTCTCTGAAATCAGTCCAGGGTCACCTGGACCGGCTCCAACCAAATAGACTTTGCCTACTTTCACCTAGACCTTACCTCGGCGATGAACTCAGATGCTCCCATAATCAGCATCTTTTGTGCTAGCCGTGCTCCTATCTCCTCTGGTAACGTGGCACTACCTTCCTCTGAATCATAGAGTATATTCTTTCCGCTGACATCAGCTACCATCCCTTTAAGTTTTAAGGTAGTATTGGCTACAATTCCTAAGGCGGCAATTGGGGCCCGGCAGCCACCACCCAGGGCACTGAGGAAAGTACGCTCGGCGGTTATACTCTGCCAGGTAGGGAGGTTATTTATGGGGGAAATAAGCCCGGCCACCTCTTCATCATCTAGCCGTGCTTCTAATACTAGTGCTCCCTGCCCTACCGCTGGCAAGAAAGACTCCATAGGCAGGTATTCGCTTATCTTGTCCTCACACTCGAGGCGTGATATAGCGGCTGCTGCCAGTATCACGCCGTCAACTTCTCCAGAGAAAACCTTACGCAAGCGAGTATCAATATTTCCTCTTATGCTACATGCCTCAAGGTCAGGACGATATCGAGCAAGCTGAACGGTGCGTCGAAGACTACCGGTGCCTATTTTTGAACCTGGGGGAATATCGTCAAGTCTATCAGTTCTGGATACGAGAACATCTCTAGGGTCAAGTCTCTCGGTTACTGCTCGAAGGCAGAGCTCATGAGGGATATCCGTAGGCACGTCCTTTAGACTGTGTACAGCTACATCAATCCTACCATCAAGCAAGGCTTCCTCAATCTCTTTGACAAATACCCCTATCACTGGCATCCGGTCGAGCTGTGTACGACGGCTACGGTCACCCTTGGTTACTATTTTATTGATGCTAAACTCAAGGTCTGGATTTGCCTCTCTAATCTTGGCTACCACCGACTCGGTCTGAATCATAGCGAGCTTACTACCCCGGGAACCAACGATGAGCTTTCGCCTCATCCTCGTTTCTCCTCTTTCAATCGGAAAAGTCTACTTATCACCTCAACATCATCCCGGTTAGCACTTGCATTTGTCTTAAGATACTGAATGGGGTCTTTGAGTAATTTAATTACAATCGATTTGGTCATTGCATCCAGTCGTTCTCGCTCTTCATCCGAAAGTGGGGGTAACTTTTTCAGGGTCTTGCTCAATTGTGTTGAGCGTATCTCTTCCGCCTTTTTCATCAGGGAACTAACTATTGGTCTGGTCTCATAAGCCTGCCACCAGGAGACAAATTTATCTACTTTATCAATTAATATTTCTTCCGCGCTCTGAATCTCACCTTCTCGCTGCTTACGATTCAAATCGGAAATCTTGATAAGTTCATCGATATTATAGAGGAAAACGTTTTTTATTTGCCGCACTGCTGGCTCCACATTCCTGGGGACACCGATATCGATTATCACCAGGGGAAGTTTGGGACGATTTTTCATAGCTTCCTCTACATGGAGGTTACCCAGAACCCAGTGCGGTGCTCCAGTACAGGTAACAACAATATTAGTAGTGCTTAATTCTCCCACCAGGTTATTCAGGCTGATTGGTATACCGCCCAATTTCGCCGCTAGAGCTGAAGCCCTCTCCTGAGTCCGGCTGGCAGCTACTATTCGGGAAACTCCCCTTTCTTTAGCTGCTTTAACTACCAGCTTACCTGCCTCACCGGCACCGAGGACAAGAATCTTACATTCTCGCAAGTCACCAATTACTTTCGTAGCCAAATCCACTGCCACTGAACTGACGGAGAGCGCACTTTTACTTATCCCTGTTTCCTCACGAACACTTCTGCCTGTCCGAATCGCACTCTGGAAAATATGGCGTAGTGGTAGATGAACCATCTTTGCCCTCTCGGCGACATCAAGGGCATACCCTACCTGCCCTAGAACCTCATATTCACCAACGATCATCGAGTCAAGGCCACAAGCAACACGGAACAGATGCTCAACCGCTGCTTTATCACTAGACATATAAATATATTGCGTCAGGTCAGATTCAGAAATATCTATATGAGATTTCAGGAAATCATAACTTGCTTCTCTAGCATCATGACCCTTCATATCAATGGTATAAACTTCGGTACGGTTACAAGTGGATACGATTACACCATGGGAAACATAGGAGCGAAGCAGTAACAAGGAATCATACAGCTTCTCGGTACTGATGGCTGCCCTCTCTCGGATAGCAATCGGTGTTTCCTGGTGATTTATCCCCACTACGCTGATGTGCATAAAAGCAATGCCTCCGGTAATTACTTTTGCCGCTTCTTCAGACCACTGACCAGGACAGCCTTGGCTTTTTCTTTGCCTTTCTCTCTCAGAAGCTTAATGAGTAAATCTAGGTCGAGGGCTTCCTGCCAGCCGTCTCCGTCAACTTTAATCCCCTGTCGTTTTATCTCAGCACGCACTTCATCAGTCAGACGAGCCAGAGAAGCATACTCATCCCCAAAATCCTTCTCTAATCGGTTTCGGATTTTCCGTGCCAGGGCAGGACTCCTTCCAGCAGTAGAGACAGCAATAGTAATATCTCCCCGGCGTATATACGAGGGAGCAATGAAATCAGAATTCTCCTGATCGTCTACCACGTTAACCAGAACTGATTTTCTTTGGGCTTCCCGAGCTATCTCAAAGTTGATACCCCTGTCACTGGTTGTGGCGATTGCAATAAACGCATCCTTTAAGTCACCTGCCCGGTATCTCCTTGGAAGCATACTTATTTTTCCGTCCTTAGCCAGCTTATTTAGCTCGGGACAGGCATCAGGACTGATTACTTCAATACTAGCCCTATGCTCAAGAAGTGCCTTTACCTTACGCAGGCTAACCTGACCTCCGCCAATTACCACACACCTTTTGCCACTAATATTGAGAAAAATCGGATAGTAATCAGACAGTTTGTCTCTTTTATTCATACCAGATATTTAACCCTCGTCTTCTTGAATTCTTTAGTACTGAATAATAGTATGTAGTCAACAAACCCAATCCGGTGAGATACTTCACTTATTATCTCATAGCAAGCCTCTCTGGTGCGACTATGTACCATGGCAAACAAATTGTATTGCCAGAGCGGGTTAGTCTTTCTTTCGTAGCAGTGGCTAACCTCTGGTAGCGATGCCAACTGCTGGCCGGCAACATCCACTGAATCTGGTGGTGCTATCCAGCAAGTCATAGCGTTTGCCTTGAAACCAGCTCTGTTGTGATTAATGGAGGCACCAAAGCGCCGCATAATACCGCGCTGTAAAAGAGATTGGCACTGCGTTAAAAAATGCTCCTCATTCATACCCAGCCGTATTGCCATGGTATCAAATGGCATTGTAACAAGGGGCAAATCCTGCTGCAACTCGTTTATTACCAACCTATCAGTCTGAGTAAGCTCAGATTCCTGAAGAAGAGCACTGTAGGATTGTGTCATAGTATCTGCCGTTAGCAGACCCCCTCCATTCATATTAAAATAGGCGCCTATCTTGAACACCTTTATCGCCGGTAGAGCGAAGACGACTTTAGCCTCAAAGGAAGATGTCAGTAGTTTAAGCTCCATCATAATATCACTTTCCCGGGGTACAGCCAAGGTAAACCACAGGTTGAAATGGTGGTTTCGTTCGTAACCGTGACTGACTCCCGGGTGCTGGCTGATAACTTGTTCCGCTCTATTCAGTTCAGACTTTTCTACCGTCATAGCTACCAATGTGGGCTGGTAGCCAAGGCGTCTAGCCTCCAAAATTGGACCTATCTGGCGAATAATCAGCTCTTCTTTTAATCGTTTGATACGGGAAATTACCTCACTCCCATCAATGCCCAGCCGCTGACCCAGAGCGGAGTATGGCTCATTGGTCAACGGAAATTCCGTCTGCACAAGATTAAGGAGCTTTTTATCAATACTATCGAGATGCATTTATTCTTATAACTTAGTCGTTAAATCCCCTTTTGGAGTCGCAGGTCTGTATATACAGTAAGGCTCAGCCTCAAGATAATCCCCGGTAGCCTCATAGGCTCTAGCCCGGCAGCCGCCACATATCCTCTTGTATTCACATATACCGCATTTTCCCTTAATATTGGAGAGGTTCCTCAAGTCATTAAACAAAGTAGAATCAGACCAAATTTGGCCAAAAGGTTGTGTTCTGACGTTGCCGGCTTCCACATCAAGATACCCACACCCTTGTACTCTGCCTTGATGAGAAACAAAACAAAAGCCAGTTCCGGCAAGGCAGCCACGCGTGATGGTATTGGCTGGGTCGTGGCCGAAAGTAGATGCTGGTTTTCCTGATGAGGGCATGCCACTTCCACGACTTTGATTCTGTCTTTGTTTTACTATTCGCAGGTAGTGTGGAGCATCTGTGGGTTTGAAGAACATCCTGTCTCCCAACTCTAGTTGTTTATCATATATCCAGTTTAAAACTTCCTCATATTGCTCTGGTGCGAGTTCCACTGATTGTAGACTCTTACCCCGACCAGTAGGCACCAGTAGGAAGGGATGAAAGGCGACAGCTCCTACCTCGAGTGATAGAGATAACAGGTCTTCTAAGTAATGAACATTCAGCTTGGTTATGGTGCTGTTAATCTGGACTTGTATACCTGCCTGACGAGCCCTGGCAATACCTACCATCGCCGCTTCAAAGGCACCTGTTTGCCCGCGAAAATCATCCTGAAGGTTAACCACCGGGAAGTCTATACTTATCGCTAGTCGTGATATTGGGACATTTTTCAATTTAGTCGCCATATCATGGGTAATAAGTGTACCGTTAGTGCCCATGACTACCCTTAGCCCCTTGTTCACGGCATATTTAGCAATTTGTAAGACATCGTGGCGAACAAGCGGTTCACCACCGGTCAGGATAATAATCGGGCGGCCTACTTCAAGTATCTCGTCAATTAAACGAAAGCACTCCTCGGTTGATAGTTCGTCCTCATAATCACCATAGGTTGACGAACCACGGCAGTGGGCACAAAACAGGTTGCAGCTTCGGGTTATTTCCCAGGCTACCAGTTGCAAACTTGGCGTAATAGTTTCCCCTTGATCATGGATGCTTGTGCTGGGTATTTCTGCTGTCATTAGGTTAGTCCAATTTCCTCGTCGTTGAGATAACATGCCGGGTCTTCTGCCCAGACATCACCGAATACTGCCTCGGCGCGGACCCGTAGGTTGCCGTTACATAGAGCAAGGTACTGGCATCGTGCACAACGTCCCTTGAGCAACTCCTTGCGATTCCTTAGTCCCCTAAGTAGTGGCTCCGATGTATCCATCCATATATCACCAAATTTTCTCTGGAGAACATTACCTAAAGAATAATGCCACCAGAATTGGTCAGGATGAACATACCCTTGGTCATCAATAGCTCCTATTTTAATGCCTGAGTTGTTGCCTCCGTTAGTTTCCAGCAGGTGTAGAACTTTGGTGGCGCGTTGAGCATCCTGTCCCTTCAGCTTTAAATATAAGTAGACACCGTCGGCATGATTACCTACGGTCAGGACCTCCTTGGGCAACCCACGCCGATGCAGGTCTAGAGTATGCTCACAAATAATATTCACCACTGACTTAGTCTGAGAGTGGCTAATGTCCTCCCCTTGCAGGCTATTTCCTCTACCAGAATAGGCAAGATGATAGAAACAGACCCTGTCTACACCTTCCTCTTCTACCAGCTGAAAAATGGCAGGGATTTCTTCATAGTTGAAGCGAGTTATGGTCAACCGCAAAGACACTCGTAATCCCTGGGCAACACAGTTCCTAATACCTTTAATAGCTGCTTGGTAGGCGCCTCTGTTACCACGGAAGCGGTCATTGGTGGGCTCGATACCATCTAAACTTATACCTACTTCGGCAAATCCGACATTCCTGATTCTGTCGGCAATTTCCTCAGTAATTAAGGTGCCATTGGTGGAGAGAGCGATCCTTATTCCTTGCTCACGAGCAAGACTTGCCATCTCAAATAGGTCATCTCTTAGCAGGGGCTCACCACCAGAGAATAGAATAACGGGTACGCCGAATTCGGCCAGGTCACGGATAAAGGCTTTCCCTGACGCTGTATCCATCTCTTCGGCAGACCTTTGGTTACTGGCATTAGCATAACAGTGAATGCAACTTAGATTGCATTGCCTGGTGCAGTTCCAGACCACGACTGGCCGTGGGGTCCCCCGAGCTGTTTTATCCACACCGGCCAGATGTGGTGTCATTTCTCCATAACGGAGACCGTCACCCGGACTTATAGTGTCACAGAGCAAGCGAGAAATCGATATCAACCGGTAGCGCCTCCTTTATTCTCACCTTAAAACGAAACTTGATACTACTGCTGTACTTATACCAAAGAAACCAGAGCTTCGTCTATTACATGGGCTACTAGCGGTATCACCTCCACGACGCATCCAGTAACTGCCTCTCGTTTCCTCATCAGGTGAGTAATCGCATTCATAATGGGGTTACAGTGTATTATAAACGAAATGCAATCCTAATACTAACCATCTCAAATAGAGTTTACTATCAAATTTCCATTATAGCAAGACCTTTCACATACAGTTCTCTGTTTTTAAGTCTCAAATGGGTCACCATTGGGGTTCAAGTTGAACGAAAAGCTAAAAAGTGCAATCTAGTGAAGCTATTGACATTCGAGGTGAGAATATTCTATTCTACATAAAAAGGAGGTTAATTAATGCAAGCATATTGTATGAAGTGCCGAGCTAAAAGAGAAATGAAGAACGCTAAGGCCATAACCATGAAGAATGGTAAGCCAGCAACCCAGGGTGTGTGCCCCGAATGCGGGACCAAGATGTTCAGAATAGGAAAGAGTAAAAAATAGTATCCGAGCTATCAGGATTACTAACAAGGCTGGGTATCTATGAATAGGTGCCCAGCTTTTTCTTATCCATTACACATTCCGGGCAAATGTTAACTAAGGGCTCCTTTTAGGTAGCAGATTTGTCACTAATATATTGAGTGCACCTAGAGTTGAGCTTGAAGGTGGGATTTACCGGACTTAGGCAAACCATAAGACGAAACCAGGTATGCTCTCTTAGGTTACATAATTTGTTTATTATCTGCCGTGATGACGACTTTGAATGTTACTAGCAGTGGAGATATTCGTCAATCAACTTTTTTATCTCCTCTTTCTTGCCGTGTAATTTCTCACTCAAGTCCTTATCATTATAGCTCTTAAGTTTTTTCGCTATCTCATCTATTACCATGGGAGGAAAGACCCCTTCTTTCTGGTATATTTCACGGTCTTTCAGCAGACTTTTGGCTGATTGCCAGCATGAGGTAGGTAACTGAGGCAATCGCTTCTGAACTTCACTCTGATCAGATGAAAAAATGTTTACATCTACATACAGTTTCTTAGCCAATTCTAGTGCATTCGTCATTTCCAATCCATGTCGAGCAGCCACAGTCAGCCCGGCCAGCAGAAGATAAATATTAGCCGAACCATCAGGACAACGAAATTCTACCGTCTGATTGCTTATTGACTCCAGATATTCTCCCTCTTCCTGTGGGTTGGCATCTTTAGCCATGCTCCCAACATTCAGCCAACCCAAGGGAACTCTTACCAATACAGAACGGTTTCTATCACCCCAGCATATATTGGTTGGGGCTTCTTGATGTGGAACCAACCTCAGATAGGAAGTAGGGATAGTATTACCAAAGGCGGTTAGAGAAGGGGCTAGCGACAGATAACCAGCGATAGTCTTTTTAGCCATATCACTTAACTGGCTGCCCTTAACCATCATATTTTTTCCACCCTTGCTCAATCTTGTGTGAATATGGAGGCCGCTACCAGCGTGTCCGGATAAAATCTTGGGAGCCAAGCTTATAGTCACTCCATATTTATACCCAATCATTCTCAACATCCATACAGCAATAATAAGTTGATCGGCTGCATCTTCTACAGGAACAGGAAGGAACTCAATTTCATGCTGCTCCATCTCATAGTTTTCCTCAGTAATATGACCTACTTCAGAATGCCCGTATTTAACCTGCCCTCCTCCTTGAGCAATGGCATGCATAGCCTCACATCTGAGTTCCTCCCATTTAGAAAACGGGGCAGATTCATGGTAACCCCGTTGATTTATAACTGGGTAAAGCTCCTGCCTCTCAGAGAATACATAGTATTCCAGTTCACCCATAGCCTCAAAAGTTAACCCCGTGCTATTTTTCAGCACCTCATGAGCACTTCTAAGGATATTCTCCGGGGAGCTTAGTAGTCTAGTTCCCTCATTTGTATAATAAGAGCAAAGTATATCCAGTGTAGGAATAGGAGAGAACGGGTTCACATAGGCAGTTTTATACCGAGGAATAACATATAAATCGCTTGAAGCAGCATCGATATAAGGTAATAAACTGGAGCCATCTACTCTTTCCCCCATTGACAGCAGACGCTCCAGTTGAGGTTTACTGGTAATTGTGAAATTAAGGGTCCTCAACCTGCCGTCTCCGGCTACATACCGGAAGTTCATCATCTCAATATCGTTTTCCTCAATAAACCTGAGTAAGTCTTGCCTAGTAAATTCTTTAGCGGGCTTCCCTAAGAACTGGGCTATCTTATTCATATTCGTTCCTACCGTATCTTTCACAGGTTGCTCACCGCCTTTCTTGAATTAAATACAAGGTCTTTTAAATTTTTTTTATTATTATCCTCAATAACTTCCCCTACCGCTTTGATAACAGAATTTATTAAGGGATTTCCTTTTACCTTATCTGCATCATACTGGGTAGGAACTAGCCATGAAACGATAACAACTTCCCCTTAATGTTCTAGGACAAATTCTAATTTCTACTAGAATAAATGTCAATTATTAACAGGCTTTTGAGGCTAAAGCAGCCCCAACTCCTAGTCCCAGGGAAATAGAATATCAGCCAGAACGTTACTCTATAATAGCATTTACCTTCCTGAAATTAATGACGGTGCCCTTCTCAACATTATCATCGTGAAACATAGTCATACCGATGTATTCATCTTCTTCGTGGAAATATGACTCCTCTATTTCTTTCCTAACATCGGCCAGTTTTGGCTCCATATGAGGCTCAAGATGGGTCGGATAGAATGATAGAAGGCCATTGGGTTTCAACACTCGATAAACCTCACGTAATAGCTGTCTTCTATCATTTTCTTTGGGAAAGTAATAGTAGTGTAGAACATCGTAGAGAAGAACCACGTCAACGGATTCATTATCGAGCCCTATTCGTGTCTTGTCTAATGGGTCTAACCTCGTTATATTCTTCAAACCAATTGATTTAACCTTGCTCATTAATTGGTCTAAGGTAGCTTTATCTTCATCTAGTGCATAAACTAGAGCCTGTTCTCCGACTAACCTCGCAACGGGGATAGTGTAGTTGCCGTGGCCGCAGCCAAAATCCAATACCTTTTGCCCCTTTTCGATACCAATATGTTTTAATACCTTCTCGATAGACTCTTCCAACCATTTACGGACACTGCTTTTCACTTGACTTTTTCTCCCAGTAGCTTCTTGGTCATCTTCTGCACAGAACTGGCAAGTCCGCCGCTGAGCGCTTCGATAAGCTTTTCAAACTGTGGCCAATTGAAGCAGGGGATGTTAGTAAAATGTTTGCATAAGGGAATGATTCGGGTAAGCGCCTAGATGGATTCGAACCTACGACCCTCCGTTTCCGAAGATTGAAGCCATACATGCTACCAAGTGCCATCAGATAGCATAGTGGTTTGTCTGATATGGTGTCAAACCGAAGTTTGTATCTGGCAGTGCCAATGCATATTAGGGCGTGCCAATATTCCTTTCTTTCGGATGACCAACCTATGGGAAGTGAAGACCATTGTTCCCTGCTTTACTGGAAGTATATCGACAATCTATTCAACTATGCATCCACCTGAAAGTGCCAATGCTGTTTAGTAAAGTCATTACCTCTATGGTGAATAAGTACTGAACCTTACTATTTCTATAGTGTGACAGAGGTAGCTATTAAAGCAGCTCACTCTGGTTTATCATTACTCACAGTCTGTAGTGATGATGCAATACCCGGCCTACTTAAAAAGCTATAGGAATAGGGTCTGAGTTACCGGCTCCTGGACTTAAGCAAAAATAGAAATCTGGGATAATTCAACATTTGAGTACTTATAATGCTCCTTCTAGTTTCCTTTTGCCTTTCTTGTAAGATGACGATTATTACCAAGTTTTGAGCTATTGACAAAACGATTAAGTTATATTATAATCAAATTAAATTGTATATAATCAATTTAAGTTACTTTTTTAAATTATAATTTGAACCAGAGAAGCAGTCTATTTAAACCACCGATTTTGCTTGATGAGACTAATAGAAATGGCTAGGGAAGATAGCGTGAGACAGGCAGACCCTTCTTTGGCAGCACGCTCTTTAAGTGCCGCTCTTAGGCAGGCGGGTGAGATGGCACTTATGAGCGGAAGAAGGGTCAGGTTTAGTGAGGTAGAGTGCATGAGCTATCTTCCCTAGCCGTGGGGTAAGATGCCGACACCAATGATATTTTGACACAGAGCAGTTGCTCATGGTGAAACCTGATGGTGATGCTTATCCTTGTGCTTTACTAGCAGGCTTCAACGAGTTTTTACCTGGGTAATGTTCTAGAGCAAGGTTTCACCGATGGAGTAGGCGTTAATTTGCAGAGGTGTCGGCAGTTTATCAACTCACCCCACTATTGGCTCACTTGTCCTGACCATGAGCACTAAAGTGGTCACTGTACTGGTCAGACCTATGCCCGGCAATTGGCTGAGAAAATGAAGCTAACTGAATGCTAAACCAAAAGAGTATTCATTGATTATGCCAGAGGAAAGAAAATAATGCATAATGCACCAACCAGATTAGTCTATCCATGCAGCCTCGATATAGATACCATCTATGAAATAGTGCAAGAGGGCGTCGATGAGTAACAGGATGAAAGAAGGGGCTTCAAAAGGATTGATTCATGTCTATACTGGCGATGGCAAGGGCAAAACCACAGCGGCTTTAGGACTGGCACTAAGAACAGTGGGGCAGGGAATGAAGGTCATCGTCATTCAGTTTGTAAAGGGCGACCGTACTTGTGGTGAGCATCTTTTTATCTCCAAATACCACCCCTTTGATATAGTGCAGCTAAACAATAAGAGCACATTTGACCAGACTTTGGAGGAACTTCGTTTGACTACTGAGCGAACTCTGACCTTTGCTGAGGAGACAATGCTTAATGGCAACTATAACATGGTCATCCTAGATGAGATATTCGTTGCGGTAAGTGAGGGGCTAGCAACCACTGAGCAGGTAAAGAATTTGATGGGCAAAAAGCCTGAAGGAGTGGAGTTAATTTTAACCGGGCGTGGTGCATCTGAAGAAATTGTCCGTCAAGCAGACTTGGTTACGGAAATGACAGCGATTAAACACCCACTCACCAGCGGCATCACAGTGCGAAGAGGTATTGAATACTAATGGTCAAAGAGGTATTGAACAATTTACTCTATTGCGTGATGAAGTAACAAAATAAGCTTTTATTAATTGGGTTGCACATTCTGGACAATTATTGGATGATAAGGCTGGCTAGTATGAAGGGGGTTTGTTCCACTATAGCTGCGCAGATTTAAGGTCGGTAGTGACTCTTCTCAATGAGTGTGAAGGCCGTTAATGCGTAGTCCAGATAGTAGGGATACTGCCTGATTCTATTTTATTTCTAACCCTTCTAATAGAGTTTGCTCCATAATCTTACAAAAGATATCTACCAGTTCAGGATCAAATTGAATTCCGGCATAGTGTCTTAATTCATCAAGTGCTTGCTGCGGTGGTAGCTGCTTATGATAAGGTCGCGGGGAAGTAATGGCATCATAGGCATCAGTTATAGACAAAATACGAGCTTCTAGAGGAATGCTATCCCCTTTTAAACCAGAAGGATAGCCTTTACCGTTGTAGTGTTCATGATGATGCAAGATAGCCGGTAGGCAATTAACTAAATCAATGACATGCCTGAGTATCTCTACCCCAAGCCTAGGATGAGCTTTAACTGGTTCCCACTCATCTTCAGTCAGGGATCCTTCTTTATTGAGTATAAAATCAGGAATAGCGATTTTGCCTATATCATGTAGCAGCCCGGCAGCACGGATGGTAGATATTCTCTCTGGGGGTAGACCAACCGCTTGAGCTAGAACTACCGCATAGTCACTGACTTTTTTAGAATGTCCGTAGGTACGGTGGTCTTTAGCATCGACGGTAGCGGCTAAGGCATAGATTATACTCAATGCTTTTGGCCGCGTTTCAAGCTCAGCGCTTGCCACCAGTACTTCTGGTTTCAGTATATCCGAAGATAAACATGTCCGATTTCTTCCTGTTTGTTTGGCTCGGTATAGAGCAGCATCAGCACAAGCAATGACTTCCTCTCTCATCAAGCCATCAGATGGCCAGGTAGCTACCCCAAGACTGACAGTTATTGGCATCGCGCTGGAAGACATTTTTGATTCAATTATTTGACGAATGCGCTCTGCCACCTTATAAGCGTCATCAAGGTGTGACTCAGGCAGAATAACGGTGAATTCCTCTCCCCCATAGCGAAAGGCCGTATCCACGGTTCGGATTGAATCTACGATACACTCTCCAATCTTTCGTAGAACCTGGTCCCCAGCTAAATGACCGTAGGTATCGTTGTAGGCTTTAAAGAGGTCCACATCCAGCATTATTAAGGAATATATGCTGCCGAAACGGGTACCTCGAGCAATTTCCTGCTCCAGGCACTTGTGGAAATGGCGGTGGTTATATAAACCAGTCAGTCCATCAGTATCTGCCCTTATGTTCGCCTGAGCATAAAGCTGGGCATTTTCAATAAGAATGCTAGCTTGACTGGCTATGCTCATTACTAATTCCAAATCCTCATGAGAGTAAAGGGCGCCTGACTTCTTTTTACCCAGGGCTAGAATACCGACTAGCCTATCTCGGCTTCTAATAGGGCATAACAGCCCTATATTAGATGAAGTCAATTGTTCCCTTTCTGCCTCCCATAGTCCTTTAAGTTCTGGAATGCTATCAAGATGCTCTACGCCAATGGGGGTATTCTCTTTAACCATCCAGGATGCAATCGGGTTATCAGCATTAAATCTAAACTCATCTCCTTCTGTTTCTGGGTAAGTAAACTGTGTGGTAAAATCACTGCTGTTCGTGTCTTGAAATAATAGTCTGGCTTGGGTTACACGTAGAGCATTGGTTATTGCCGGTAACATTTCGCTGGCCAGCTCATCCAGGTTAAGTTTATAGCCCATTTTACTTCTGAAGCTTAATAGCGTCTGACGGTAGGCATATGTTCCTCGGTAGAAGATACGGTCTACCCATTCTTGGATGACATACCTTAGTGGACGGGCCAGTAATGCCAGCAGGAGAACTAGAAAAGCGGCAAATAATACGATACTGTAAAATGGCTGGTCAGGAAGGAACGTGCGCCCAAGCAATACCGTACCTGTATATACGCTAATGAGAGCGATAACTAAGATGAAGTAGGTCAGTCCTCTCCGTGCCACCAGCTTGACATCAAGCAGGTGGAGCCTGGAAATGGCATAAGCAATTATTAGGGCATTGGCCAGGTTACCAAGGTGGTCTGTAGGCAAGCCAGCTAGAGCCGGGGTGAAGGGAGTAATATAACTGATAAGTACTAATATGCTCCAGCCGGTGATTAAGTACATTGTTCTATTGCGGTCAATTGGGTCTGTTGAGCTACGGTATCTCTTAGCTAGCATAATAATTGTGAGAGTGACAAAGGGAACGAGGATAGCAGCTATAATATAGTCCCACGGTGCAATGTCATGGTGCAGAAATCCATCGACCATATGGGCACTCTTAACCACATAACCACCAAGGCTAAATATCAGAATAGCTAGCACAAACACATAACCAATATATAACCCTATACCGCCAGGCTTGTTATTGTAAGCCCTGACTAAATGATAGTAACAAATAGCTACCCACGGTATTGCCGTGATAACCAGCCCGTTCCAGAAAAGTAAAGACGGGGAAGAGGTAGTGGGGTTCAGGACGAGCATGAAAGAGGTAAAACTCCATACCCCGGAGGCAAGAAGAAATAGAGAAAATACCTTATCTACTCGTCTTTTGGCTTGTGGTAAGACTAGTAAAAATAAGACAGTAAAAGCTAGACAACTGATGAGAGGTATTAAGGCCCATAAATTCATCCCAGAATTCCCCTCTGATAACTAAAGACAATTCACAACAATCGTTATGTATTGTTACCTCAATTATGACTTACAGCTTTGGTGTTGTCAATAGGAATATGGTGTAGGGGAGTTTTATATAAAGTGAAGCAGGTAGCAAGATTGAAGTTGCTACCTGCTTCCTATCGTTTAGTTGACCTCATATAATCAGCAATGTGGTCATTAACCATTGAGATTACGAAGTATGCTTACGCTTCTACTTTATGCCTTGTCGTTACTACTTTGCCGGCGGTATTGACCAGGAAATTTATCGCGCCATCAGATGGGTTAAGATGGGGTGGCTTCAGATGGGCTAGCTCAGCACCGGCGGCTTGCTGTCTTAGTTTATAGAGGTGAAAGGCATTTTCGGGAAGTATGGTGACCTCTAGCGGTCTTAAACCGGTGAATGATTCCAGGTCAGCATAGGGAGCATCCAATCTTTTGAGTTCCAGATGCACAGATTCAGCTACTTGCTCCTCAGGAACATGCCCGTTTTCCCTGAGCTCAATGTACAGGTGTAGTACCGGTTTATCCTTAACCTCTTTGCGTGCCGTCCAACCCGCGTAAGCTATTCCTGTGTTCTCTATAGCTTGCCAGATAACTTTTTCTGATAGCCGGGTAAAACCGGCAATATCAATCTGGTCATCTATACGGGAGAGGAAGACCATCTGAGGGATGTCTATGTTGAGCTGTTCATTGCGTAGCGATGTTATTTTAACCAGGTGCCCTAGTCTATATCTGATAAATGGGCCGCCATGGAAGCTAGTAATGACCAGCTCATAGTTACCTGGCTTAATCTCGTTTAGCAACAAGGGTGATGGTTGGTATGTTGGGTCCTGCCAGGATTTAATGCTTTCCTCCTCCGGGATGAATTCAAAGAAATTGAGGTGGGGGATGAAGGTCATAGCCTGGTAGTCCCAGGTCTGCATGGCTATCAGGATAGCTTCGGTGCAGCCGTGGAAGTCTAGTGGATATCTGCCCCACATTTCCTTAATTTTCTCTCTATACACYGARCCGTCTATACCATAGGTAATTAAGCCTTTAAGTGACCATAKGTCTCTAGGCAGTAAACGGCGGCGAGCCAGTTTACTTTTTACCAACCCTMTTGCCAGMCGGAGGAGAGACTTKGGTCTTTTAAGTAAAGCCCTRATGTCTGTTTTTCTGCYACTCTGACTGAAACGATCGCCTATGGCTACAGCGATGCTGGATAGAGCAAAGCATAAGTCTAATCCCTCAGATAGAGCCAGCTTAAAGCCCTGCTGTATCCTGTCCTCAAAAGACATTTTTTCCGCCTCATCTACTGGTGGCAGGAAATTGAACAGCTCGTGGGGGAAAGCACGAGCCATTGAGCCTGTGGCATAGGGTGGGGGAGCCATTCCATAGAGGACCTTATCGAACTCTTTAAAGACGATTTCTTTTCTTTGCTTACAACTGGAGAAAAAGACCAGGGCAAATATTAGCGGTTCTATCTCTTCAAGTTGCCTAGCGGTAACCGGTGCCCACCGGAATGGATACTCACCGGACTTACCTGAGGTGTACTGCCATAAAATTGGCTTCCTCGGTAGCACGTCCATCCTCCGCTTAAGGAGGTAGGGAGCGTAATCAGTATAGGTGGTAAGGGGGATTTGCTCCCGGAATTCTGCTATGGTATGAGGATTTGCTCCGTTCATGATATAATGACCCAGTTCACATCCTTTCAGCAGCTCTAGCTGCTCTATCAGTAGCCGCTGCTGAATCGCCATGAAATCGTCTAGACTAAGGTCAATAAAACCACAGCACCTCTGCCATAACTCTTCATAGTTACCTTGCTTGAATAGTTCAGCTTCCATAGTCATTTTAATTTATCCTCCTTTAAGTCCAAATTTTAGGCCTTAGACCGTTTTAGAGAGTTTATGAAGGCATTTATGCTCCGTTGATTGGGCACCAGCATCGGTGTTTCCTGTTGGTAGTGGTCATAGCCATCAAACATCATGCCGAAGAAGAACTTGTCCTGAATAAACACCAGCAGGATATACAACAAGATCCATACCGGTGCAGCCACGAGTAGTAGACTTGAGCTTGAAACCAGGACTAGGGATAGCAGAAGGAGAGTGAAGCCGTGAACCCAGGGGTGGCGAACCAGAGCATATAATCCGGTTGTTACTAGCCTGTCCCCGACACCAGAGGTTATATATGTCTTACGGAAAGGGAGATTAATAAACAGGGAATATATCAGTAGAAAGAGAGATACTGAAAACAGTGTCCAGCCTAGCCAGGTTGACCATATAGGTAACGGCAGCTTATCTGGAGCTAGACATATCATTATAAGTGAGTAAGCTAGTAAGCCGCTGCCTAAAATCCAGGTAAAAGGCTTTGCCCATGGAATCCTTTTTAAGGAAACAATGTCAAAATATTTTATTACCAGAAAACCGAGGGTGCCTATAACTATATAAATCATACAGACCTGCCTTCTCCAACTGGTAAATTCTTTTTGACTATGACAGGTACTGCCGGTAAAGGGAAGGTATTATGTACTAGAACAATGTTCTATTCAGTAGGGGGCTGTCCTTGCGGATCTCTTTTTTTATGTCATTGCTTGTCCTTCACCTTTGGGTGAAGGATGAAGGGCGTGTCAATTCCCCGGCCTCCTCCCCTCCGAGATTGCTTCGTCGTCCTTCCACTGAAGGACTACTCGCAATGACAAGTAGGGGTATTCCTGGGGATTGTTTCGGGGCTGATGCCCTTCGTAATGACGAGGGGGTGGGTGACTCCTGTAGATAATTAGAAGCCCCTTCTTCTTTGAAGAAGGGGCTCAAGATGACTTCATGGGGAAATCTTCATGGATGCTAAGAAGATTAGTAAGCTATTTCCATTTAATCTTAGCCTCTTTGCCCTCGCTTTCGGGGGCTAGGTCGTTTTCAAGCTCATGCAGTCGGCTAGTTAGCTCTTCAAACTCAGATTTTGGTGATTGTTTGCCCAGTTCAAGTCCGTAGCTAACAAAAAAGTCAAGGAAAGTTCTAAGGAGTTTCTTTATATCCTGCTCAAAAGAAAGAATCTCGTCCTTGGTGGCATACTGCTTCTCATCATGTTCTTTTGCTCTCTGTTTTAGTTGACTATCAATTAAAAATTCAATGAATTCAGCTTGACTCATGTCTCCACGGTTCTCATCAATCTTATTGACAAGCTCCGTTGGCACTATTAGCATTCTATTTTCACTCATGAAGTCTCTCCCTCTACTGTTGGTCTTTATCGGTAGTAATATTTTAAGGCTTTGGATAATTTTTAGCGCTACCACCTTACTGATAAATATTGGTAACGCCTCCTACTTGTCTCTCTCCATATTTATTTGAAAAACTCTAAAAGCCTAAAGGTCAGTATTGCTCCCTTAACTCAAGCACTTCTAGGATACTATCTATATTTCTTAGTAGCCTGAGTCCTTTCTTGGTAACTCTATAGGTTACACTTGGATTCCCCATAGTTACTTTATCTATTAGTTCTAGTTGTAACAGAAATTTGAGATACTTCTGTAATTGGAAATAGCTCATATTGGCGCTATACATTATCTCAGTCTTGCCCGCTTCACCCAGCCGTAACATATCAGCTATTACTTCAATGCTCGACCTTCGACGTTCTGTACTCATTATTTACCTACTATCTATTACTTTTAACCTATTACTATTATACTACCTTTGTCAAGTGTTATTGTCAAGAGGTTAGTCAATAATAGAGGTTAGCCGTTAAATAGTGGTTAAAATAGACCCAGGTACCAGTTGAGGATGTTACCACCAAACAGTAAGGTAACTATAGTGGCTAGAGAGAGAAAGGGACCGAAGGGGATGCCCTCCTTACGCTTCTTTATCTTGAACAGGAGTAGAATCACGGCTACAAAACCACCTAAAATTACCGATAGTAATATAGCAACAGGTATCAAATAGCCGGTAACTATACCTATTAGGGCTGCCATTTTAACATCTCCCCAACCCATTCCCCCCTTGGAAATGACAACTATAAGAAAAAACAGCACCAGTCCAATGCTGCCACCGATAGCAGCTTGAACAATCCCTAACTGAGGTAAGTTGCTCAGGAGTAAGGCTGCTGCCCCATGAATATGAGCCACCTCAGACGGGGGTGAAAAAACACTGATAATTATACATACTAATACCGCCGGATAAACTATCTTATTGAGAATAAGCCCGTGCTCCAAATCAATAACCATAAGAACGATGAACAGGCAGCAGTAAAAGGCAGCAACTGCTAATTCAATGCTCAAACCATAGTGCCAATAGAGGTAACCAAACAAGAGCCCGGTGCCAATCTCCACCCAGAGTAGGCGTCTGGGAATAAGAGCCTGGCAGAAGCGACAACGACCATGTAGCCATAAGTAGCTAAAAACAGGAATCAGGTCTTTTATGGATAGACGATGATGGCAAGAAGAACAGTGGGAGGCGGGGAAAAGAAGCGACTCGTTACTGGGTAAACGGTCAATGCAAACATTTAGGAAGCTAGCCACAGTTATTCCTAATAAAATGAAAACGACTATAAAAACGGCTTCCATATCGGTCTCTATTTTGCATGCTTCTAGCAGTATAGTCAATAGGGATTATATATTTGCCTCTACCCATCACGGATTTAGAGCGGAGCGAAAGGGGAGCGCCAAAGAAACCTCCAGGAATGCCCCACCACTGGGATTACCACGTCCTTCTAACGAAGGACTCGCAATGACACCTTCTACTTTCCCTTTTCGTCATTGCCAGGCGCTCACCATTCGGTCATTGCGAGGAGCACAGCGACGAAGCAATCTCGGAGGAGGGGAGGAAGGGGATAAGCGTGGGATTACCAGGTCCTTTATCCTTCATCCTTCGCAAGTGAAGGACTCACCAAAGGGTGAAGGACAGGTAATGACAAAAAAGAGCCTCGCAGTAATAAGGTAAGGAAACGATATGTCACTAATCATATAGAAGAGGACATAATATTGACTTTTACAATCTAGCGAATTATACTTGCTTCACTGTTATGTAACAAATTGTGTGGAGGAAGAAGTTGGTAAAAGAAAATAAACCTATAAATGATACCCCAGAGGTAGCAGGTACACCACTGGCCATAGAACTTGGGGAAAATGAAAAAGCGATGAAACTGGTGGCGGAAATACTGGCGGGGAAGATTGTTGATATTAGACCGGCGTTTGATTTCACCAGTGAGCTGGGCTTTGTCTATCCAGACGCTGAGAAAGTATTGGGGATAGAGACAGAGGAAGTATTATCAGTTCTGGAATCCCTGGCTGACAAAGGCATGCTGAAAAGGGACTTCTTTGATAAGTTCCTCCGCTGTCCCCAGTGCCAGTCAGTAAGTTTAAGACCAACTACCCATTGTCCTAAATGTGGCTCAGGGAATATTGGCCGAGGTAGGGTATTCGAGCATTTTCCCTGTAAATTTGTTGGACTTGAAGAGGAATTTATATCCAGGGGTAAATACATATGTCCCAAGTGCCAACAGGAGCTGAAGACTATCGGCACCGACTATCAGAGCCTGGGGCTGCTACGTAAGTGCCATGATTGCGATGAGGTATTTAGCGTACCCGTAATAAAATGGCGCTGTCTGAAATGCTCGGCACTTACCGCTGAGGATAGAGTTAGTGAAGTAAAAATCTATTCTTATAGTTTAAATGAGGCAAAAAGAGGCTGGCTTGAGTTTGAACTGGAGCCTAAATCAAAGCTCACAGAGTTTTTACAACAGCGCGGCTACGAAGTACAGGAAAATGCCACCACAAAGGGGAGGTCAGGGGCGGAACACAGTATAGATATACTGGCTACCAGGGATGATGGCATTGTTGCTTATAATGTAGCTATCGGCGTTGCCGTAGCTGAGTATAAGGTAGGATTGGAGCAGATATTTGACTTTGATGATAAAGCTTATGATATTGGTATTCATGATAAAGTCCTGGTTGTCATCCCCGGTTTAAATAAGGAAGCTGAGAAGTTTGCCGGCCAGCAGAGGATAAGGGTACTTGAGGTCAAGGATTTGGAGACAGTCCTGGCTAGCAGTGTTCCTCTGCCAGGCGAGGTAACAAGAGAGCCCTTTGAATTCAAGTCTAAGCCACAGCTTATAGAGTATTTGCAACAGCGTAGCTATGAAGTACAGGAAAATGCCACCATGAAGGGGAGGTCAGGAGCGGAACACAGTATAGACATACTGGCAACCAGGGATGATGGCATTATTACTCATCATGTTGCTATCGGTGTTGAGGTGGTGGAAGAGCCGGTGGGATTAGATAAAGTATTTGATTTTGATAATAAAGCCTACGATATAGGTATCTTGGACAAGGTCTTCATTGCCGTCCCCGGACTTATCAAGGAAGCCAGGCAGTTTGCTCAAAGGCAGCGAATCAGGGTGTTTGAGGTTGAGCAGCTAGAGCCATCTAGGTAGGAAAATTCTAAATACTATCCTTCATCCTTCGAAGAAGGATCAAAGAAGGACTAAACTCTAAACAATATCAAATGACCAAAATCCAAAGGAACTAAACGATTTTGAATTTGAAATTTGAAATTGGAGTTTTATTAGGATTGCGTGCTTAGATATTAGGATTTACCGTGACCTGGGCATTCCTGAGCCATGAGAAATATAGAAATCAGCAGCCAGAGCCATCTGGCTAGGACTTTCTTACTACCAAAGCAGGTTACTAATGGGCTATTGAACTGCCCGCAGACCCTGATATACTTACAGTATACCTAATCAAACTTATCTAAAACTTACTTATTTGGATTATTACGATTAAATTTAAATAAACAAAGAAAGGAGGTGAAGAATGAGTAGATTTATGAGGAGGCTCAGGAAGTCATTTCGCTATGGCGAGAAGGGCTTCACCCTGATTGAGCTGCTGGTAGTGGTTGCCATTCTGGGTGTCCTGGCAGCGGTAGCTATCCCTGCTGTGGCCAAGTTCATCGGCCGGGGTGAAACGGAGGCGGCTCTGACGGAACTGGCTAATGTGCAGGTGGCAGCGACGGCGGCAGTAGCTGAGGGCACCATCGGTGTATGTGCAGTAGAGACCGATGAAATAATCGAGGCTCTAGGCTCAGGTGGTGATCCTGATGAAACGGGTACATATTTGATTAATGATACTGAGTACCAGTATAACGTTAATGCTGAAGGACACGTAACACCTGGAACCGGCCATCCATTGGCCTAAACCCACTCAATCAAGATAAGTAAGCGGATGACAGGTATAGTGCGGGCTCCGTTAGAGAAAGCAGGAGCAGTATGGGTGAAATCCGACTAAGGGAGACTCATCGGCAAGGTTACTTTATAAATACCCTGCTGATGAGCCTTTCTGTATCAGGTGTTTTGTCTCCCTGAGGCTGGTGAAACAGCTATAAGTATGCTAATATACCACCATTACTGGGCTGGAGTTAATACATTAACTAATCATAGTAATTGACAGGTCGTTAAGTAATGAGAAAATTATTAAAACCGTGGCGTCATGGCGAAAAAGGCTTTACCCTGGTTGAGCTGCTGGTGGTGATTGCTCTCCTTGGTTTGCTGGTCGCAATAGCTGTCCCTAATGTCATCCAGTTCATCGGCAGGGGCGAGCAAGAGTCCAAGGACACCGATGAGCACAATGTTCAGACAGCAGTGCTGGCGCTCTTTGCCGATGCGGGGAAACACACATTAGACCAAAGTTACTTTGATATTCAGACAAAGACTGATGTTGAGGGGGTTAAGGCTACAGTTAACGGCACAGAATACACTCTGGATAATTACCTATTGGGTGGACAATACCCGCTGATACAGGCTTATGACATTAGTATAGATGGCCTAGTAACTGTGTCAGGGACTAGTTGAGCAATTTTCAGCTTATAATGTAAGTATTGTATTCTGGAACTAATCTGGGGAAACTGGTTCATAAAGGCTTATCGGTAGGTTGGTTAATTCCACCCTGCCGTTGAGCTTTTCTATTGTCTATTTATCCTTCAATTGGCATTGCCAGGAACTCAACATCTAGTCATCGCGAGGAGTGTGATGACGGAGCAATCTCCAGGAGTGCCCCCCACCCTACTACCGAGATTGCCACGCTTCGCTCGCAATGACATTCCCCTTTTGTCTTTGCGAGGAGTGTAACGACGAAGCAATCCCGGAGGGGAGAAGAAAGTGGGATTACCATGGTTTCGGCTCACCGCAATGACATTCCCCTTTATCTTTGTGAAGATACAATATCCAAGGGTGCCCCTTACCCCACCACCGAGATTACCACGTCCTTCTAACGAAGGACTCGCAATGACATATTCTTTTCGTCATTGCGAGGGGCGTCAGCCCCGAAGCAATCTTGGAGGGGAGGAAGGGGACAAGCGTGGGATTGACGAGCATTCGTCCTTCAATGCCCCTTCGCTATATTCAGGGCTTCGGATTACTGTAATGACGATAAGAATAGATTATCAGCGCAGAGACAGGAACTCTTGCTTACTCAGCCCAGACTGTTTAATTATTGAGTGGAGAACGCCTCTTTTAATGTCTTTGGCGTGATGAGGAACTGGAATACGATGATGTCGGTCAGGGTGGCGCATAATGTGATGACTTCCTGTGGTATGATCAATGTAATAACCAACCTTTTGTAGGATAGATATAACCTCCTTTGACTTTAAGGCTGGCATTCGGGTCATATACTAATGACTTCTGCCCTTTCTATTCTTTCTTCGAGACTCGATGGGACAGGTTCACCGTGTTTTTGTAGGGAGGTTATATATCCTTGAATTGCATCCTTGATCATTGCTAGAGCTTCGTCTATAGTCTCACCCTGGGTAACACAGCCCGGCAACTGTGGGCAACTCACTATATAGCCACCCTCCTCTGACGGCTCTAAATAAACTAGGAACTTTGCCATAATTCCTCCTTTAGAATAATAACAGATTGCTTTTTGTTAAGCAACTTCTACATCAGAGTGCCAAAAAGGGGAGTTAGCCCTTCTTTGTTTTTCCTCCCCTTTTGTCTTTGCGAAGATGTAATATCCAAGGGTGCCCCTCACCCCACCACCGGGATTGCCACGTCCTTCTAACGAATCCTTCTTTGAAGGAGCAATGACATCCCCCTGCTTCCCCTTTACGTAATTACCAGGCATTTGCCATACGGTCATTGCGAGGGGCGTAAGCCCCGAAGCAATCTCGGAGGGGAGGAAGAGAACAAGCATGGGATTGCCAGGGCTTTGGATAGTAATGACAAAAGGAATTGACAAAACTCTTGGGGAAGGTTGTGAGAGGTTAGTATACAGCTATTTTGCCGATGAGCTTCTCCACTTCGGCTCGGTCATTGCAGACAGCGAGCAGGCTTTCACCGCTGATGGTTTGTTTGAGATAGAGGTCAACCAGGGCTTCGTCAAGTGAAATCATACCTATTTCCCGGTGAGTGCGGATCACATTAGGTAACTGGTAGGTTTTGCCCTCACGGATAAGGTTCTTCACTGCCGGATTACCCAGCATAATCTCAACCGCAGCTACCCTCCCCGAGCCATCAGCCCGGGGTACAAGCGTTTGACATAACACAGCAACCAACAAAGAAGCTAACCGTGCTTGGGCTAGATGGCGCTCATGGGGTGGAAATAAGTCTATTACTCTTTCCATAGCCTGAGCGCAACTGGGGGCATGACCGGTAGACAATATAAAGTGCCCGGTCTCAGCTATAGTAAGCACTGCCGCTGCCGTGTCCAAGTCCCTCATCTCACCTACCAGAATAACATCCGGGTCCTGTCTTAAAACATGCTTCAGAGCGGCAGAAAAAGATAGGGTATCACTGCCTAACTCGCGCTGGGTTATGGCACACTTTAAGCTGGGGTGGACATACTCAATAGGGTCCTCAATGGTAACTACATGCCGGCTCTCATTATGGTTCAAGTGTTGAATCATAGCTGCCTGGCTAGTCGTTTTACCACTGCCGGTAGGTCCGGTAATTATAACTAGCCCTCTTGGTTTTAAGGAAAGCTCCTTCAATATCTGAGGTAGCTCAAGCTCATCTATGGTAGGAATTACTGGTGGCAGCAGACGCACCGCCAGACTGATAGCGCCACGTTGCTGAGCGGCATTACACCGCAGGCGACCGACATCACGTAAGGTATAGCCGAAGTCAAGCTCCATATGCTGGTGGAAGTCTTCCCTTTCCCTGGGGGTGGTTATCTGGAGAAAAGCCTGGCTTATCTCATCAGCGGTTAACGGTGTTGACCCATTCACTGGCTCAAGAGTGCCTCTAACACGTAATAGTGGCGGACTGGATACAACCAGGTGCACATCGGATGCATCCTTTGATTTAGCTAAATGAAGTAGCGATAAAATATCCATATCTTTCCCCTTTACCCGCCATGTTTGAGGAGAAACACGAAATCAAACCCACCCTCTTCGTTATGCGCCGTAATAGATGATATGATAACTGTAAAGTGTCTCTCGCAGCTTCTTAAATCTCTGGCATAGTTAAAAATGAAACTCTCCTTGGGCGATATACCGTTTACAGTTACAGTATCACCCTCATGATTAATATTTGTCAAGTCTATATTTCCAGGCGACAGATTTACAATCGCACTTAAATTTTCATCAACCACTTCACGACCCTCTTCAAGAGAGGTAAGTGTGGTATTAAGAATGTTGGTGATGGTTTCCACCGGCTCGATGCCGGCTTCTATCTGTCCAATCTGCTCCTGCAATGTGGCAATTTCCCCACGAGTTTGGTTAATGCCGTTCTGAATATCTGTCAGTTCAGAACGCAATAAGTTATTATTACCCATACTATTATAAATCAGAAATCCCAAACAGGCAAGTAAAATAATGCCCACGGTGATGCCTATCGGGACAGCGATATTTGACACACGCATGGGTTTAGCCTGGTAAACCTCAGGTAGGGCATTAAAATTCACTAATGAAGAGTTCGCCCCCCACTTCTCAAGCGATAACTCCTTGAGAGCCAGACCTATATTGACCATAAACTCGTTTGGGTTGAAGCCTTCAAGGAATTCCAGGGGTGATGGTAATGGCGAAACTGAATAGTTAAGCCTGCCAACCAGTGATTGCCAGCTATCCGGTATTTCTGCCAGGTCACCGCAGACAAATACAGGCATCGTTGAATCTATAGGCTCTTCCTGATGACTGGAATTATAAAAGGTAACAGTTCGGTCCAGCTCTTCGCTAATAGTTGGTATTTGTTCGGCTAAAGATTCAGCCTCGGTGGGCATGGCGAGCCTGCGGATTAATTGGGGAAGCCTGTCTGCCATAACTATAATGTCAAGATAGTCCAACCTGGCATTTATGATGATGCTTCTGGGCTCATCCAGAGTCCGGCACAGGGCTAACGGGGCCAGGTCCATAATATATAGCTCGATGCCTGCCTGCTGCAGCGTCCTGATTAGGGTGTCAGCCACATTACGGGGGAAAGCGGTCAGGAAAACACGCCTTTCTCCCTTGGGTGCCGGCAGGATTTGGTAGGCAAGATAGACTTCGTCCAAAGGTACTGGTATCACCCTTCTTGCTTCCCGTAATATTGCCTCGGCGATTACAGCTTCAGGCAAGTCGGGTAGACTTAACAAACGATATAGTGAATTGAGCCCGCTCAAACCGGTGATGACATTGCTAGTGCTTACCTTTTCCAGCTTAAATAGCTCTTTGATCTTACCGGCTACCTGGTCTTCATCAACGATAAGCCCCTGGTTGACCAGCTCCGGCTCAAGCGGTAAGCTAGCCCACTGCTTTACCCGCTTGCCCTCAACTACCAGCAGGTTAATAGTATCATCTCTAATAAATAGGGTAGTAACTTTTTTAGCCATTCTTATTCACCTTTATAGCCATAGATAACCAGATTGATGGTAGCCGATGGCTCTCCTTCCTCCTCACCTTGAGGAACCTGTATATTCACCAGCTCTATGGTAGCGTTGGCGAAGTGAGTAGTGTCAGTGAAATACTCGCTGGTGGCTATTGTGTCAACGAAGTCAAGCATGTTATTCACGATTATCTTATTACTATACCCATAATCACTCTCAACTACTACTGTAAAAGAGGTAACAGAGTAGGTAACACTCTCCACCTCTAAGGCACCCGGCTCTGATGCAGTGAGTTCGATTATCTCCAGGTCACAATCATCAGCAATATTAAATAATTCCTCGTCGTATTCAATACTCTCTACCGATTCAGGGAATATTACCTCTACATCAGCCAGCAATAACACAGCTTCAGCCAGGTCGGTTTCCGATTGGGTCAGTTGGCTTTCCAAATCCCCTCTTTGGGAAACAACCGAGGGATAGATCACATTGGCTTGCGCTAAGCTATCTGTTAGTGTCTTCTGCTCACTCCTCTGCTCAAGATAGAGCCAGCCAACGATGCCGATGGCAATTATAAAAATGCCAATACCCAGGATTAACCAGGTTGTTTTACTTATATTCATTACTTAGTTTACCTTTCTTTATCATATTATCACCGGCTTCAACACCAGTATCTTAACATATTAATATTACACAGGTAAGCTTGCTAGTAAAAATCTACGCTAAACTAATCTCCCAGGTGTGTAACGACGATATTATATTAGGCTCGTCGCCGAATCCAGGGAGGTTCAAATCGCCAGGGTAGTGTGTCCAGGAGAGATTCTTACCCGGCCACAATCCAACATCAATATCACCCGCTATTGAACCATAGAAATCACTACTAGGAGCACCAGGATTAAAAGTAGTTGTGCCTTTGATAGACATAATGAAGACAAACTGATCAGGACTGCTATTTATTTTGGGAGAAAAGTAAATATCGCCCCAGGCAATAATGCATCCTGTCCCGGTGATGGTACACTTGCCCCCGATGTCAATCTCGCCGTCAATAAACTCGCCGTTAATAATCACGCCCTCAACAAATATAGTATTCATATTGAGGTCCAGTGTGAAGTCTTGATTTGTCTTTCCGATATTAAGGTTACCCTTAACGAAGACAGTCCCTTGAAGTACTCCTGTATTATTACCTGTGCTTATTATATTTAGGTCTCCATTTCTATACAATGGACCAATATTAGTATCATCCTTCAGGTCCCAGGTAGGATCATCATAAGGTGTTTCGTCTTTTACTTGCTCCCGGTAGAAAGCGGACATTTGCTGGAGGCTAGGAAAGTCTACGCACTCATTTATAACCTCGCCATCTATACCCAATGGTCCTGCTATCACCTGATCATCGGGAGGTCGGTCGCCTGTACAATATACAACATCTCCGTCGTAGACGTAGGACTCAGCCTCACCACCACCTCCGAGACCGACAGCACCCCTACTGGTAATAGCGTTATCAAGGAAGAAATCCATATCAAGAATCTCAATATAGGATTCAATGGTAGTGCTGGAGCCAGTATCAGGGCTGGTGGCTGTTGACTCGATTCTGTAAGTTATTTCATTTATATTTTGTATAGCAACATCTACATCTTTATTGTTTACCTCTAAAGAATCAGGATAATGATATTCTGTATCATAGTCATTCGGGTCATAGCCGACGAATAAGGTGGCTAGTTTCTTATACTTTATATGCCAAAGAGCATCTTCTACCCCGCTATCGGCGGCGTAAAGCTCATCCATCCTCTCTTCATAGACTCGACCAACGGTAAGCCCGGTGCTCATAAAACCTAGAAGAGAGGCAATTATAAGACCACCCAACAGTAACAGGATTAAGACTAGAATGAAAGTCTGCCCACTTTCCTCTTTGTTTATTTCTTTTAAAAGATTCATCTTAGCCACCTGCCTTCAGTTACTATTCAGTGGGAGTAGGTCTAGGTGTGATTTCATATATTCTCGTCTCTATAGCCACACCAACCCAGGATGTTACCGAGGCGGTTATGGGTACAGTAAGTTTGTTATCAACCATTGGTGGAATGGATATGGCAGTGATGTGGTCAGCAATAAAGATTGTTGAGTCCTGTGGGGAAGGTGGGTCTACAGGATCACCATTGCTATCATATTGTGCAAAAGTTATTGTCTCAAGACGCCACAGCGTCTCACTAGCAGCATCATATGTATAGCGGACTTTATGAGAATCAACGCATGTGTCACCACTGCAGTCGTATTCCCAGCCTACCCAGGACAGGGTTAGAACCTCCACTTCTGAAGTAGCCCCATCATCAACAACAATAACGGGGGGTTGCGCCATCTGAGCATCGCGGCTAATCCAGTAACCAGCGGTTTGCACCTGGCGAACAGCCGTCATATGACTGCCGTTACGGGCGTTACCGCTGACCGTCTGGTAAATAGTCGTCGCCGTGCCGCCGGCGATAATACCGGCAATAGCCACGGCTACTATAAGCTCAATCACAGTAAAACCCCTCTGGTTTTTATTTATCAAGCCTAACTTTTTAAATATCATCGGTTTACCTTATAGTCCACTAATTCAATTACTACTGATGTATCTAGGCTAACGGTCACTGTTATCTTCTGGATACCATCATCGGTAGCATGTAAAGGCACGGCATCGACACTAACAGTATAGCCGTAATAACCTTCAGGGAGATTATGACCCAAATCCCATGATGGAGGAGAAGACGGAAGTTCATAATCCCAAAGGGCAGTACTATAATTCTGGTTCTTAACATATTCCATTTCAGTTCTAGCCAGGCTTTCAGCAGTAGTTCGCTTATCGGCAATGAACATAGCTTTGTTGGCAGTAGCTAAACCGCCTAAAAAGGCAGCAGCAACTAGACCCAGGATAGCCAAAGCTACCAGCACCTCGATTAGGCTAAATCCTTTAGAGCTATGTCTAAAAAATCTATAAAATTTTCGTTGGTTAGCCAATCGGTCTTACCTCCTAGATACCCATCTCACCATAGATAGAATACATAGCTGAAACCAGAGATATAGCAATAAAACCAACTACTAAGGCTATAATAATGATCATAGCTGGTTGAATAAGTCCAACCGCCGTGCTAGTCCTGTCGTCAGCCTCCATCTCATAGCTATCGGCTACAGTGGCTAGTGTGTTGTCAAGATTGCCGGTTTCCTCACCGACTCCGGTCATCTGCACCATCAAGGGGAGGAAGACCTTCCTCCTTGACATAGGTTTGGATAAGCCTTCGCCTCTAACCAATCCCTGCCGAACATCGGTCAGAGCCTCAGCCATAACCTTATTATTACTACCCTGAATGGTCATAGTTATGATTTCAGGTAAGGGCAAGCCAACCCTGAATAGAAGAGAGGTGGTTCGGCAGCAGCGGGAAAGCTGGGTGAGTAGATTAATAGGTCCAATTATGGGTGCTTTGAGCAGTAAACCGTCCCACCAGTACTTGCCGGCCGGGGTTCTGATGTAAGCCAAGCCGGCCACAACCACCGCTACTAAGGCTAGCACAAGATAAAGCCCGTTACTTAGAAGCCAATCAGATAAAATAATAAGTAGCTTCGTTGCTGTGGGCAATTCAGCCCCAAAGGCAGTGTATAGGCTGGTAAAGGTGGGCATAACAAAGGTAACCAGTAACCCTACCACCAAAATGGCTACAATGGCAATGACAATGGGATAAGTCAGGGCAGTTTTAATCTTCTTTTCAGTGACAACTCCCCTCTCCAAGTAATCAGCCATTTGTCTCAGTACTATTTCTAGATTACCGCCCTGCTCACCGGCGGCTATTGTCCGATAGTAGATTGCGGAGAAAGCCCGGGGGTGTTTACTTAGAGCTACTGATAGCGATGTGCCGCCACGAATGTCAGCAACTATCTCGCCGATTATCTTTTTTAGGGTTCGGTTGGTTACCTGGCTTTGTAATAGCTCTAGAGAGGCAACAATATCAGTGCCAGATTCAAGGAGTAACGCTAGTTGACGAGAAAACATTATTATGTCCCTCGGCTTTACCCGGGAAAAGCGGGCGGCTAATTTTTCCATATTAAAAAAAGGAGTGAACGATTTCAGGCTAACCACTTGATAGCCACCATAACTGAGGAGATTAACGGCGGCTTCCTCACTGGTAGCTGAAAGGTTGCCTTTAACCAGTCTTTTATCTTCGGTATAAGCTACATAATGGTAATCCATTGAACCTCCAAGTTACTAGCCGGCTGAGTAAGCACTACGCAGCACTTCGGATGGGGTAGTGATACCCTCCTTTACCTTACGCATACCGTCGTTCATCATCGTTATCATCCCCTCTTCAACTGCCTGCACTCGTATCTGACTACTACTGGGTCGACTGAGGAGCATTGTTCTTATGGCATCACTCATAGTTAGAATCTCAAAGATTCCGGTTCGACCCAGATAACCGGTATAAGCGCACGACTTGCAGCCGGTGCCATACAGGAATTCAGTGCGTTTCTCACCGATTTCTTTTTCATAAGCTATCTGCTCTATTACTGGAGCTTCAATAGGACGGTTGCAATCAGGGCAAATACGGCGCAGCATCCGCTGAGCGACGACACCAATAACCGCTGATGCTATCAGGAAAGGCTCTATATTAAGGTCAACAAGACGAGAGAGCACACCGGCAGCATCGTTGGCATGGACGGAAGATAGCATCATATGCCCGGTCAAGGCTGCCTGAACCGCTATGCCAGCTGTTTCAGCATCGCGTATCTCACCTACCATTATTACATCGGGGTCAAGACGAAGCATAGCCTTCAAGCCGGTAGCAAAGGTAATGCCAGCTTGAGGATTAACTTCAATCTGATTAATATCCTTAAACCGATACTCGGCAGGGTCTTCAATGGTAATGACGTTTCTCCCATTGCAGTCTAGAGAATTGATTGAAGCATATAGGGTAGTAGTCTTACCAGCACCGGTAGGACCGCTGGTCAGAATCATACCATAGGGAACCTTGAGCATACTCTCATACTTTTCTAGGCTATCGGGTAGCATACCAAGCTCAGATAATCCTAGAGTAGCCATTGACTTGTCCAGAAGGCGCAGGTCTGCCATCTCACCATTAACAGTGGGAGCAGTAGCTACTCGAACATCTATTTGCCGCCCTTTAGCCTCGGTAGAGAACTGACCGTCTTGAGGACGATGACGGTCAGCAATATTCATATCAGACAGGATTTTAATTCGAGAAATGAGAGCCGAATGTACATTAAGCGGTAGCGACATCATATCCTGAAGGGTACCATCAATACGGTAACGTATCCTCACCCTATCCTCTTCAGGCTCAATATGGATATCAGATGAGCGGGCTTTGACTGCCTCTTCAACAATGAGGTCGAGTGCCTGAGCCAGAGGAGCATCGGTATATGCACTAACGACAAGGTTGTCTTCGACTATGTCACCAGGGGTAGAGATACGCGAAAGCTGCTGTTCAATTTCACCATAGCCTTTATAATTAAAGTCAATAGCCTCCCGGACTTCCTTGGCACTGGAAGCTATAGTCTTAACCCTCATCCGGCTCAGAGCAGCAAAAGCCTCCAGGGCAAAGATGTCGGTTGGGTCTGCCATAGCTACGTGTAATGTGTTGCCAGATATCTTCAAGGGTATAGCATTATATCTTCGTGCCATAACCTCAGGAATCAACTGTAGTACCTCGGGCTGAGGCGCATGCCTCAAGGATTTAGCCTGGGACTTAACATCTGGAGTCTCTGACTTAGTTGGCTTCTCCTCTGGTGGAGCCGGCTTTTTCTTAGTCACCGTGGGCTGAAAAATGGGTTCCTGCCCTAACTCCAGAACTTTTATCTGCTGGTGTTGGGCAAACTGCCTCGCTTCAGGGCTGAGCCCTGACGATACAACAATGGCTTTATCATTAATGCCGACTTCGAAGGCTTTAGTATCAAATAAGGATATTTGCTCTAGACCTACTTCCTTCTCACCGGTTAGCAAATCTATACCTAGACCGTGACTAACATGGTCAATGTCAATATAAGCCAATATATCAAAGATATATTCAACTCCTGACCGGCCTCGAACTCTGGCTTTCTCCTCAACTCTATAGCCTAGATTGGATAAAGATTCCACTAATTGCTCTTTTGTCTCAAACCTAAAGGGCTCCTTCGGCTTAACTGGTAGCGTAGGATTTGAATCTAATAATGACTTTAGCTTTTCTGCATCAATAACCTTTATTCGCTGCTTTTGAGCTAACTGTTTCGCCTCTTGACTAAGTTCAGGGATGGCAATAAGAACCCGGTCATGAATGCTGGTATCATAGGCTTTATTGGCGAAGCTAAAAATAGTGCCCACCTCCATTTCCCTATTCCCCCCAACAGCAATGCAGACAGCAAGGGTGTGGCTGGTAAAACCATCGTCTCTTTGAGCCAGCATGTCAAAGATATGCTCAATTCCCGACTTCCCAAGGAGTTTAGCTCCCTCGGTTGTTTCATAGCCCTGTTGCCGCAGATACTCTTTAATCTGGGCTTTTAGCTCCGGATCGATTTCCAATTGACCTACTTCACCCTCCTCTGTTAACCTATCAAGTAAAGTGTAGTTCTCTAATTGACGAAAGTCAATGTTGTCGCCCGTATTCCAAATATTATGCTGATTCATCTTATTTTCTCATTTTAGGCTATCGGATTTAATTGCCCGTAAAAATGGCGTTTAAATTTCATTAAAATCTTACTGATATACCTCTTATAGTTTTTCTTCCACTAAAATCCAGCCGTTGCGCATGGCCAGGGCAACAGCATGGGCTCTATCATTAGCATTTAGCTTGCGAAGGATAGAGCTAACATGATTCTTAATTGTTTGCTCACTGATTTCTAAAATGCGGGCGATTTGTTTATTTGAGTTACCCTCGGCTACGTAGTTTAGAATTTGTGTCTCCCTATGGGTTAGGGGGGCGGTTAGAGTTTCCATAGTTTTTCCCATTGATACTATGTCTTGAAATTGCTTTAATACATGTTCAGCCACCTTGGGTCTAGCTATAAGGCTGTCATTTATAGGGTATTCACCACGACAGGCTCGGCTTATAATGTTAACTAGCTCTTCAGCAGTGGTGTTCTTATTGAGGTAAGCTACCGCTCCGGTTTTGATAACCTCAAAAAGCTCCTCGTCATTATGATTGGGACTTAGTATCACAACTCTAGTATTTGGGTGGCGTCGTGCGATCCTTCTACTTAGTTCAAGACCGCTGAGAGCAGGAAAGTCAATGTCCAGAAGGGCAACATCAGCGGAATTGGCTTCAATTAACTCTAATGGTTCCTGAGCCGGGTCACAGTCTAATATTTTGAACTCAGATTGTTGAGACAATGCCTGGTGCATACCAGCCCGGAAAAATGCCTGCTTATCAATTATTATTATCGTTATTCCGTTCATTGTTACCTCACTACTAAGTTTTTATCTTATTTTTCTGAATAGGTTACCTATTATTGTTTTCTGTAGACTATCCTGTTAAAGTAAGGATTTCTTCTAACTACTTGCTATTTTCGGTCTGCTCGGCAAGGAAAATAGCAATATCCGCCTGTTGAAATCTCCGGTCACCCCGGGAGCCGATACGGTATGCCTTTAATACTCCCTGATTACTCCACCGCCTTACTGTATTAATATGTACATTGAGAAGGCGAGCTACATCGCTTATTGTCAGCATCGTGCTCATCTCTTTGGGACTTACCATACTTGGTTTCCTCCTCTAAGCTACCTTAAACTAACCTATTACCACTATAGTTTATCATACTTCCTAATACAATCAACATACAATGACCCAAATGGGCTATTAATGGTAGTCATTAGTAATAGGAATATTGGGTTACATAGAGAGTAGCGTGTATTCAGGTTACTTAGCTGTCATCTCCCTATCTCCCAGTTATGGGGGTGAGGCTGCCAAATATCTTAATGCTGGGTAATTCTTCTTCGCAACCAGAAGCCGAGAATAGCCAGTAGCAACACACCAAGCCCTATCCAGATATAGAGAGTCCAAGAGGAGCCAATATAAAATAGTCCCGGGGGTGTCCACTCACCCTCATTAGAGGCACCATCTACTGCCTTTACCCTCCAGTAGTAGGGGGTTTTATTTCCGGTTGGGTCTAACTTATCCTCTTCAGTGATAGTGTATTTCGAGTGAATTAATCCCTTCTTCTCCAGCACTATGGTGTTGAAATCAGAATCGGGTGAAACCTGGAGAGTATAAGTTACGCCGCTGACATCCTCAACATCCTTCCAGTCAAAGTATGCCTCTGCCCCTACTGTACCGGCAACTTCTGGTAACAGTGGCACTGGTATTGACGGTGCTTTTGCGTCCATAGTGAAGACAGCGGTTAGCGTATTGGTATCATCAGTAGCGGTTACAATATGGCTACCGGCAACACTGGGCGGGACAGTAAAGGTCGCCAAGAAATTTCCGTAAGTACCAGTGAGGGCTGTAGCTACAGTGGTGGCTTCATTATAGGTGATGGTAACTGTGCTGTCGGCTATGAACCCAGCGCCGTAGACCGTAAGCTCCATACCAACATAACCCGGTGAAGTCTGACTTGTCGGAGGACTGAGACTAATACCAGCCGAAATAGTCAAATTCGTCCTGGCTTTATTGGCACTGCTGTCACTGGCTTTTACCTCGCTGATGCCGGCAGTAGTATAGGAAGGTACGAGGAAGCTGCCACTGAAGCTACCCTTGTGACTAGTTTTTATTTCTATCGGATTAGTGGAAACCCTATGTTCATCAAAGGTGATAGTTATATATTCACTTTCAGTAAACCCGGTACCGCTAACCTCTACCGTATTTCCTGGAGCTGCTGGGGTTGGGGCCAAAGTAATTTTAGGTTTAACGCTGAACTCAGCCTCGGGCTTATTGCCGGATTCATCAGTGACGGTTATAGTATGGCTGCCGATAGTGCTCTCGGGGACGATAATGGTGCAGGTAAATTCGCCTTCACTGTCGGTTTCCGTATCACCACTAACTATATCAACATAATCCTCATCATAGTCAATGGTAATGTTTTGACCCTGGCGAAGACCTTCACCGCTAATACTGACCTCAGTGCCTACTGCAGCCTTATCAGGGTCTAGCTTAATTTCGCCATTGATTACAGTAAACTTGGCGGAGGCTTCAATAGGGCTGTCGCGATAGGTAACATAAATATAATAGTCACCGCCGTGCACATCTTCCGGGTTAGAACCCTCGGTAAGTTCATAGGGTACGTCAAATTTGGTATTAAAAGTACCATCGGCCGTTGTGAGCTCTCTTTCCACCTCCTCATAGGCATCAAGCTCATCAATATCATCACCGAGATTAGCTTCACTACTAGAAAGGTATATGTACACCGTGTAGTAGGCATCAAATTTGGAGCCAGAAATCTCAATATCTTCGTCGCCGATTTCACCCTCATCGGGGTCCACTTGAATAGCCTCGGCGGCTAGGGTTGGTGTGACCGGTATGGCTACCACCATTAAGGCAAGGATAATGCCTGATGCCAGGATACGGAATAATTTATTATGTCTCACTCTACTTTTCCCATTCATTTCTGATATTGCAGAGATCATTTATCAACGAGGAGCTTTTTATTCTGCGATATTTAATAATAGTCTTCAATATGTCCTCTGTCAATGGCATAATTACATTGAGTGGGGCTAAGCCCTGAAAATGACTATCAGATTGACATCAACTTAAATTATGACTATACTAAAAAGCGATATTCCCGAATTCCGATGGCAGAGGGCGAAGCCAGTGAATAATAAAGCTAACACGGAAGAACAGAAATATGACGGTGGAGCCGAGGAGGGGGCAATGAGAGGAGTTAAAGAGGCTAAAGAAAAAGCAAAGAGAGATATTAAGGCAGCTAAAGAGATGGCAAAGAGGGAAGCCGAGGAGGCTAAGAAAGCCAAGGAAGCTGAGAAACAGGCGAAGAAGGAAGCCGAACAGGCAACTAAGGAAAGGGCAAAGAGAGAAGCCGAAGAGGCTAAGGAGAGAGCGAAGAGAGAAGCCGAAGAGGCTAAGGAGAGAGCGAAGAGGGTAGCCGAGGAGGCTAAGAAAACCAAGGAAGCTGAGAAACAGGCGAGGAAGGAAGCGGAGCAGGCAGCTAAAGAGAAGGCAAAGAGGGAAGCCGAGGAGGCTAAGAAAGCCGAAGAAGCCGAGAAGCAGGCGAAGAAGGAGGCGGAGGAGGCAGCTAAAGAGAGGGCGAAGAGAGAAGCCGAGGAGGCTAAGAAAGCCGAAGAAGCCGAGAAGCAGGCGAAGAAGGAGACGGAGGAGGCAGCCAAAGAAAGGGCGAATATAGAAGCTGAGGAGGCTAAGGAGAGAGCAAAGAGGGAAGATGAAGAGGCTAAGAAAACCGAGGAAGACGACAAACAGGTAAAGAGAGAAGACGAAGAAAAGGTAGGCGCTGAGCTTTATGAGGGAACGGTGAAACTAATTATAGCGCCGCCAGTGGTTCATAAGCAGATAGAGAAATTGGAGGAATATTTGCGTCAGGTTCAAAATCTACACCTGGTATTAGTTGGAGGTTCATCTGAGGAAGGAACCAAGATTGTTGTATCAGCAGAGAAACCAACCCCTTTAGTCAGTGCCCTGAGAGAAATGCCATTCGTAGAGCAGGTAGTTAAGGAAGGTAAGGAAATTCAGGTTACACTTAAAGCCAGCTTGTAACTGAACCAGCTACAAAATAACCACAACTTAGGCACTCACCATCCTGTCATTGCGAGGGGCAGAGAGCGGAAGCAATCACCAGTAATACCCAACCACCGAGATTGCCACTATTTCATCCTTCACCAAAGGGTGAAGGACTCTCAATGACACTCCTACGAACACATTAGCTTGACAGTAAGTATGTGACTCTGAGTATAATAAGCTAACTTCACTTCGGGTGAGATATAATGCAGATAAATGTTTCTCAGCAGATTAAGTCATCCATAGGGTATATACGAAACTATGAGGTAAGTGGGACTGTTGATATTACTGGTGTTGACAGTATGGTCGAGGGTGAGGTTAGGTTGATGCGTACTGACCGGGGCATCTTGGTTAAAGGTACACTACATACTGAGGTTGAGGTTACCTGCAGCCGCTGCTTGAGTTTATTTAATTATCCGCTGGCTGTAAATATTGAAGAAGAGTATTATCCTACAACAGATGTAATTAGTGGTGCCTCGCTATCCTTACCTGATGAAGCCGGCTGTTTCACTATTGATGAGCATCATATTCTTGATTTAAACGAAGCAATACGTCAGTATGCACTAATGGCTATTCCTATGAAGCCACTTTGTAGTGAAGATTGTGCCGGGTTATGCCCTTATTGCGGTCACAATCTCAATCAGGGACCGTGTGATTGTCTAGCTCAGGAATCAGAAAGGAATGGTGTAAATAATGGGAGCTTTACCCAAGCGAAAATATGCTAAGGCACGCCAGGGTAAGAGGCGTAGTCATCTTGGATTGACTCCTCCCCCGCTGGATTATTGTCCTCAATGTAATAGTCCTAAGCTACCTCATCATGTTTGCCCTACCTGTGGAACCTATGCCGGCAGGGAAGTCATCGAGATTAAGAGCCCGAAAAAGAAAGCTGGGTAGTTGTGGCTGAGCTGGAAAAAGTAGCTTATGTTTTTCCCGGGCAGGGTTCTCAGTGGGTAGGTATGGGTCGTGACCTCTATGATACTTTTGACTCGGCTAAAGCAGTCTTTGAACGGGCTGACCAAGCTCTGGGATTTCCTCTGTCTAGACTATGCTTTGACGGACCGGAAGATGAGCTTCGCCAAACTATCAATGCCCAACCGGCGATAGTAGCCGTTAGTCTTGCCTGTTTGGAGGCTATCAAGGAGGAGGCCGGCAGCGATGTTATTCCATCTCCTACCCTTGTTGCTGGTCATAGTCTTGGTGAGTATACGGCATTAGCCGCCACTGGAGTGCTTGATTTTGCCGATACCATTTATCTGGCTCGAGAGCGGGGGCGGTTAATGCATGAAGCTGGAATTAGCCAACCCGGGGGCATGGTGGCAATAATTGGACTTGACGAAGCTTTATTGGCCGAGGTGTGCAGTCAGACTGATACTCGGGTGGCTAATATTAATTGCCCCGGTCAGCTAGTAATCAGCGGAGCTAAAGAGAATCTAGCTCAAGCTGCAGATTTGGCTAAGTCCAGAGGGGCTCACCGAGTTATACCGCTACAGGTAAGCGGCGCCTTTCACACGCCACTGATGCAGCCGGCTTATGATGATATGTCTGAGGTTATAGCTACACTTTCTTTTCGTGACCCGGTTATTCCTATTATAGCTAACACTACCGCTCAACCGGTAACTACTGCTGGATTGATTAAGGGAGAGCTACTCGGGCAATTGTGTAATTGCATTCGGTGGCAGCGCTCTATTGAATATATGGTAAATGAGGGTGTGTCCACATTTATTGAGATAGGACCGGGTAAAGTGCTTAGTGGTCTCATTAAACGGATAGACAAAGATGTTAAAACGCTGAATATAGGCGATGCCGAGGCTATTAAGAGTATGACTTCAAGGGTAGATTGAAGAGATTTTAAGCAAACCATTCCCCTAACCCCCTTACCCCACCACCGGGATTGCCACATCCTTTATCCTTCTGTGAAGGAGCAATGGCACTCCACTTTTGTCTTTGCGAGGGGCAGAGCCCCGAAGCAATCTCGGAGGAGAGGGGAGGTGGAGCGACGATGCAATTACCAGGAATACCCCGCCACCGGAATTGCCACGTCCTTCCACCGAAGGACTCGCAATGACAGGGAAAAAGAGAAACGCCGTGACACCCCCCTTTTGTCTTTGCGAGGAGTGTAACGACGAAGCAATCTCGGAGGAGAGGGGGGAGGATGAGAAGTAATCACAAACATAGCGGTTGTAAAAAATGATAAGATGGTAAAATAATACTAAATGATGTAGAGGCATGGCAGGAGCTTGGCTATGAACACGATTGATTCCTACCAGTTTGGGCTGATAGTAGTTAACGGTAAGAGATATTACTCAGATGTAATTATTTTCCCCGACAGGGTTAGAGATAGCTGGTGGAGAAAGAGCGTACACCGACTATGCCTTGACGATATAGCCGAGGTTATAGCTGAAAGTCCTGAGGTGCTGGTGGTGGGCACCGGGTCATCAGGCTTGGTGAAGGTGCTGCCTGAGGTAAAACAGAGCCTTGATGCTCAGGGCATTAGGCTTATTGCCGAGCCGACCAGCGAGGCGTGCAATATATATAATAAGCTTTGCCATTCCCAGAGGGTAGTAGCCGCACTCCACCTCACCTGCTGAGTCAAAATGCCATAGAAACAGGAAGGGATTCCTCGAAGGGACTCCCTCTATTGGTGTGAAGTTCCTGTCCTAGCTAATTCAACGAAGCAGCACTTTAGCGGCTAGGTAAACTGCTATCTACGAAATCCTCAACGTCAACGTAGATCAAGTTAGAGTCACCCCAGATAAAATCATCGCCAATATAGCCCTCGAAGTAAGCACCAAAACAACTGCTAGGGTTACGGCTATTACTTTCTTCCTCTATAGTCACCTCCTTTCCTTTAAGATTGCCTTATCGCCCCTCGACCTCAGGCATAGACACATTTGATTTTTGCAATATAATTTTTTATTCTTAAAGCTATCACCCCCTTTTCAGAAACACAGAACCGACCTTTGTAAGGTCGGTTTCACTATTAGCTTCCCACCACCCAAGTGACCAAATACAGATGGCGGTTCAACGCCCCCTGCTTACCCGGCTACTGGTCAAGGTGTTAGTTCATTTTTGACCTTCTACCATATTAGTCACTGAGTGGCGAAAAGGTATCTCGCACTGTAATTACAAGAATACTTCGACAATTGGCGGAAATCAAGGGTATTGACCTGACTTATCCCACCAATCTGGTACTATCTTCCCATTACTTTCTACTTATCAATCTGCTTCCACTAATGGCTGGTCGATAATCACTCTACCAAACTCAAGAAACCCACGGCGGCTTTCGGGTCGTCTAACCAATCCAGGACTTCTTTACCATGACTATCTACTGGTCAATTTTAGCCTGTTTGGGTGATTGTATAGTCAATTGAAGTAAACTATCATTAAGATAGGTTAATTAAAGGGTAGAGAGAGAAAGATATGGTAAGAAATAACGAAACGGGTCCACTGCTAACGGTAAGAGAAGTAGCCCGGCTTCTCCATATTCATAGCAATACGGTAAGACGGTGGAGTGACCGGGGGATAATAAGGGCATACCGTATTACCCGTCGTGGAGACCGAAGATTCAGGCGGGAAGACATTGCTCAATTCCTAGCTGAGCTCAATGCCAGCAATGGCAATGAGGAGGAAGCTAGTTCAACTCAGAGAGAAGATGATAACAACACCAACATTGAACCCATATTGGAGCATCTGCTAAAATCAATTCAAGATGCGGATTCGTCTCCAGTCTTTAGCCACCGGCACCCCGGCTAAGTGCCAGCACTGCGGCAAGGAATCTCCTCTTATTTCTGGTAGCCTGGGCTTGTGTTCAGACTGCATTCGCCACCACTTTGACGAAGTCTTACCCACTATAAAACAGTCCCATTGTAAAGCCAGGGAGCCATTTGCTCTGCCTCCATATCCCCCAAGGGCTGAGGCAGGAAAGACCTGCCGTATCTGTGTTAATGAATGCTCTATTGCCGAGGGTGGGGTAGGCTATTGCGGGTTGCGCACCAATATAGAGGGCAAGTTAAAGGGGGCTACGGCTAATTTGGCGAATGTTAGCTGGTATTACGACCTATTACCGACTAATTGTGTGGCTGATTGGGTTTGTCCGGGAGGGACTGGGGCTGGCTATCCTGACTTTGCCTATCGGCGGGGCGTAGAACGTGGCTATAAGAACCTGGCTGTCTTTTTTCAGGCTTGCTCCTTTGATTGCTTATTCTGTCAGAATTGGCACTTTCGTCAACAAGCCGGTAGAAGACCCTGGGTAACAGCGTCAAAACTGGCTGAGGCGGTTGTCGAATCTACGTCCTGTATCTGCTTTTTTGGTGGAGACCCTACACCTCAACTGCCTTATGCCATTTATGCCTCCAGACTAGCCTTGAAGAAAAGCCAGGGGCACATCCTTAGAATCTGCTGGGAGACTAATGGCTCAATGCACCCAGCTTTACTAAAGCAAATGGTTGTGCTCTCCTTAAACTCGGGTGGCTGTATAAAGTTTGACCTCAAGGCGTGGAGTGACGAAATACATATAGCTCTTTGTGGTATTAGTAACCAGCGGACTCTGGATAATTTTCGGTTTCTGGCCGGGTTTACCAAAATAAGACCGTCTCCGCCTTTATTGGTCGCCAGCACCTTGCTTGTCCCCGGTTATGTTGACAAGGAGGAAGTAGCCGGGATTGCTGCCTTCGTCTCCTCACTTGACCATGATATTCCTTACACTCTTCTTGCCTTTTGCCCCGATTTTTTGATGACGGATTTACCAGCTACCTTCAGGCAACAGGCTAATGAGTGTTTGGAGGCAGCTAGAGCCGCTGGACTGAAGAGGGTAAGATTAGGTAATATTCACTTATTGCACTAACACCGAGATTGTTATGGTAACCCTCCAACTTTACCCCGTTACAGTTCGTAATGGGGTTTGTCCCCCATTCTTTTTTGTCATTGCAACAAAGCAATCTCTAGGAATGCCCCACCACCGAGATTGTCACGTCCTTCTGTCGAAGGACTCGCAATGACACTGGGAAGAAGAGGTACACAGTGCCGACGCAATCTCGGAGGGGGGGTTAAGGTTGGCACCGTTTGGCTCTGCCCTTAAGGGCTTTAGACCAGAGGGAAATCTAAAGAGGTTGATAACCCGCCTCAGGCGGGTAAGTAATTATAATTAACTATTTTTGACTAATATGATATTATAATGTCATATTAGTATTTGGGGGTAATCTATGACAGGGGAACGGCGAAGGGCGAGAGCCCTTGCCCTCAAGGTATTATATGAGGTTAACTCTGTGGGGCATGAGGTAGAAGGAGTGGTGACACGTCTTCTGGAGGAGGAGGGATTGTCCGGGGGGAATGCTTTCTTTGCCCAGGAACTGGTAAGCGGTGTTATCCGTAATAAAGAGACGATTGACCTTAATATTAGAAACTTGGCTTCAGCTTGGCCTATGGAACAGATACCGATGGTTGATAGGAACATTCTGAGGCTTGCAATATTTGAGATTTTACTTGATAATAAGGTGCCAGTTAAAGCAGTAATAAATGAAGCTGTTGAACTAGCCAAGAAATTTGGCAGTGATAATTCGCCAAAATTTGTTAATGGAGTTTTAGGCTCGGTTAGCACTCTTGCCAATAGATAGAAAAGGAGGTAGCAAATGGCAACTATTCTTGAGCGGATAAAAAAGATAGCCGTGGAGCAACTCGGTGTGACAGATGAGGAGGTAGTCCCATCGGCTAGCTTTGTTGATGATTTAGGGGCTGATTCTCTGGATCTGGTAGAGCTGATAATGTCTTTAGAGGAGGAGTTTAGTGATCCTTCACGGAAGATTGAGATACCAGATGAAGATGCTGAGAAGATAGTAACCGTTCAGGATGCTATTGATTATCTTACGGACCTGGCTGTTGAGGGTGATTAAATAGGTAAGTTAATGTGATTAAAGCAGTATTCCTTGATTGGTTCAACACTCTAGCCTGCTATGAACCTCCTCATTACCAATTACACAGTCAAGCTTGCCAACAACTTGGTATTGAAGTATCCCCTGAGGAAATAATGGAGGGTGTATTACTGGCTGATAAGTATTTCTTTGAAGAAAATGCTCTCTCACCAGTGGAGAAGAGAAACCCTGAGGAAAAGGCTAAGGTCTACTACCGCTATCAGGAGATAGTACTAACTGAGGCCGGGGTTAATGCTCCCAAAGAGCTAATTTTAAAAATTATGAAGAAGGTAAGCGAGTTGTCTAAGGAGATGACCTTTGTACTTTTTGATGATGTGCTAACGACCTTAAAGGTATTAAAGGAGCAAAAATTCATTTTGGGCATGATAACCAATTTAACTAGCGATATGAAGCCTATTTGTCGTGAACTAGGTCTGGAACCCTACCTTGACTTTGTGGTTACCTCTGGAGAGGTGGGAAGTGATAAGCCTGAGCCTACTATTTTTCTGGCGGCATTAGCGCGAGCTGGGGTAAACGCTTCTGAAGCAGTTCATGTCGGTGACCAATATAAATTAGATGTGGTTGGTGCCAGAGGGGTTGGCATTAGTCCTGTACTTATAGACCGCTACGATTTATACCTTGATACTAGTGACTGCCCACGAATTCGTAACTTAACTGAGCTAGCTCAATACCTTTAGCCGTTAATCCTGGTTATCCGCCAGGCTCTGATTGTTCCAAGACTGGGGTATTCCCAATTGGTGTGCAACTTAATTTCTTAGCAATCTTGCGGAAATGAAATCCATAGACGGCAAGGCTCATAGATAAGGGGAATGACCGAGGGTATCTCAGTAGCGTCGAAGCAATAAGCTTCCAGAAATAGCGTCTTCCTTTTTCTTTAATACCCAAAATCCATACAGATTTCAAAGCTGCCCCAACAAAATGAAACTTAAACTGGGGTTTCATCTTTGTTTTCGGGGGTTTATACTCCTTCAGAAATGTTTTAAGTCGCTCGTAATACTGCTTGGGTGAATAGATTGTATTCAGGATATGCGTATAGCCATTAATGAGCGTCTCATAGTTCATCTTAGGTATAAAGTTGAGTGAGCAGTCGGTATTGTCACCAGAAAAACCCTCTAATAGGCGGTTCTCCTTTTTTAGACGCTGGTATAGTCTGGTACCACGAGGTGCATTTAATAAACCGACCATGGCGGTAACAATACCGCTCTTTTGGATGAAGCTGATTTGACTCTTAAAGATAGATAGCGGGTCACTATCAAAGCCAACAATAAACCCTCCCTGCACCTCCAAGCCATGGTTTTGAATCTTCTTGACCGAGGCAACCAAATCACGATTCTTGTTTGGTAGTTTGTGGCATTCAGCCAGACTGTCTTCATTGGGAGTTTCAATGCCGACGAATACTCGTTGGAACCCGGCTTCGACCATCAATTGCATTAGATCTTCATCATCGGCCAGATTTATAGATGCCTCAGTGAGAAAGATAAAGGGGTATTTTTTCTCCTTCATCCATTTGATTATTGCCGGCAGCATTTCCGTCATTAATTTTTTCTTGTTGCCGATAAAATTATCGTCGACAATAAATAAACCACCACGCCACCCCTGATTGTATAATGCCTCCAGTTCTACCAGCATCTGTTCTTTATCCTTGGTTCGCGGCTTATGCCCATTTAGTATAATAATGTCACAGAACTCACAATTGAAAGGGCAGCCCCGAGAATACTGGATATTCATTGACGAGTATTTTTTCATATTAATAAGCGACCATAGTGGGACAGGAGTTTCATTAATGTCCGGTCGGTCATCCGAATTATAGATATATTGGGCACACCCCTTCTCTAAGTCTTCTAAGAAAGGTGAAAGGGTAACTTCAGCCTCGCCGAGGACAAAGTGGTCTACCCCACTAAACTCTTCATATCCGGTAGTAAACAGGGGACCGCCGGCGATGATCTTGGTACTGAGTTTCTTACATCGGCTAATAATATCCTTCACTGAATCCCTTTGCACCACCATGGCACTGATAAATACATAATCAGCCCACTTGATGTCCTTATCAGTTAGGCTGGTTACATTCATATCTACCAGCTTTTTCTCCCACTCTTCGGGGAGCATGGCAGCTACAGTTAATAGACCCAGCGGTGGGAAGGCTGCCTTTTTAGAAATGAATTTTAAGGCGTGCCTAAAACTCCAGAAGGTATCCGGATAATACGGATAAACCATAAGTATTTTCAAGTTATTCTCCTTTTAGTATGGTGACAAAAATTTGCCTATTATAACAGGTTCCTTATTGTAAAGTAAAGGACAAGAGGTTGTTCATATGATTAGTGACATGTCACATCCTTCGTTTCATCCTTCACCATTTGGTGAGTCCTTCACAAGTGAAGGATAAAGAATGTGGTAATCCTGGTGGTGGGGTATTTCTGGAGCTTACGTCGTCGCAATGACATAAAGAACTGCAGGGATTGTTCCAAACTAAAAGTAGAAGATAATCTTATATTTTTAAAGTCATTCATCTATTTGAACAAGAGCATTAAGCTAGTTTTAAGATTTAAAACTACCTCACCCCCTTCACTACCTCCTCCAAAACTCCCTGCCACTCCCCACCGAGGCGTTTGGGGTTTAGGCGGAGCCGGGTGGTGCCTATCTTTATGCCGTCCTTTAAGAAAGGCTCGAGTTTCTGCTTATCAAATCGCAAGCCTTCAAACAGTATGAGTATAATTTGACCTTCCTCGGTAGAGATGGATTCAATACCAGCCTTAGCTGCTAGAGCCTTAATCTTTACTGCATAGAGCAGGTTTTTTACCTCTATAGGCGGAGTACCGAACCGGTCGCTGAATTCATGAGATAACTCCTCTATTTGCTCAACTTTTTCCAGCTTTACCAGACTATGGTAGAGAGATAGCCTGGTATTAAGGTTGGATACATATTCTTCAGGTATGTAGGTGGCCAGGGGTAGGTCTATAGTTGGTGGTGGCAGGCGTGATGGCTTTACCTTTTCCTTAGATATACCAGCCTGTTTGGCTTTTTGTTCCTCAACTGCTTCGGCCAGCAGCCGGCAGTAAAGACTGAAGCCAATTGCAGATATATTACCACTCTGCTTTACCCCAAGCAGAGTTCCGGCTCCCCGAATTTCCAGGTCTTTCATGGCAATGCCAAAACCAGCTCCCAGCTCGGTGGCTTCAAATATAGTCCTAAGCCGCTTCTCGGCGGTTGGGGTTAGAATATTCCCCTTGTCATAAAGAAAATAGGCGTAGGCTAAGTTGGCGCCGCGACCCACCCGTCCCCGCAGTTGATATAGCTGGGTCAGCCCAAATTTATTGGCTTTATTGACAATCAGAGTATTAACATTGGGCATATCCAGTCCCGATTCAATAATAGTGGTGCATACCAGGATGTCGCTTTTACCCTGGGTAAAGTCTGCCATTACCATCTCTAGCTCTGCCTCAGACATCTGACCGTGAGCGATGGCTATCTTAGCCTCAGGCACCAGAGCTTGGAGCTTATCAGCCACGTAGACTATGCTTTGGACTCGATTGTGAACAAAGAAGACCTGACCATTTCTTTCCAGCTCTCTAAGTATAGCTTCCCTGATTAAGTGGTCATCGTATTCAGCAACATAGGTTTTAATGGGCAGGCGTTCTTCTGGGGGAGTTTCCATAGTGCTCATATCCCTTACCCTTACCAGAGACATATGGAGAGTACGAGGTATAGGGGTAGCGCTGAGAGTGAGAACATCTAACTCTTGCCGCATCTGTTTAAGATGTTCCTTGTGGGATACACCAAAGCGTTGCTCTTCATCAATTATTAACAGCCCCAAGTCTTTGAAGACGACATCCTTTTGTAGTAACCGGTGGGTACCGGTGCAGATGTCCACGCTACCATTAGCCAGTCCGTCGAGGATAATCTGCTGTTCTTTTGGTGAACGAAATCTACTCAATACCTCAATTCTTATGGGGAAGGCAGTCAGTCTCTGACTGAATGTAGAGAAGTGCTGCTCGGCTAACACAGTAGTCGGCACCAGCACGGCTACCTGCTTACCATCCATTACTGCCTTAAAGGCAGCGCGGATAGCTACTTCAGTCTTACCATAACCTACATCTCCGCAGACCAAGCGGTCCATAGGTTTGGCTTTCTCCATGTCTTCTTTTACCTGCTGCTGTGTCTCTATCTGGTCAGGGGTTTCAATATAAGGGAAAGAGGTCTCAAGCTCTTGCTGCCATGTGGTGTCAGTAGAAAAAGCAAAGCCGGGCACGACCTCCCGGGCAGCATAGAGAGCCAGTAGTTCCTGAGCAATATCTTCGGCTGATTGTTTAACTATTTGCTTAGTTCGTGTCCATTCCTGAGTGCCCAGTCGGCTCAGTGCCGGTGGTTGTTCGCCAGCCCCTACGTAGCGGTTGATACGGTCTATCTGGTCCGTGGGGACATAGAGCCTGTCACCGCTAGCATATTCTAAAACCAGGTATTCCTTTTGGCTGTTATTGGTGCTCATTGTGGTAACACCGGTAAATTTGGCAATACCGTGCTCAATATGCACTACATAGTCACCGGGGGTCATGTCGATAGAGAGCTTGCGATGTGGAACTGGTCGTTTTCTTATCAGCCGCCGCTGCTTGGTAAATCCGAAGATTTCAGCGTCGGTATAGAGGTGGGTTTCATTATTCATAACCCAGCCTTCAGCCAGCGAACCCTGGAGCAGTGTTAGTGAGCCGGGTGGTGGTATTTGCTTGATTTCGGTAAGTGGTGGAGCAATAATATCTTCTTCCTCAAGCAGTTCTGATAAACGGCTTGCCTGATGGGTGACGAGGATGAGCCGGTGTTTTTGGTTTAAGGACTGTTTAGCTTTTTTGATAAAACGACCTAGCTGTCCAGCATGGCTGGGAGCGGGAGCGAACTTCAACTGGTATGGTTGTTCATTATCGCCAATACCCCAGGCGGTGAGCATTAAGCTCTGTCTATCTTCTATTCTCGGCTCCAGTTCCTTCCAGGTGAGGTATGGTCTGGGAATATTGTGGGGCAGTTCGCCCTGTCGCAGCTTCTCGGTGCGCAACTCAGTAGCTTGAGCATCCAGGTCTTCTACTGCCAGTTTAATGTTCACCGGTTCATCTAGTATTAGAAGGCTATTCAGAGGTAAATAGTTCAGGATGCTGTCTTTATTAAATAGCGAGGCATAAAATTGTATATCGCTGGGTCTTTGTTTATTAAGTAACATAGCTAGTTCTCGCTTAAACTGCTGGCGTGTCTCAGAGGCACAATTAGATAGGTCGATATTATTGACGACTGGCTTGAGCTCCTCCGGCTTATTCAATAGCAGTTCTGTGGCTGGACCAATAGCTATTGATGATATTGCCGTTAGTGAGCGCTGAGTTGCTGGGTCAAAGAGTCGGATATTGTCTATAGTATTGCCAAAGAATTCAAGCCTGACTGGTAGCTCACTGGTGGGGGGAAAGATATCAATGATGCCACCACGGTGACTTACTGTGCCTGGCACCTCTACTGTGTTTTCCAAGCTGTAGCCGATAGCTTGCCATTGGCTCAGCAGCTTGAATGGCTCGGCCTCCATTCTCAATTTTATAGTGTGAAAGGTAGAGATGAAATCACCAAATGGAATCATCTTTTGCATAAGTGCTGGGGCGGAGACGATTACTAGAGGAGCGGCTACATCAGTCTCATGAGTTATATTAGCTAAAGTCGTGAGCAACTGTATTCTTTCCAGTTCACTGGATATATCGGAGGCGATGCGCTGATAGGGTAGGGCATCGGGCTCAGGGAAGAGTTTTACCTCAGTAAAAGACCAGGTTGAAAGTTGTTCATAGAGCTTTTTACCGTTCTCTGGTTGTGCAGTAACTACAAGCATCGGTAATCGCAGGCTGTGGTTTAGAGCCGCTATGAGATAGGGCTTGGCGGCATTGAGCATTACCACTCTGTTATTGCTCTTTTGCTGCTTTAGTTCACCTGTAAGCTGGCGATAGGCAGACATCTCCTCAATGAGATGTAATAGTTGAGTTAGGTCTAGTTGCACTTTTTCTTCACCAAACGCCTATAGGGCTAGCCAAAACGGACTAGCCCCCCGATAAATTCTAACACAGCGCTAGTAGTGCAACAAGCTCAGATACGCCTAAAAGCTGTTAAAGCTATCACTAAAGTTAAAATTATAATGCTTACACTGGCGCCAAGCTCATGGGCATAAAAAGCTATGATTGGAATATGCAGGTGGGTATCCAAAAAGCCGAGGAAGGTTATGGCTGTTGTAATAGGCAAGACTCTTAGGGCGGGAGGTTGCTTTAATTTGTTAATCAGCGAATACTGTAGCATTATAAGAAATTAAATCTCCTTGTTCAACCTTACCCTGCTTGCTATAATGAAGCCAATTTATTAAGGTTTACTTTAGATGGCTAAAGATAGAAAGTCTAACTCGTCTCTGTACTATCACCGAATAGTGGCTAAGTTTGGCACTTCTCTGCTCACTGGCGGTAGCGACCGCTTGGATGAGGGCATAATGTCAAGATTAGTCGCCCAGGTGGCTCAACTTCACCAGCAGGGTCTGGAGATGCTTGTAGTTTCCTCTGGAGCAATAGCCTCGGGCAGACATAAGCTAGGGTTGACCAGGGAGTTTAGAGGTATCCCTTTTAAGCAGGTGCTGGCTTCAGTGGGACAGAATCACCTGATGCAGGCTTATGAGCAGCTATTTAGTCAATATGATATTACTGTGGCTCAAGCCCTGCTTACCAAAGCTGACCTATCTGACCGTGCTGGTTATCTGAATGCCAGAAATACCCTGCTGGCTTTACTGGAGCTTCGGGTGTTGTGCATTGTCAATGAGAATGATGTGGTGGCCGTGGATGAGATTCAAGAGGCTAAATTTGGTGATAATGATAATCTTTCAGCTATGGTAGCCAATTTGGTTGATGCCGACCTGCTGCTACTGCTTACTGATACTGCTGGACTTTATACCGCCGACCCTTACCGCAATCATGATGCCTACCTTATTTCACAGGTGGAAAGGATAGATTCAGAGATTGAGCGTGTGGCGGCTGAGACGCCCAGCAGCTTTGGCACTGGAGGTATGATTACCAAGATAGAGGCAGCTAAAGTGGCTACTTCTTCTGGAGTAACAGTAGTTATCGCTGATGGCAAGGAGTCGGATATTATTTTACGGCTAGCCGGCGGTGAGACTATAGGCACTCGTTTCCTACCAGCTACCAGCAAGCTGGAAAGCCGTAAACGCTGGATGCTCAGTGGTCTTTCTATCAAAGGTAAGCTGGTAGTGGACTCGGGGGCAGCCGTGGCGCTAAAGAAGCAGAACCGGAGTCTGCTAGCGGCTGGTATTAAGCAGGTTGAAGGGGAGTTTCAGCGCGGTGACATAGTGAATATCTATGATAAAGAAGGGTCTCGACTTGGCTGTGGTATAACCAACTACAGCTCTGGTGATATTTCTGTTATTAAGGGAACACACTCCCGAAAAATTACAATGCTCCTTGGCTACGACTACGGCTCCGAGATAGTGCACCGGAATAACTTGGTGATATTATAGAAAGGAAGTTATGAAGTTAAATAAAGGCAAGCTATACGGTTCTAGGGGCGAGGAATTTATAGTCAATGTTGATTACAAGTTGTACCATGAATCAGAATCAAGCTGGCAGGGGGAGCTTAAAACTACGGAATATAGGCGTCTAAGTGATGGCGATGGATATATCATTGAATTACAGGATGGATTCAGAAGTAGATGCTCTCTTAGAAAGAAGATTAACCAAGCTGTGAGCGGAATCCCTCCGCTTTATCACTATTATTTTAAAATGCATGAATCTTTTGAATAGTAAACCGGAATAATTTAGTGGTGCTTTAAGGATACTAATCAATGGAAATGTATGCTTATATAGATGAATCCGGGGACGAAGGTATAGGAGGAAAGGGAACAAAGTGGTTTGTTGTTACGGCGCTGATTGCTAGCCAGGAAGAGGCTACTGCGTTAGGGTATGCTTATCACCGAATAAAACAGCGAATTAACTTGGGTGCCGATAAAGTTCTCCATTGGTCAGAGCTCAGTCATCCAAGGAAAAAGGCTGTAGTCGAGGAATTAGACAATAATGACTTTTCTATCTGCTCAGTGTTAGTCGATACACATCACCCAGACATTGTTAATACCAGCCCAAAATTAGAGGGTAAAAGGTTATATTTTTACACATTCAGGCGGTTGGTGGAACGCATTACTTGGTACTGTGATGATAAAGACTACAAAGTGAGGATATATGCGGAAAATAAGGGTGGAATTAAATATGAGGAGTTAAATGCCTATCTAAACTACATCCAGAGCCAGCCAGACTGCGAAATTAGAAAAGATTGCATCTTGGGGGTAAAACCCAAAGCCAAGACGCAATCTAACTTAGTACAACTTGCGGATTGTGTTTGTGGTGCAGTTTACAATGCTGTAGAGCATAAATATGGTGTAATTGAAGACTCATATTTACTAATAATTAAAGACAAAATGTATAGGCGAGACGGTAAAGTATTCGGCTATGGCATAAAGTTTATGCCACACAAAAGCAAACTGATTCCGCAATTACTATCAGGAACATATAAATGGCTAAATAGTATATAAAAATAGCTCCCGGCGGTAGGATCCCACGCCTCTACAGACGCTGCCATCTTTATCAGATGACCAACCGAATTCCAGGAGCCTTTCTTACTGTAAATAAAATTATAGTATATAATATATAATTTGTCAACAACTCGATGGAAATATTAAGAGGTGGGTTATGGATGAATTAAAGACTAATGTTCTTTACTTTGGAGATAATCTAGAAATCTTGCACAAGTATATCCCAGACAACTCTATTGACATGATATACCTAGATCCACCATTTAGCAGTAAAAAGGACTATAACATTATTTTCAAGGAAGCCACAGGGGAGCGGTCTGAGGCACAGATAAAGGCTTTCTCTGATACCTGGACTTGGGATAAGATTGCTGAGAGAACTTACTATGATATTGTTCAAGCTGCGCCGCCAGAGGTAGCCACACTTATTGATGCCATGCATAGCGTTCTGGGTAACAATGATGTGATGGCGTATCTGGTTATGATGACCCCTAGACTAGTTGAACTACACCGGGTACTCAAAGACACCGGCTCCCTTTATCTTCACTGCGACCCCACTGCTAGCCACTATCTAAAGCTAGTGCTAGACCGAGTGTTTGGACCAAGGAATTTTAAGAATGAGATTGTGTGGCACTATAGAAGATGGACAGCACCATCAAAGAAGTTTCAACGCCTTCATGACATAGTGTTCTTCTACACAAAGGAAGATAATTATACCTTTAATGAGATATTAATTCCTTACACTGAAGGTTCTGTTGAACGAAAGACTCAAGGAGTATTGCATCGATTCAAAAGAGGAGAAGAACCTGTTTTAGTAAGCGACAAAGAGCTTCAAGCTGAAGGTGTTCTAGCAAATGATGTTTTCCAAATACCCTTCGTGGCACCCTCGGCAAAAGAGCGGCTTGGCTATCCTACTCAGAAGCCCCTCACCTTATTGGAGCGTATTATTAAAGCAAGCTCCAATGAAAGCGATATTGTCCTAGACTCCTTCTGTGGTTGTGGTACTGCACTTGTCGCTGCTCACAAATTAAATAGGCGATGGATAGGTATCGATATAACTCATCTGGCAATAAGGGTTATGAGCAAGCGACTCAAAGACAGCTTCCCCGGAATTGAGTTTGAGGTTATCGGTGAGCCGGTGGATTCTGCTGGGGCTAAGGCTTTAGCCCACCAGGACAGGTATCAGTTCCAGTGGTGGGCATTGAGCCTCATTGAAGCACGACCCCTCGGCGAGAAAAAGAAGGGTGATGATAAAGGGATTGATGGGGTTATTACCTTTTCTGAGGAGCGTCCCACCAGAGCCAAGCGGGCGGTAGTTCAAGTCAAGAGCGGTCATGTTCATGTCAAGGATATCAGGGAGTTAAAGGATATTGCCAGTCACAGTGCCATGGGCGTCTTTATTACTCTTGAGCCACCCACCAGAGAGATGCAAACTGAAGCGGTTAGCGCTGGCTATTATAACTCACCGCTCTGGGAGCGAGATTATCCAAAAATTCAAATATTAACCATTGAAGAACTTCTTGCTGGCAAAACTGTTGAGATGCCACCAGCAAACTTACCTTTCCCTAAAGCGCAGAAGATACCCCAAAAGGAAGGGGAACAGTTACGGCAATTATGAAATACGGGCAAGTAGCTGGGAGCAAGAAAATTAACTATGCTATCTATCGGTGCTTTGAGCACTTGTGCGAAGAAGACCAACAAAGGTTTGCAAAGAGGTTTCGGGAGCAGCCCCATGATTCCAATCAGATAATGCATACTTTTAGGGAGCTTATTCTAGGAGCCTATCTTGGCTCTTGCGATTTCAAAGTAAGGCATGAATATTTGGTCGAGAGTAAAACCCCTGATTGGTGCATATTGGATAACAGGTCGGTGGTTGTAGGCATCGCTGAGTTGTTGAACTTCCACATAGATGAGGTAACAGAGGGCGAGATAGCTAAACAAGTTAAGGCTAAAGGTATAGCAGTATATAGGCAAGACGAGAACAAGAATAATATTGAGCGCCTCTATTACAGCATTTGGGATAAGATGCAAAAATATCAAGCCTTGATTGAAAAGCTAAGTGTGCCTTACATCATAGGCATATTTCTGGACTTTAAAGTAGTGGTGGATATAGAAGAACTTCGTGCTTGTCTTTACCGAAATGGCACTGGACTTTTCCAGATGTATCGGCATGTTAGTGGGGTTCTGTATTTTGAGGAAAATGCTGGGCAATACTTGTTTGGATACGAACGGAACCCCAATGCGCTGAGAAAAGTCGAATTACCTGGTGGAGTTTTTTCGCTTGCACCGGAGCAAGGGAGTTTTAAAGGGGCGAAGTCCCTCTGATAAAATATTACCTCTTCCCCTTATAAAGGGGAAGAGGAGTAAAACTGGTACACAGGAATATCGAAGATTATTCTGGATGCTTAAAGGGGATAGAGTTACCATATAAAAGGAGTGAACAATGAAATCGGATTTAAAAGGGCTGGAAGCGAAGGGTAAGGCGGTTAAGGCGGCTTCCTATCGGATGGCTTACCTTTCAACTGAGGTCAAGAATAGAGCTTTACATAATATTGCTGATGACCTATTAGCCAGGAAAGATGAAATACTAGAGGCTAATCAGATTGACTACAAGGAAGCGGAGGCATCAGGTATGAATGCTGCCATGCTTGACCGATTACTCCTATCATCTAGCCGTCTTGATACTATAGCCCAGGATGTGCTGGCAGTGGCAGAATTACCTGACCCAGTGGGTGAGGTATTTGATATGCGCACCCTGCCTAATGGATTGCAGATAGGTAAAAAACGGGTTCCGCTAGGTGTAATCGGTGCCATCTATGAGAGCCGACCCAATGTTACTGTAGATATCTCTACCCTGTGCCTGAAGTCGGGTAATGCCATTATGCTCAGGGGAGGTAAAGAGGCAATTCACTCCAATAGTGCCTTAGCCAAGGTGGTTCAGGAAGCAGCTACAAGGGCAGGAGTGCCTGATGGAGCAGTGCAGTTCATTGAGAATGCCGACCGGGCGCTAGTCGATAAAATACTCGGAATGCGTGATTATATTGACCTGATTATCCCACGGGGGGGAGCTGGTTTGATAAATATGGTTAATGAGAATGCTACTATGCCGGTGCTCAGCGGTGGTATTGGTGTTTGTCATACTTATGTGGATAAAAGTGCTGATATAGAAAAGGCAGTAGCCATAGCTTTTAATGCCAAGGTGCAACGACCAACTGTTTGCAACGCCTTAGATACCCTGCTGGTACATGACGATATTGCAGAGCGCTACTTGCCCCTGGTGGCGGCGGAGTGGGCAAAGGCTGGAGTGGAAATGCACTGCGATAAGCGGGCTATGACTATCCTTAAGTCAAATGCCTCTTTGAAGCTTATGCCGTCTGTAGATGAGGATTGGGGCAAGGAGTTCCTGTCGCTGGTAGCGGCAATTAAGGTTGTGGATTCTCTGGATGAGGCACTGGAGCACATTGAGCACTGTGGCTCAGGGCACTCTGAGGCTATTATCACTGAGGAATATCAGGTGGCGATGCGCTTTCTTAATGAAGTGGATGCTGCCTGTGTCTATGTCAATGCCAGCACAAGGTTTACCGATGGTGGTCAGTTCGGCTTAGGGGCTGAGGTAGGCATTAGTACCCAGAAACTTCATGCCCGGGGTCCGTTAGGGTTAAAGGAATTGACCAGTTATAAGTGGATTATCTTCGGCAGTGGGCAGGTAAGACCTTAAACGCCTGTCTTTAACGCATCCAGGGCGGCTTGCTGAGCTTCAAACAGTTGCGTGATGCCCTTTTCTGCTAAGGAGAGTAAAGAATCAATGGTCTCCTTGGAGAAGGGCTTGATTTCTGCCGTCCCCTGAACCTCAACAAACTTACCCTGGCTGGTCATTACCACATTGAAGTCAACATCGGCATTGCAGTCTTCATCGTAACACAGGTCTAATAGCTGGTAACCATGCACGATGCCAACGCTGGTGGCAGCTATTGCACTCCTTAAAGGTATAGATGATATTATCCCCATATAGGCTAGGGTTCGGAGGGCTTGATATAGGGCTACATAGGCGCCGGTGATGGCAGCAGTCCTAGTGCCACCATCTGCCTGTAATACATCGCAATCTATGATTAAGGTTCTTTCCCCTAATGCATCCAGGTTAGTGACCGCTCGTAGTGAACGTCCAATGAGACGCTGTATTTCATGGCTTCTACCGGCAACCCTACCCAGTGACGAATCACGGGGGGTGCGAGTAACCGTGGCACGGGGCAGCATAGAGTATTCAGCAGTAATCCAGCCACTTCCTTCCCCCTTGAGGAAACCTGGCACCCTATCCTCAACGCTAGCCGAGCATAGTACTCGTGTCTTCCCTAGCTCTATCAATGCTGAGCCTTCGGCAAAGTTCTGGAATTCCAGTATTATTCTTATTGGTCGCAGTTCATCCCAGGAACGACCGTCAGCCCTTTTCATATAACCTTTCCTTCTAGCTTCTGAGATATACGCCAAAGTATAACATTGAGAGGTGATAATAGCAATTTTTATAATCTACTTCACCCCCTTAATTTACCCTAAAAATCAAGATATTCGGGGACACCAATTTAATCCTCTTCTCCATGAAATGAATATATATTCCTATAATGAGGAGGAGATAAATAGAAAGAGAGGTGGAGTACTTCTTAGATACCATGTATTTATATAGGTGGAATCTAGGTTGTTAGCTTTGACCTCATTAACAAGTGTTGATAGAATAAGTGCTATGAACATTAGCCCTGAAATTATTAGCCTGATTGATGAGGTCAGGGATGATAAGACTCATGGTGCCAGCCAGTTGGCGAGGCAGGCACTTGGTGTATTGAAGGTTGTTGCTGAGCAGAGCCAGGTTGAAAGCCTTGAGCAGTTTTTACAGGAGCAGAAGGCGGTGGGGGAAAGGTTAATAACAGTCCGTCCAGCTATGGCACCCTTATTCAATATCGTAAATCGTTTACTTAGCATTGTATCGGTAAAAGCCAGGGGAATTGATTTAAGTTCAATTAGACGTCTAACTATTGATAAGGTTGATGAAGTAATAAAAGAGTCATTACAGGCTGTAGCACAGATTGCAAAAAATGGCTCTGAGCTAATTAATGACGGCGACATAATAATAACTCATAGCTATAGTTCAACAGTGGTGGCAGCACTGAAGGAAGCCTTTACTGAATACAGGAATATCGGAGTTATTACTACCAGGTCGGGACCGGGTCGCAGTGGCGAGATTACTGTCCAGCAACTCAGTAGTTGTGAGATACCGATTACCTTTATCGATGATGCGGCTATGGGGCTTTATATATCAACGGCGAACAAGGTCATGGTAGGGGCTGATAGAGTATGTGCTGACGGCAAGGCGGTTAATGGGATAGGCACTTATCAGGTAGCCTTAGCTGCGGATAGAAGCGGTATACCGTTTTATATATTATGCGAGACGCTTAAGTTTGACCCCAGGCTAACGAGTACCGAGGTTGATTTGGAGGAGAAAGAGGCATCTGAGGTGGTTGAATCGGGTAAGTTACCGCCAGAAGTAGAAGTTAAAAACCCATGCTTTGATATTACACCGCTGGAGCTGATTACCGGGATAGTTACCGAAGATGGATTGCTTACACCTGAAGGGGTTATCAGCTATATGGAAGAGCAATCAGTTAGTGATAACTAACATTTATACACCTGGGCTAGAGTCTCTTTAAGCTTGGGCACGGTTTGGTAGTTATCTATATCTCTGGGGTTTATCCACCGTGTTTCTTTATGTTCCCAATCAATCTTGACTTTGTCTCGGTCTTTTATATGAAAAAGATAGGGGTGGACTATCCATTTAACACCGAGCTTCTCATCTTCAATCGGTAACGGTTTGCCACTTCTTATTAATTCAAGGTCTTTTCGACATAGGCTGGTCTCCTCTTCTATCTCTATGAAGGCTTGCTCATCGGCGGTTGTCTCCGCTTCTATATAGCCGCTAACTCCGGCCCACCTTCCTTGATAGCTACCAACTTGCTCACTACGTCGTAAAATCAATATCTCATTTTCATATTCAAGGAAGCAGGTAACGACATGTTTTTCCTGTAAGGGTTTATTTATCAACCTCACCCCCTTTAGACTAGCCCCTTGTAATTGTGAGGAGCGTCAGCGTTTGTAAAACGTAGCCGGAGAAAACTCGGAGAAAGATTCCTTGCTTACGCTCGGAATAAGCTCTGCAATCTCAAGAGATAAAATAGTTGCCCTCTCTATTTTAAACCTGTCAGGTATTCCTTTAACCAACCCAGGGCGGCATTAGTAGCGTATCGCTTGTTTTGCTCTCGGTTTCCCTGGAAGTTGTGTTTCCGACTATAGGTTCCAGCCTGATAGGCTAAGCCAATGTAGAATAGCCCTATCGGTTTTTCTGTGGTAGCCCCGGTGGGACCGGCAATACCGGTGTCAGCTAGGCATATGTCTGCGGCTAGTGCTTTTCTGCCACCTCGTGCCATCTCCTCAACCACCTGATAGCTCACAGCACCATATTGGTTAATGGTATCCTCATTAACACCGATTACTTTAATCTTGACCTCATTGCTATAGGCAGTAACTGAACCTTTATAGTAGTCTGAGCTGCCACGGATATTTGTTATCAGATGGGACAACAGCCCTCCGGTGGCTGATTCGACTACTCCCAGAGTTAGTCCTTTCTGACGAAGCAAATTTCCTATCTCTTGCTCTAGGCTAGCCATGACTTATATAAACATCTCCATTAAAGTATTAGTAGCCATTTCTGTTTATAGCCATCTGAGTATATTCTGTTTAACGAATTCAAAATTGTTTTTAACCTTTTCAGTACCAGTTATTATATCCATATGACCGGGAAGCAAATACTCAATTATTAGCTGTGATAGCTCTTCTATGGAGTGCTTGAGCTGCTCACCATTGCCACCGGGGAGGTCAACTCTCCCTGTATTTTGGTTAAAAATGACATCCCCACAAATCAGGATTCCCACTTTCCTGCAATAAAAGCAGATACTGTCCGGGGAATGTCCCGGGGAGTGGATAAGCTCGAATTCCATTTCCCCGCTATTTAATTTGTTATTATCCAAGTAGCCGTCCTCTTTCAATTCAATGGATGGAAGACCGAGCAATTTTGGTACATCCTTAAGGGCTGCATCATAGAACTTTTTGTGCAAGGGGTGGAACAGGATTTCGCCTCCAGAGATTTCCTTTAAGGCTATATTTGCCGAGCAATGGTCGGGGTGGAGGTGGGTATTAGTGATAATATCAATATCTTTGGGGTCAATACCATCTTTAACCAAATCTTCTATTAGCGCTGGTAGGAATTGAGTTGAGCCGGAGTCTATGACAACAGTGAGGTTATCATTAATCACATAGGTGTTGCAGTCGAATATTCCTTTTTCGGGGTATAAGTATAGATTATCTGTTAGCTTCATATTATCAACCTATTGATTATATAGTAACTATGGGCTAAAATAAAGACAAAAGGTAGCTCACCTAATAAACAAGGAGGTTCTATTATGGGAGTGTTAGCTTTAATTCTTGGTATCTTGGCTGGGCTGTGCACAGTAATGGGAATCCTTACTGCGGTGGAAGTAGTCCCAGCATTTATTACCGGGGGATTGGCTACTGCCTCAGTTGCTCATAACGCAGCAGGCTGGGGAGGACTGGCAGTAATTTTACTTCTGGGCTGTATTGCTACACTAATTGCGCGCAGTGGAAGTGAATAGCTGAGCTTACTGGATGTGCCTACTTCGGGGAATAAAGTAAATATTGCAATGCATGTTTACCCTAGTACCAATATGAGTGAGGTGGTAGGCTTCAGGAATGGGGTATTGCAGGTAAAGGTATCAGCGCCACCAACCAAAGGTAAGGCTAATAGGGAACTCATAACTTTACTAAGCCAGCTTCTGAAAATAGGCAAAGGCAGTATAAATATTATAAAGGGTCATACTATTAGGAGTAAGGTTATAGCTATTGATGGTTTGAGCCGGGAAGAAGTTGTGAAAAGGCTTTCATCTAAGTTCTTTTCTTCCGGCGACGCCAGTAGATAATACCCAGAATAGTCCCCCATATAGGGCTAAAGATTATTAACCAGATGGCGGCGACGCCTAGCCACTGCCCGAAGATAACGAGCCCACGAACAGCAGATTTGAGAATCTCTAGAGCATTCCAGCCAGCACGAACCAGTGGATTAGCAGTAGCAACCGGCTTCAGATAGATTGAAATTAGGCTCATTGATGATGTTCGTTCCAGATACTGCATCCGACCCTGGATTTGCTCTATTTCACGCCTTACCTGGGATAGCTTTTCGTAAATTTTAAGGATATCGTCCACATCCTCGGATTTTTCTAAAAGGGCTAGATATTGGTTCTCAGTTGCTTCAGCGTTCCTGAGTCTAGACTGGAGGTCAACATACTCCTCGGTTACATCCCGGCTATCAGTGCTTTCTGAGGTTACTCTTACGGCTAAGTTCCTGAGTTCGGCTAGCACTTGGTCAAATTTATCATCAGGCACCCGAATAGAAATCCATCCCGTCCTATCCTGTTCCTCACCTGAGATGTGGGATGATACCACATAGCCGTCAAACCTTATCGCCAGCTGGGCTATCTCATCCCGGGCTTCAACCACATTCTCCACTACCAGTGACATATCCCCGGTGCGGACTATCATCCGCTCTTCTGTTGTTGATGGTAAATCCCCAGCCCCAGTATTCTTGTAGTCGATGTCTTCCTGTCCCGGTGACATTGAGGGCTCTTCTGAAGGTGTCCTGGCGCAAGAAACCGGCACCAACAGACACGTTACCAGTATCATTCCTATTATTAGCTTTTTCATAGGAAAGCCTCCTGTTTATTATCACTACTATACTATAACGCTGGAATGGTGAAAAGGTTAGTCCCACAAAACCGATGAAATGCAGTTTGGCTTCGCTACTTTATACGTTATTGCGAGAAGTCATTCGGTGTAAGGATGATAAAGAAATCTCTAAAAGGGATTTCTTCGCTTTCATATAATCAATGACAAGGAAACTCTGCTCAGGCTTAACCCAAAATCTCAATTTTTAAGTTAATCGCTGATATAGTGTGATTTATTGTTTCTTCTCCACACTCACCCACAGTCTTTCGCCATTGGTGATGAATTCTATGGTGCCGTGTTCATCGGTGCGGTAGATATTTTCTGAGCCTAGCTTATCCTCAAGTCTCTCCATTACCTCAGGGGTGGGATGACCAAATCTATTATCGGCGCCAACTGAGATAACGGCTAGTTGTGGGTTAACCACCGCCAGGAACTCTTGGCAGGTAGAAGTATTCGAGCCGTGGTGAGCCACCTTGAGTACAGTGCTATAGAGGCCAGCTCTACGGTTAATAAGCTCAAATTCTGCCTCCTGCCTTATATCGGCGGTAAGCAGGAAGCTCACCTCGCCTATACTTAAACGCAATACCATGCCGTTATTGTCTATATCGGAACTGGTGTCGGTGAATAGTATTTCCGGTGGGTTGAGCACCTCTATTACTACTCCCTCGCCTAAGTCAATCTTATGTCCGGCTTGAGCTATGGTGCATTTAGTATTCTTTTCATTGAGTAACCTGAGCCACTTATCGTATATATCGGACTTAAAATCTAAATCAGGATAGAGTACTTGCTCAACCTTATATCTTTGTAGAACCTCTACTAGACCGGTGACATGGTCAGCACTGGGGTGGGTCAATACTACCAGGTCAATAGTTCTATCCCAGAAGGGAAGCTTTTTACTTAATTCCAAGCTTACTGCCTGGGGGCTGGGTCCGCCGTCAACCAGAACCTGCTGATTACCCTTTTGAATCAGTATGGCGTCACCCTGGCCTACATTAAGGAAGCTTATATAGAGGTTATCATCGGGCATAGTGGCAGCGACGAGTGATACCAAGATAGCTAACACTAGCAGTGGTGGGATAATCCACTTCTTGGGTAATCCGGAAATGAGGATAGAGGATTTACTTATCCCTGACTTTAGTCTGGCTGTAGTTTCAGGCATCAGATTAGTCAACCTCTTCCTATTGCTGTTGAACCAGATAGCTGAGGCAAGGGCTAGATAATAAACCCATATCAGGGTAGTGTCAACCGAGCCTACCTCAATGGAAGATATAGGAAGGGCGGCAAAGCCATTGACTACCATGAGCATATATGATAGGAAGAGCCAGGCTAGCCAGGCTACAACCTGGGCGATAGGTAAGGCAACAAGTCCTAAGGAACCAGCTAAAGCGCCAGTGATAATGATGCCAGGTAAGGCTGGTAGAGTAAAGAATGTGGCTAGGGGAGCAACAAATGAAATAATGCTGAAGTAATGAGCAATGAGTGGCCAGACAGCTATGATTGCCCCCAGGGCTACACTGAAGCTATCGGTAATGAAATAGGCTAGTGGTGTTACTGGTCTGTTTTCGCCTAGAGTAGTATTGACAGTTTTCCTACCTAAATCTCGGATAGGTGGGAATACAAAGATTAAACCAGCCATAGCTAGAAAGCTTAGCTGGAAGGAAGCGGTCCACAATACCTGGGGGCTAATACCGACCATTATAGCTGCAGCAAAGGCAAGGGAGGTAATGGCACTGCGCTGTCTACCCAGAAGCTCAGCAGTGAGGAACAGGCTAGCCATAATCGCTCCTCTAGTCACCGGTGCGTGCATACCAGTAAGCAAGGCAAAAAGCCAGATTGTACTAAGCGCTAGCCAGATGTAGATGTAGCGTCTCATGCCAAAGAGCCATATACCGAGGCTAATCATAATACCAGCTACGATGCTGAGGTGGAGTCCGGATATGGCTAACATATGAGCAGTACCACTATGGACAAAAGCGTCATAGGTTGATGAGGGAATATTGCCTCGGATGCCTAGAATAATACCCTGAGCAAGCGACGCCTGTGGCTCGGGTAAAACTTCAGACAGGGTTTGGGATAGGCGGTTTCTTAGTGAGTAAATCCATTCCAGAGGCTTAAAGCCCTCCCCCATTTCAAGAATTTCTATCTTAGGGTAGAGCATAGTGGAGTAGATTCCTTGGTGGGCTAGATAACCTCTGTAATCAAAGTCATCAAGCTGGGATGGTGTTTCCAGTTCCCCGGTCACGAGGAGCATATCACCATAGTCATAGGTAGGGTATCGGGGTACAAATAGTAGAGCCGTTCCTGAAACCTCTTGCCATTCTTTATCAACTTTAATTTCTGTGGCTGACAAGCGGAGGTGAGTAGATTTATCTCTGACCTCAGGGTCCACATTAACCATACCCTTGAATTCTACTGCTCCGTGGTCGTTGTAAAATTGGAGGCAGTTCTCATTAACAATGGGCAAGCTTGACTGATAGCAAAAGGCTCCACCAAAGAGGGCAATAAGACATAGACTGCTCAGGATTATTAGCTTTCTGCGGTGACGAAGGAAGAGAAGTAGGGAGAGGGGGATAAGTCCGGTGAAGAGGAAGGCTAAAGGTAGATTAAATTTTGAACCCAAATAAATACCAACCACCCAGGCGCAACTAAGATAGATAAGAGTCACTATCCTCCATCCTGAATATTAGTCGGCTACAGTAATAAGGTGTTTGACGTGCTCGTAGGTAGTTACCCCTATGCCTTCCACTTTGATCAATTCATTGATGTTGTGAAATGGACCATTTTGACGCCGATAGTCTACGATAGCTTGAGCCCTAATTTCACCAATGCCAGGCAGAGCCTGTAGTAGCCACACTTCGGCTCGATTAATATCTATTTTTTGTAGCTGATATTCCTCTCCTATACAGGGAATGTAGAGTTTAAGCTGATGGAAGTCGGCACTACTACCAATTCCGCCAGCAGCTTGAATAATATCTCCTATACTATCTTCGGTTTTTAAAGAATAGAAACCAGGGTTAGTGACAGCACCGCCGATGTAAATCTCACCTTCTAACTCCTGGCTGGGCGGTATAGAAATGTCTATAGGCTGGCTTGGGCAATATCTTGACCGAACTATTACACTACCAGCAGCAATAATAACTATCAGGAGAATAATAACCAGCATCCAATATTTGTTAGGCTTGCTCGCTGTCATAGAACACCTCCTAATATTAGCTTTGACTAGTATAGCAAAATAATAGTGGGTAATAAATATGAGGTTGTTAAATAACGCCGGATAATCCTACCGATTAATATGTTTGTTAATATATTATTAGCACAGCATATAATAATACAATCTCAATTAAACGCTAGAAAGGGAGGTAAGTAATGATACGTGGTCTAAAGGTAGCGTTGGTTCTCTTTGGGGGATAAGTATTTTAGCGGGTTTGGTGGATATTATTGTATCTTACCAGTTATAGAGCATGATGGGTTTCGGGGAAATACCCGACGTCTTTCGCTCAGTAACGTATGTTAGGGAGATGGTAGGCATCTCTTCTATTGCTCCTGGGGTCTGGTTGATAGTAGACGGGCGATACCCGTTACGGCACCTTACCTGGGTAAAGTTTGCCATATTGTGGTGTATTCTTGCTGCAGTAACCGGGTTGTACTACATATTCCAAGGTGCCGTTGACTTCAGCCAAGTTGGGATGGCAATTATCCTGGATGCTGTCTTCGCGGTAGCTTTACTAGCTCTGTATCCCTATCGGCTAGCACATACCAGCCAATGAGCAAGCACCTTTCACTGGCATAGCTTCCCCTTGATAAATGGCTTGTATTAGTTTAAAGCTTCTAGGTGCTCGTCAAGGTAGCTCGTAGTACCTCTTCTGACTCAAGGGGGGTAATAGCTATTATCCGGTCTTCTGACTGAAGGATAGTATCGGCTTTGGGAATGATAGGCTTCTCTTGCTTACGAAGAAGGAGACACAATGAACTTTCCTCAGGTAGTGAAAGCTCTCTGACTGCTTTGCCCACTGTAGTTGACTCAGGGAGGATTTTTACCTCTACAATCTCCATTCCCTTATCTCTAATGTCTAACAAGCGGGTCACAGAGTGTGTTGGCAACTCTTCTTCTATGTGCTCAAGGATGATATTAGTGCTACTTACCGTAACATCAATACCCAGTTTCTTGAAGATGGTTTCATTCTTTGGGTTTCTGATACGGGATATAGTCCGGGGCACATTAAATTTATGCTTGGCTACCTGGCAGGCAACCAAATTGTCTTCGTCATCACCGGTTACAGCGATGAGCATATCAGCCCGCCCAGCGCCTACTTCAGCCAAGGTAGATGCCTCACATCCATCACCCCGAAAGCAAACGCTACCCATCTCATCTACAGTGTTTTTGCATATGGTGACATTCTTTTCCACAAGAAGGACTTCATGTCCTTCATCCAGCAGAGCTTTAGTTAAATAATAGCCTACTTTACCCCCACCAACTACAATGATATACATGTTTCCACCTCAACTCACCAGCTTTTCTTTTAACAACTGGGCAAATATCGTGGTTGGACTGAAGGCTTCTAGCCCCAGAGTGCTGTACAATTCCTGTCGCAAGGGGTCATAGATACGGCAGATTACCCTGGGTACATTGAAGACATGCTTAGCAATTTGAGCTGCCATTACATTGCGGTTATCTCCCTGGGTTACAGCGACAAAGGCGTCGGCTTCCTCTATGCCTGCCCTTATAAGTGCTTCTTCATCAATGCCATTACCTAGTAGTGCCGTACCATTAAAATCAGGGGGAAGCCTTCGGAAGCTATAGGCATCAGTATCTAAAGTGGTAACCAGGTGCCCCTCGGCATCCAGCAGTGCCGCTAGCTGGGCACCGACTCGTCCACAGCCCATAATAACTACTTTCATACATTGACCTCATCATGCAGTAGGTTGGTGATATAGTATAACACGGCAGGGAGCATTTTTCAGCACATAAGGTACCACATTACCCAGGCTAAACTGACCAAAGCGCCTCTCGTAGGTAACACCCATTAAGATTAGGTCAACCTCTCGTTCTACGGCTTCATCGACAATGCTTGGTGCCACCTCACGAGCTTGAAGTAGGTCAGTATCTACCTCACAGTCTTGTTCTTCAGCAACAGCCTCTATGTGGTCTAGTATACCTTCTGCCGTTCTAATCTCAGATTCAATTTCGGCATCTAACGGTAGGGCACGTTTCACTGCAATTACATAAACTGCCCAAATTTTAGCCTTATTCTTCTTAGCCAACCTACAGGCTAGCTTCATTGCTTCTTCGTCAGCATCGGTGCCTATTACCGGCACAAGAATCTTGTAAAATTCCATTGCTTTCTATTCCAACTGGTTTAGGTATTATAGTCTTCTTTTTAGAAATCTACAATATTCTTTATTTATTGTCTTCTGTTTGTTCTCAGGTTAGAGGCATGTGCTGTTTTCGCCGATAGAGGTAGTAAGTAATCAAGCCAACAACCATCCAGATAATTCCAACCCAACGGCTATAGGGTTGGGTAACAAGTATAATAATCCATATTATTATAGTAGCAAACAAACCTAGAATAGCACTTATTGGCAACTCACGCCCTCTAATGGTTATATTCCAACCAACTTTAAAGGGGCGTGGTAGTTCTGGCTTTCTAGCTCTCAGGATAAGGATAGAGGCATGAGCAAACATAAAGGCTAACAGGGAACCGAAGGCATACAAAGTTCCCATATTTTTGAAGACATTAGCAGCAAAGAGTCCTGGAGACAAGATGAGAATGGCTACTATGCTGAACAGAATTATGGAAATATAGGGTGTTTTAAATCGGGGATGCACTCGACTAAGAATTGGTGGTACCAGCTTATGGTTACCTAGTGAGAAGGCAAGTCTTGAAATACCCATAATTCCAGCGTTAGTAGCTATGAGTAAGATGGTACCGGCCAATATAGCTATTAGAGGCTTGAGAATGTCGCGTATCAACGCTATAGGAAGGCTAGCAGCGATGCCAGCTACAGGGTCTCGAGACCATTCAGAGGCAAGCTCCTGAGGTGTCATGGCTGATAGGGATACCAGGGAAATGCCAGCGAAGATAACTAGGACAGTAAATATCATCATAATTAGAGCCCGGGGTACTCTTTTCTCTGGTTGTTTAGTTTCTTCAGCCAGTTGCGACATAGTTTCGATTCCGGTATAGGCGATGGAAGCTAAAGCTATACCAAGAATAAAGTTGGGTAGAGTGGGCCAATTACCTGGGGCAAACATATTTTGAACTAAGACTGATGGATTTGGTAAGAGTATCAATATAACTCCAATTATCACCAGCGAGACCTGGGTAGTTATATCTAGTATGGCGGCTCCTATATTTAGGAAGGAGGTTTCCTTTACGCCGATGACATTAATTATCATAAGGAAGATAACGATTCCTATAGATGTTGCTGTGCCGGCGATAGGATCTATCTTCAATCCTTCCCAGAAGTAGCCTAGGTAGGGGGGGATGGTGAAGGCTGATATAGAGATGGTGACAATGTAGCTTAGCATTAGTGCCCAGCCAGCGACAAAGCCAGCCAGGTCATTGAAGCCGTGCCGAGCAAAACTAGCTGAGCCACCGGCCTCAGGCAGCATGGCTGTTCCTTCAGCATAGGTAAGAGCAGTAAATATAAAAAGAAGGCCAGCTATAGCTAAGACTATAGGGGTAGCCCCCATAGCTACTAAAGCAACAATGCCCAGGGCATAGTAGATAGAAGAGCCAACATTCCCATAGCCAGCACTAAAAAGAGCAGGGACTCCCAGTATTCGTCTTAAGCGATAACGCTTAATCCGTCGGGGATGGAAAATCTTATCACCGGGCTTGGGTTGCCAACTATTGTTCATAATTCGTTTGGTGGCTTGGTTTTAACTATTTCATACAATCGGAGGAATTCTACGCACCTGACTGCTGGTTGTCAATTGCTGATTGGAATATTGTTTATCAATATTAGTTGGCTTGACAATTGTACCACTCTCATCTAAACTCACAGTGGAAGCAAATGGTGAATCTTTTCTTTCCTGTCTCCCTAATTCCAACCTCTTGGTTACTAATGCGCATTTTGTTGGAAAGGAGGATTAGTTGTGTTTAAATTTTCTTTTATCCCCCGGGGGGAGAAGTTCTTTGACCTTTTTGAACAGAGTGCCCAGAATATGGTAAAGGCAGCTCATAAGCTAAAAGAGCTGGTTGATACCTGCGAGAATGTTGAGGAAAAAGTGGCTGCAATAACCAAGCTGGAGCACGAGGGGGATACTACTACCCATCAGATTATGGCGCAGTTGCACCGCACCTTTGTCACCCCCTTTGATAGGGAGGATATTGCTCTACTGGCTCATGTCATGGATGATGTAACCGACTTTATTCATGCGGCAGCTGATGCTATGCTTCTCTACAGGGTGGCTTGTCCTGGCCAGAGGGCTAGGGAGCTAGCTGACATCATAGTACAAGCAGCAACTGAGGTAGAAGGGACAGTGCCACAGTTGCGGCATCATGCTGAGTTAAAACAAATACTTCCACGATGTGTAGAGATTAACCGGTTAGAGAATATGGCTGACAGGGTATTCCGCTCAGCAATGGCTGAGCTTTTTGATGATTCCACAGATATTGCTTATATTATCAAATGGCGTGAGATTTATGAGCATATGGAGCAGGCAACCGACAGGTGCGAGGATGTGGCAAATGTCCTTGAAGGAGTAGCCCTCAAGCATGGCTGACCCCTCCCTGTGGCTTCTTTTCTTTATTATCGCGCTGGCTATTGGTTTTGGTATTGTTAACGGTTTCAATGATGCCGCCAATGCCATCGCTGCCTCAGTTGGTTCACGTGCTCTTTCCCCTAGAAAAGCCGTAATACTGGCTGCCTTATGTAATATGGCCGGTGCTGCCACTGGCACGGCGGTTGCCATGACCATTGGCAAGGGGATTTTAGACCCAGAAGCAATATCATATTTAACAGTTATTTCTGGTTTAGCCGCGGTTATTGTCTGGGGGACTATCGCTACTTACTGGGGTCTACCGGTAAGTATAACTCACAGCTTTATTACCGGGCTAGCTGCCGCAGGGGTAGCTCTAGTAGGTAGTGAGGCGATACAATGGAATGTATTACAACGGGTTTTATCAGCAGTGGTTACGGCTCCTGTCTTGGGCTTTATCGGTGGCTTTGCACTAATGGTTATTCTACTTTGGGTATTCCGGCAAAGTGCCCCAACTAGAATGCGGGTTATTTTTAGTCGTTTGCAATGGCTTACTACTGGCTTTTTGGCTTATAGCCATGGTAAGAATGACGGTCAGATGCCTATAGGTGTCATCACTATGGCGCTGGTAATTTATTCTGGAGATGCTGGCTGGTGGGATCGTCTCTCATTGTGGGACCCTATAGGTCGGTATATAATCATTATATCGGCACTAGCTATCAGCTCAGGGACGGCTATTGGCGGCTGGAGGGTCATTAGAACATTAGGGCTAAGAGTTACCAGCCTTCAGCCGGTTCATGGCTTCGCCACTCAAGCCTCAGCGGCTACGGTAATTGAGGTAGCTTCGAACTTTGGTATACCGGTAAGCACCACCCATTGCGTAAGTTCGTCTATTATGGGAGTTGGTGCCACCAGACGGTTGTCGGCAGTACGCTGGGGGGTAGCTGGCAATATTGTCACTGCCTGGATATTAACCTTCCCTATCTGTGGCGGACTGGGTTATTTGTTTGCCCGCTTACTGGGAGCAATATTCTAGCTTATTTATAAAGTAATATCCCTGGGAGTTACTCGGCACTTTTCGGCAGTGATAATAGCCGCAATGTGTGAAACCGCTTGGTCAATTTCATCCCGCTTGTTCAACACTACGTAGTCATACAGGGGTAGTTGCTTTATTTCTTCTTCAGCAGTTTTTAAGCGTAAGGTTAGGTTGAAGGGTGATTCAGTGTGACGCTGCTTGAGCCTGGTGGTAAGTTCTTTCATTGACGGGGGCATCACAAAGATGAAGACTGCTTGTGGTAGGATTTTTTTAATGGTAGATGCTCCCTGGATATCAACCTTGGCTATTATATCTTGACCTTTGTCCAGTGCTTGTTTAACTGGTTGCTTAGGCACCCCATACCAATTACCATAAACATTTGCCCATTCTAGTAACTCGTTACTAGAAATCATCTTCTGGAATCTTTCCATAGAGATGAAATGGTAGTCTACATTATTTATTTCCTTGGCTCGCTGACTCCGTGTAGTTACGGTGGTAATATATTCAAGGGGATAGTCTAATTCTTTCATCCTGGTTAAAATCGCATCTTTACCTGCTCCTGAGGGACCGGAGAGGATTATGAGTAAAGGTTTTATCGGCAAGCTGAGTGAGACTTGGCTTTTATGGCTCACCTTTTTCATCGCTTTGCTCTGGTATTAGCACTGGATTTTCTCGGTTTGCCTGCAACCTGCCAGCAATAGTTTCTGGGGTAAGGGCAGCTAAAACAATATGCCCGCTATCGGTAAAGATAACAGCTTTTGTTCTTCTGCCACTGGTCATATCAATTAGTAGTCCCTTATTTCTTCCTTCTTGGATGATGCGTTTGATGGGTGCTGAGTTTGGCGAAGCTATAGCGATAACCTTATTCATTGCTAAAACACTGCCAAATCCAATATGAATCATTTCAATGTCCATTATTATCACCTCGGAAGATTAATTTTTATTGACAAATCTGAAAGTTATCTTATCATCCGATTGGCTTAATCAAGTCTTGCCAATCTTATTCTAGCGATACCTATCACCATCTTCATGTGTTATTTCTGGTGCCTATTATCTTAACACCCTTAATGGCAATAAGGCAATAACTAAAGACTTGAATTTTATTATACTTTGTGCTAAATTATGACTCGGCAATTGAATTCTATTTGGGGGGTTAAATATGCGCGAGCGATTATCGCCAATTCTTGCTCCATATCGTAGGCAGAGGGGAGCGTTAATCCCCGTTCTACAGAAGGTGCAAGAGGAATTAGGCTATCTTCCTGAAGAAGCAGTTTCAGAGATAGCCTTTTTTTTGGGTTTATCTGAGAGTGAGGTCTATGGTGTTGCCAGTTTTTATGCCCAGTTTCGGTTTGAACGGCAAGGTGAACATACCGTAAAGGTTTGTCAAGGTACCGCCTGTTATGTTAGAGGTGGTAGGCGCATTTTAGAGCTAGTTAAGAGAGAACTTGGCATTGAACCTGGGGAAACAACCGAGGATTATGGATTTAGCTTGGAGCGAATAGCCTGTTTTGGTTCGTGTGCTTTAGCCCCGGTCATGGTAGTGAATAAAACTGTCTATGGCAGGATGACCACAGCTAAAGCAAGAAAAACATTGGCTTTATATAGACGGGAACCGCAAGTTGATGGATGATAGTATGGTAGATAAAGATAATTCGTCTGGTAATTCCGAAATTCGGACTGTTCTTGTATGTAGAGGAACAGGATGTGTGGCAGGAGGCTCCGATGAGATTTATGATGCTCTGAAGCAGGAAGTCGAGTCATTAGGATTGAAAGATGTAAAGGTTGATTTTGTTGGCTGTCATGGTTTTTGCCAGCGTGGTCCCATTGTTGATATTGAACCTGAAGGTTTCTTCTATACTGAGGTACAGGTGGAGGATGTTCCAGAAATTGTCCAATCGCACCTAGTCAATGGGCATCCTGTAGAGCGGCTGTTCTACCATGACCCGATGACAGGTGAAGCAATATCTTACTACCATGATGTCGCTTTCTATGCAAGGCAGAAGCGCATCGTTCTCCGCAACTGTGGTCATATTAATCCAGAGAGAATTGAAGACTACTTAGCTATGGGTGGCTATGAAGCGTTGAAGAAAGCTCTCTTTGAGATGACTCCCGAACTGGTGATTGAGGAGGTAAAGAAGTCTGGATTAAGAGGCAGGGGGGGGGGTGGTTTCCCCACTGGTCGGAAGTGGGAGCTTTGTCGGAAGACGCCGGGCAATGCGAAGTACCTAATTTGCAATGCTGATGAGGGCGACCCGGGAGCATTTATGGATAGGAGCATTTTAGAAGCCGACCCTCATTCGGTATTAGAGGGTATGCTTGTTGCCGCCTATGCCATGGGGGCAACTCATGGCTACATCTATTGTCGAGCAGAATATCCACTAGCTATAGAGCGACTAGAGATCGCCTTAAAGCAGACGGTAGAGCGTGGCTTACTGGGTGATAACATACTCGGTTCTGGCTTTAATTTTCAAATAGAAATAAAGGAAGGTGCTGGTGCCTTTGTTTGTGGGGAGGAAACTGCCCTGATGATGTCTATTGAGGGCAAGAGGGGAATGCCTCGGTCTCGTCCTCCTTTTCCAGCAGTATCCGGCTTATGGGGTAAACCGACTAATATCAATAATGTAAAAAGCTTAGCTACTGTGCCGGTAATTATTGCTAAGGGTGCTGAATGGTATAGTAGTGTTGGCACCGATACCAGTAAGGGTACCGTCGTATTTGCCTTAACCGGTAAGACTCGTAATTCTGGTTTGATTGAAGTGCCTATGGGTATTTCATTGGCTGACATTATTTATGAGATTGGCGGGGGAATTATTAGGGATAGGCGTTTTAAGGCAGTGCAAACCGGGGGTCCGTCAGGTGGTTGCCTGCCAGCCAGCATGTTAGACTTGCCGGTAGACTATGAATCCTTAGCCGAGGCTGGTTCCATAATGGGTTCTGGGGGAATGGTGGTTGCTGATGAAGATACCTGCATGGTTGATTTAGCCAGGTATTTCTTAGCCTTCACTCAGGCAGAGAGTTGTGGTAAGTGTGTTCCCTGCCGGGTAGGCACTAGACAGATGCTAGACATTCTGGAGCGTATTACCCGGGGAGAGGGGCAGTCAGGTGATATTGAACGCCTTGAGAAATTAGCCCAGGTAGTTAAATCTGGCTCCTTATGCGCCTTGGGGCAGACAGCTCCCAACCCTGTTCTAACTACAATTCGTTACTTCAGGGAGGAGTATGAGGAACACATAAATAAGCACTACTGCCGAGCGTCAGCATGCAAGGAGCTGGTCAAGTCTCCTTGTCAGAATACCTGTCCAGCGAGGATAGAAATCCCCCGTTACATTCGGCTAATTGCTGACGGTAAATATGATGAGGCGTTAGCTGTAGTTCGGGAAAAGGTCCCCTTCCCAGCGGTGCTTGGCTATGTTTGCTTACATCTTTGTGAGGCTAGATGTCGGCGTGATCAATTAGATGAAGCCCTGGGAATAAGGGCACTAAAATGCTTTGCTGCCGAGCATGATACTGGATTATGGAAACAGAACTCAAAGATTGCTCCTCCTACAGGGAAGAAGGTAGCCATAGTAGGTTCAGGTCCAGCGGGACTAACAGCTGGATACTACTTAGCCAAACTGGGGCATGAGGTAATGGTATTTGAAGCTTTACCAGTAGCCGGTGGTATGATGAGGGTAGGAATACCACGATACCGACTACCTGGGGAAGTCTTGGATAATGAGATAAAGGAAATCGAGAACGTTGGGGTAGAGATAAAGGTAAATAGCAAGGTAGAGTCATTAGATGAGCTATTTAAGCAAGGTTATAGTGCTATTTTTGTTGGTGTAGGTGCCCATTTAGGTATGAATATGGGTATAGAGGGAGAAACTACTGTTGGTGTAGTAGATGGTACAGATCTTCTCAGGGAAGTCAACCTGGGTAAGAAGGTAGATGTGGGGGACAAGGTAGTAGTGATAGGCGGAGGTAATGTAGCTATAGATGCGTCACGGACTGCCCTTCGTCTTGGAGCTAAAGAGGTAAGTATTGTCTATCGTCGTACTCGCGCTGAGATGCCAGCTAGTGATGAAGAGATAGAAGAGGCGCTTAGGGAGGGGGTAAAAATACTTTATTTGGCAGCGCCGGTTAGGGCTATGAGTGTAAATGGCAAGTTAAAGATAGAGTTTATACAGATGGAGTTAGGTAAGATAGATGCAAGCGGTAGACGGAGACCTGTACCAATAGAGGGCAGCGAGTTTACCGACGAGTATGACCTGATGATAAAGGCTATAGGTGAGCAGCCTGAAGTGCCTGATAGATATATGTTATCAGTAGGAAGAGGAGGTAGACTTGAGGTTGATGCTGATACCCTGGTTACATCAAGGGAGGGGGTGTACGCTGGCGGTGATGTGGTAACAGGACCGGCATCAGTGATAGAGGCAATTGCTGCCGGTCGGCAAGCAGCTATTTCTATAGACAAGTATCTTGGTGGTGGTGGAGACATAGATGAAGTGCTGGCACCACCTGAAGAGGAGGTGGCAGCCTTTGATATTGAGGAGGTTGAGGGAGAGAAATATCGTCCACCGATGAATATGCTGCCACTTGATGAAAGGTTAAAAGGTTTTGCTCAGGTAGAGCTTGGCTTTAATGAAGAAAAAGCAATTGAGGAAGCAAAACGCTGTCTGAGGTGTGATTTAGAAGAGCACTGAGGCAACGGGTATGAATAATAATTGTCTAAAGGATATATAGACAGATGAATGAGATTACCTTAATCATTGATGGTCAAGAAGTTAAAGCAAAAGAAGGTATGACGGTATTAGAAGCAGCCAAAGAAGCGGGAATAGACATACCAACGCTCTGTTACCACCCTGATTTAACTCCCTATGGTGCCTGTCGTCTATGTATAGTAGAGATTGAGAATGTTAAGGGTTTCCCTACTTCATGCACGACACCAGCTAGTGATGGGATGGTGGTAAAGACGAATACACCGCAGATTCACGAGTTAAGACGAGACATTTTTGAACTTATATTAACTGAGCACCCCAATTTTTGTATTACCTGTAATCGCAAAGAGCGATGTCAACCCTTTGATATATGTTTACGCAATGTGTCAGTAACCGAGCGCTGTGTAATTTGTCCCAGGAACGGGCATTGTGAGTTGCAGGATGTAGCCGACTCCCTAGGGGTAGAGGAAGTAACACTACCCTACGCATATTCTAAAGAGCTACCAATAGAGAGGGGAGACCCCTTCTTTGACCGTGATTATAATTTATGTATTCTGTGTGGACGGTGTGTTAGAGTGTGTCAGGAAGTAAGGGGAAGAGGAGCAATAGCTTTTACCTACCGAGGTAGTGATGCTTTAATTGGAACTGCCTTTGGTTGGTCTTTAAAGGAATCGGAATGCCAGTTTTGTGGAGCCTGTGTTGATATTTGCCCCACTGGAGCGCTGATGGAGCGAACTAGTAGGTGGGAGGGCGTAGCTGAGTATCAGGTAGTCACCACTTGTCCCTACTGTGGGGTTGGCTGTCAGTTAGAGCTTGAAGTTAAAAGAGGCAGGGTAATCAGGGTTAATCCGAAAAGAGATGGTACCATAAATCAGGGGCAAGCTTGCGTAAAAGGCCGATTTGGCATTGCTGAATTCGTTCATCACCCAGAGCGCTTAACTAACCCCATGATAAGGCGTAACGGGAACTTTGAGGATGCAACATGGGATGAGGCGCTAGACATGATTGCCAGCAAACTAGGCAAATATAAAGAGAATAATGAGATAGCTGTAATCTCATCAGCCAAGTGCACCAACGAGGATAACTATGTTGCCCAGAAGTTTACCCGAGCAGTATTGGGTACCAACAATCTAGACCACTGTGCCCGTCTCTGACATGCTCCCACTGTGGCCGGTCTGGTCACAACGCTTGGCAGCGGAGCCATGACTAATTCTGTGCATGAGATTCGTGATGCTGGCTGTATTCTGGCTATTGGTACCAACACTACCGAGGGTCACCCAGTTATTGGGCTGGAGATAAAGAAAGCAGTGGATAAAGGGGCAAAGCTAATTGTGGCTAACCCCCGTGAGATTGACTTGGTTCGTTGGGCTGACTTATGGTTACGGCATAACCCTGGTACCGATGTCGCACTGCTTATGGGGATGATGAATGTTATAGTGGATGAAGGACTGCTTGACTCAACCTTTATAGAGGAACGTTGTGAGAACTTTGATACCTTTAAAGAGTCACTTAAAGACTTTGACCTGGATACTGTGGAGCGGATTACCGGGGTGCCTAAGAATCAGATAGTTGAAGCCGCTCTGATATATGCCACGAATAAACCTTCTACCCTTCTCTATGCTATGGGCATTACTCAGCACTCCCATGGGACTGATAATGTAATAGCTACGGCTAACCTGGCGATGCTCACCGGGAATATAGGCAAGCCATCGACGGGCGTTAATCCTTTACGAGGTCAGAACAACGTTCAGGGTGCCTGCGACCTTGGTGCCCTGCCCAATGTATATCCCGGATATCAAGCAGTAGCTGACCCGACTATCAGAGAGAAATTTGAGACTGCCTGGGGATGCAGCCTGAATCCCTCTCCAGGGCTGACCCTCACTGATATGTTTGAGGCTATCAGTAAGGGACAAATAAAGGCAGTCTACCTTATTGGAGAAAACCCGGTGTTGAGTGATCCTGACATCAACCATATTAAGGAGTCTATAAAAGCACTGGAATTCTTGGTAGTACAGGATTTTTTCCTCTCTGAAACAGCTCAGATGGCTGATGTTGTCCTGCCAACGGCAACCTTTGCTGAAAAGGACGGTACTTTTACCAACACCGAGCGGAGAGTGCAGAGGGTAAGGAAAGCGATTGAACCTGTAGGTGATTCCAAACCTGACTGGTGGATTACCTGTCAGATTGCCCAGAGAATGAGTGCTAAGGGCTTTGAATTTGAGACTCCGTCTCAAATTATGGATGAGATTGCTAGTCTTACACCAAGCTACGGCGGTATCTCCTACAACCGCTTGGAGAACGGTGGTTTACAGTGGCCCTGCCCTACTCAAGAGCATCCAGGGACTCCTATTCTTCACACTGAGCGGTTCGCAAGGGGGAAGGGACACTTTGTACCCCTGGAGTATAAGCCGCCTAAGGAACTCCCTGATGATGAATATCCCCTTATCCTGACCACAGGGCGCAGTCTATTTCACTTTCACACTGGTACCATGACCCGGAAGGTAAAGGGGCTTAATATACTCCTAGAGGAAGGACCACTGGAGATAAACCCCAGTGATGCCTCAGCTTTAGGCATCGTTGATGGTGAGATGGTAAAGGTCGTTTCTCGACGGGGAGAAATAGTGGCTAAAGCCAAGATAACCGAGGTGTCACCGGCGGGGGTAGTTTTCTTGACCTTCCATTTCGCCGAAAGCTCGGCTAACCTGCTTACTAATCCAGTATTTGACCCTGTTTCAAAGATACCTGAGTTCAAAGTATGCGCAGTGAGGGTTGAGAGGACTCATTAGAAGTAGGTGTACAAGATTCTGCTAAAACAAGACCTGGTGCCCAATATCCATCTGTTCAAAGTTGCGGCACCGAATGTGGCTAAGAAGGCTCAACCAGGACAATTCGTCGTTATTAGGATTGATGAAAAGGGTGAGCGTATTCCATTGACCATTGCTGACTGGGATGAGGAAGAGGGTAGTGTCACCATCGTTTTTATGGAAGTGGGGACGACCACTCACCGGCTAGCTTTACTCGAAGACGGCGATTTTATTGCTAATTTAGTGGGACCACTAGGTTTACCTACCCATATTGATAAGTTTGGAACGGTAGTCTGTGTTGCCGGGGGATTTGCTGTTGCTACCATAATGCCTATCGCTCGGGCAATGAAGAAAGAAGGGAACCGGGTTATTTCAATCATGGGGGCACGGAACAGAAGCCTTATCTTTTGGGAAGAAGAGTTGCACCGTGTCAGTGACCAGCTAATAGTTACTACTGATGATGGGTCTTATGCTCGGAAAGGGATGGTAACTGAGCCGCTGAAGGAGTTGCTTGAAACCGGCGAAAGAGTTGACCGGGTTATTGCTATTGGACCAAGCATTATGATGAAATTCTGTGCCAAAACCACACAGCCTTTTGGGGTTAAGACTATTGTTAGCTTGAATCCGATAATGGTTGATGGTACCGGTATGTGTGGATGCTGCCGGGTATCTGTAGGTGATGAGACCAAATTTACTTGTGTTGATGGCCCTGATTTTGATGGGCATCAGGTAGACTGGGATTTGCTCTTTGCCCGCCAGCGTATCTACATTGATGAAGAGAAGCGTTCCTTTGAGCAGTGGCAGTCTCAACATGGCATCCTTTCCTGAATAGAAGTCCGGGGTAAGTATATGCCAAAACTTAACTTGAACCGAGAGCCGATGCCAAGGCAAGACCCCAAGACACGCAGTAATAATTTTAATGAGGTTGCTTTAGGTTATAGTGATGAGCAAGCTCAAGCCGAGGCAAGCCGCTGCATCCAATGCCCCAAGCGCTCTTGTGTTGATGGCTGTCCGGTATGGGTGGACATCCCTGGTTTTATCAAGGCTATCTGCGATGGTGATATGCCTGACGCAGTAAGAATCCTCAAAGATAAAAATAGTCTGCCCGGTATCTGCGGGCGGGTCTGCCCTCAAGAGACGCAGTGTGAAGCTACTTGCTCTCTGGCTAAGAAGGGAGCGCCTATGGCTATCGGTCGTTTGGAGCGTTATGTGGCTGATTGGGAGCGGGCTCATATGCAGTCATTAAACCCACCGATAGTCCAGCCCAAGCCAAACGGCAAACAGGTAGCAGTGGTCGGCTCAGGACCAGCTGGACTAACAGTGGCGGCTGATTTGGCTAAGCTTGGATACAGTGTTACCATTTTTGAAGCGCTACATGTGGCTGGTGGGGTATTAATGTATGGTATCCCTGAGTTCAGGTTACCTAAAAATATTGTCCAGGCTGAGGTTGAATATGTTACTTCTTTAGGGGTGAAACTTGAATTAGATTCACTAATAGGTAAATTGTTTACTATCGACGAGTTACTAAACAATGGTTACCAGGCTGTTTTTCTGGGCACTGGTGCTGGCTTACCGATGTTTATGAATATCCCTGGTGAGAACCTTAATGGCATCTATTCGGCAAACGAGTTCTTAACCCGAGTTAATCTGATGAAGGCATATAAGTTTCCTGAATATGATACCCCAGTGAAGGTGGGTAAAAGGGTGGCGGTGATTGGTGGTGGTAATGTGGCTATGGATTCAGCTAGGTGCGCTCTCAGGCTTGGCGCCGAGGAGGTTTATATTGTCTATCGGCGCTCAGAAGTAGAAATGCCAGCCCGCCGGGAAGAAGTAGAGAATGCCAAGGCGGAGGGTATTGAGTTTAAGCTATTAACCAATCCCAAGCAGTTCTTGGGCGATGAACAGAACTGGGTACTTGGTATGGAGTGCTATGAGATGGAACTGGGGGAGCCTGATGATAGTGGCCGGCGTCGCCCCATTGCTAAGCCGGGGAGTGAGTTTATTATTGATGTAGATGTGGTGATAGTGGCTCTAGGCACTACGCCTAATCCTGTTATTGCCCAAACTGCTGAAGGTCTGGAAATCGGTAAGCGGGGTGTTGTGGTAGCCGATGAAGTTACCGGTGAGACGAAGAAGCCTTGTGTTTGGGCTGGTGGTGATATAGCTACTGGTTCCGCTACCGTAATTAGTGCTATGGGCGCCGCCAAACGTGCCGCCGTATCTATAGATGAGTATTTTAAGGGATAGAATTCTCAGTTCTATATTATTAAGATTGCTTAAGGCGGTCAAAGCCCCTCTTCAATAAAACCATAAATCCTAAACTTTAGAGATTTGTATTTTTGATTTTCACCGAAAATAGACTGTTTCTAATATTGTGTCATTCCGAGTCCTTCGGTGGAAGGACGTGGAACCTCCTCTTATATGCTCGAAGAGATTCTTCGGTTGCTATACTCACTCAGCTTGACAGACTATTTTAATAATTTGCTGGAGGACAACCGTCCATAAGGTTTTTTTGGTATTTAAAAATTAGTATTCAGGATTTCACGGAAGAAGGGGTTGAGGTAGCCCCCGAAACAAGTCATTTCGGGGTAGATAAACGACTTTATTATTATTCCCCTAAAGTTTATCTTGAATGGATAGCCACTACGAAATACTATAGTAGCCACACGCACAGGAGTCTATCTCTATTTTATTGTCAGTTCTATACTGATGTGGTAATATTAGAATCAATAAAATATTTCACCGACCCTGGATTATACAAAGGAAGGTGGTAAGAAGATGACTTCAAACTGTGAAAGCTGTAAACTCCGTAACTATGCAGAAAGAAAACCTAACTCAATAATCAGTAAGATTTGGCGATGGCATACTAAGTGGTGTCCTGGGTGGAAAGCATACCAGAGGGAGTTAGCAAAGCAAAGAGACGAACCAACAGTTTCCTCTCCGAAGTTATAACTACACTTTGTTCCTACTCTCCACTCGTAGGAGCTTGGCTTTTAAATAACCTCATATACTAACCCTTTTCTTTTAGCCACAAATTCTAGTAGAATAGACTACTATGAGAGAAGGCTTAACCCCTATCCGGCAACAATATCTCAGGATTAAGCACAAGTATCCTCAGGCTATTGTCTTCTTTCGGTTGGGTGATTTCTACGAGACCTTTGATGATGATGCCAAGCTTACCTCCCGTGAGCTAGAGATTACCTTGACCTCAAGGGAGATGGGCAAGGGGCATCGTGTACCTATGGCTGGCATCCCCTATCATGCCCTGGATAACTATCTGGCGAGACTAATTAGTCGTAGTTATAAGGTGGCTATCTGTGAGCAGGTGACCAAGCCTGGTGAGACAAAAGGGCTAGTGGAGCGTGAAGTTATCCGCCTGGTAACACCGGGCACAGTGGTTGAGTCTAGCCTCCTTGATAGTAAGACTAATAATTATTTAGCCAGCCTGGTTATGGGTGAAGAGGCTGTGGGAATAGCCTATGTAGACATAACAACCAGCGAATTTGATACTACTCAGGTCTCTCTTCAGCGGGCTGTTCCCGAACTGGAGCGTCTTAATCCCTCGGAGATTATTGCTTCTAGTAGCTCGGAATTATCTGGCTTATACTTAGCTGCCCCGGTAACCCGCCTTGATGATTACTGGTTTGAGATGGAGATAGCCCAAAAGACAGTGCTTGACCATTTTGGCGTAACTACCCTTGACGGCTATGGATGTGGTAATCTACCCCTGGCGGTAAGAGCTGTCGGTGCTATTATTCACTATATTGAGGAAACACAGAAGGGGGTTCTAGGACAACTAACACGACTTTCTACCTATTC
>DUFC01000033.1 GCA_011191875.1 Dehalococcoidia bacterium | reverse complement strand
CTTCTAAGCAGCGGGTCGTGGGTTCGAATCCCTCCAGGGACGCCACAAAGCTAAATAGACACCATAACTGGATTTTCTCACCCTAATAAAGTCTTGACACACCGCTTATAGAGCTAGTAACCCGAAGGTCATTGGTTCGAATCAAACCCCCACTATAAATTTTTAAAGTCAAACCTTTTGGTTTTTTGCTTTTGAACGGGGAGTTCGACCCTCCCCCGTCTCCACCAGGTAGTAGTAACAACGCTAGCTTTCTGTCTATTTAGAGATTATGTAGATTGGACGAAGCCTCGATCGTCCCATATCTTAGCCTTTTATTCCAATACTGCTAGCATGTACAGAAGTAACCAAAACAAGCAATTATTATTTTAACTCAATAAAGTGGTCAGATGTATAACCATAACCCAAGAAATATCGTTTATCTTACTAGTCAGAAACATGCTTCAACGCTTCTCTCTCCTCAATAGTTCGTCAGAGAGGTTCTTTCTACCTCCGGCCTTAGCAAAAGCAGCCTTAGCGGTGGGGATGAAGTTAAGTATCAGTAATAGTGCTACAATAATAGAGAAGCCAACGAGCAACCATGATCTCTCCAGAAACCAAGCCGATATCGGCACAGATAAAAGGCTTATATTTACCGACAGTACAAGATTGTGGGTAACAACTTTTAATATTAGTACTAAGCCTATGACAATTAGTAGCTCCCAAGGCATTAAGATGGCTAAAGCGCCAATGGTAGCACTCAGTCCGTTTCCACCACGAAATTTTAAGTATACAGACCACATATGCCCAGCTATTGCAGCTACCGCTGCCAAGAGTACAAATAGCTCCGGCTCGTGTAGGGGCACACCTAATAACCAGTGAGCTATGGCTACTGCCAGAGCTCCCTTACCCACATCAAAAAATGCTGTAGGAATAGCGGCTCTCAGACCAACTTCCCGGAAGACATTGTTACCGCCAGCGTTACCACTCCCTAACTGCCGTATGTCTTTGCCAGTTGCCATACGAGTGAAAATATAAGCAAATGGAATCGAGCCGAGGAGGTAGGCAATAATAATAGCTATGAATATGCTAGTAACCTCATTAATTATCATTTACACCCCCACTCAGGTAGTAGTAGCAATTGAGCTCAATCCTTATAGAAGGCGAACCCCAGAGTCCCTGTTCCAGTAGCATAGCCCATTACCGGGCTAAACTCAGTAATAAACAGCTCGGCACAATTGAATTCAGAGGAAATTCGTTCCATCAACCTTTCAGCTTCATCCAGCGCATAGGCGTGCATCACAGCGACATGCACCGGGCTTTGTCCAATCCTATCCTTCAATATCTCAAGCATGTGCTTTATGCCTTTTTCTCTATTTCTCACCATCCCCTGAAAGCGCACCAACCCAGAGGAGCTGGTGAGTATCGGCTTGACGTTAAGCATAGAGCCTATCTGGGACGCAACTTTAGGTATACGACCTGTTCGGTATACATGTTGGATTGTATCCAGAAGGACAAGAAAGGTGGCTTTATCTCTCACTTCCTCAGCTGCCTTTTCTACCTCGGCTAAGTTCTTCCCCTGCATTGCTACCTTAGCGGCTGCTAAAGCGATAAAACCTTCAGCAGCAATAACATTTTGAGAATCCATTACCTTAATAAGAGCCTCAGGAAGTTCAGACTTGGCTTGCTCCTTGGCTGCGCAAGCCACATCATACCCTGTGCTTATCTTAGACGAAAGAGTAATACAAAGAATATTCTTTGCTCGCTTAGTTGCCTCACGGTAGGCTTCAAGATAGTGCCCGGGTGAGGCTGGTGAAGTTTTGTAACTTTCGGGGTCTTGCAAAAACATCTCATAGGCCTCAGAGGGGCTAATATCCACCCCATCTCTATAGAGCTTGCCCTAGACTAGAAGCATAACAGGCACAATCATAATCTCATACCGCTCCACTATTTGCCTGGGGATATTAGCCATACTGTCAGTGACAACGATAACTTTATTGTCCATTTACTATCTATACCTAGTGTTTCTAAATATATTATTGAAGTAATACCTAAACAGTCAAATCAAGATGTTTGTTAAATGGCAATAAAAGTGAATTCGACATTCCTGTAAATTTAGTTTAATCCACAGTCAGGTAATCTAATTTATTAGCATAAAGGATTATGTAAAGTATTATCGCCCTACTGAAAAATACACTATATTAATTTTAAATTTCTATTTTAAAACCAGTATATTGGGACTCCCCCGTCTCCACCAGAATATTGACAACGCTAGCATGTTACCGCTAGCGTTTTTTTTATTTAAAGTTTATGCAAATTTCCAGCTTTATAACTGAAAGCTTTTCGCTCACCCTTCTCGTATCTGTGCCACACCGCTTAGAGCCATATACCTTCTAAGTAGCGGGTCGTGGGTTCGAATCCATCGAGGGACGCTTTCTAAACTGTAAACCTCTATTAGGACTTTACTTCATATGAGCTAAAAATAAAGTCCAGGTCTTCTTGCAAAGCAGAGACCTTCTCCTGAGTAAAAAGCTCCTCATTTATATCAAGCATCACTTTGGTTTCGCCTTTAGCTGAACCTACGATGTGTACCGTGAGGCACTCCTTTTCAGCCTTACCTGGCTCACCCGGAATCTTGAATGTTAGCATGCCGCGAGAAATAAATGATGACGAATCACTTGCCATGGAGTATGTTTCCAGCTTTGCCTCATCTAAAATCGTCCCCTGTTTCAGAATAAAATCTCTTACCTCATCATAAAGCAACTCAGGGTTAACATCTTTATATGTTTTCCTAATCTGCATCTCTCCCCTTTCCTATACTATCTCTTCTGTTTTCATTATTGATAGTCTTATGATAAACCTTTGCCGATTTTTGTCAAGGTAGTAACCTTATGTCAAATTAACTAATTCATTCTACCTTTTACTTACTGCATAAAAATAAAAGGCTGTTCTTCGTTGAAGAACAGCCTTCCTTGGATAGTGAATAATTTAATACTCTATGCCCAACCCCTCAATCTCATCGTTTCTGCCACACGGGCTACAGCAACTACATAAGCAGCCAATCTCATGTTAATCTTACGCTCCAGGGACTCAGCTAAGACAGCCTGGAATGCTTTCTTCATAATTTTGCCCAGCCGTTGGTGAATCTCACTCTCATCCCAATAATATCTATTCAAGCTTTGAACCCACTCAAAATAGGAAACAGTAACCCCGCCAGCGTTACACAGAAAATCAGGGATAACAAATATTCCACTACTGAATAATATTTCATCTGCTTCAGGAGTAGTTGGTCCGTTGGCTAATTCAGCTACTATCTTTGCCTTGATGTTACCGGCGTTCGTCTCAGTTATAACGGTCTCCAGTCCCGATGGACATAATATATCAACACCCACTTCCAGTAGTTCAGCATTACTGATATTTTCAGCCTGGGGGAAGTTTATAACTGAGCCAGTTTCTATCTTATGTTGTAAGACCCTGTGTGGGTCTAAGCCCTGTTTATTATAGATACCACCTTTAGAATCACTTATAGCTACAATCTTGCTTCCCAGTGTGTCATATAGTATAAGAGCTGCATTTGAGCCAGCATTACCATAGCCTTGTATTGCCACTGTTGCTGATGACAAATCAACCCCTAAATGGCTGGCAGCTTCTATTATGGTATATACTCCGCCTCGAGCTGTTGCGTCGCCACGACCAAGTGAACCGCCTATAGCTAACGGCTTTCCTGTTATTACGCCCGGAGTATATTGTCCTCTCAATTTTGAATACTCATCCATCATCCATCCCATTATCTGGGGATTAGTATATACATCTGGCGCTGGGATGTCCCTGTCAGGACCAATAAACTCCCATATTGCATCTATATAGCCTCGGCTCAATCTTTCTAATTCACAGCTCGACATCTCTTTAGGATTGCAAATAACACCCCCCTTACCACCCCCGAGAGGGATATTTACTACAGCACATTTCCAAGTCATCCAAGTAGCTAAAGCTTTAACAACATAAATCGTCTCTTCAGGATGAAACCTGATACCCCCTTTAAAGGGACCGCAAGCGTTGTTATGCTGAACCCTAAATCCTTTAAAAACTCTAGTCTGCCCGTCATCCATTTTCACTGGTATATATATGTGTAACTCCCTCATCGGTTCTCTGAGAATAGCATGAATACCAGGCTCTAGATTAAATATACTGGCCGCCCCATCTAGCTGTGCTTGGGCCATTTCAAATAAATTCGACGGCTTGTTGCCCATAATATCCTCCTTGCACTTTTTATGTTCTTACTGGTATACCTCTCTCTTTCAGATATTGCTTTGCCTCAGAAATTGAAATCTCGCCAAAGTGAAAGACCGAAGCGGCTAAAACTGCCGCTGCTTTACCTGTTACCACAGCGTCATAGAGGTGCTCCAATTTTCCCGCTCCTCCGGAAGCAGTAACCGGAATAGAGACCGCTTCAGCTACTGCCCTGGTCATCTCCAAATCATATCCTTCCTTGGTTCCATCAGCATCCTTACTGGTAAGTAAAATCTCACTAGCCCCCATCTCTTCCACCCTCTTTGCCCAATCAACAATCTCTATTCCAGTAGCCTCATTGCCACTTCTTACTACTACCTCTAGTCTATGCAATCCACTTCCTACCGGATTTTTCCTTCCATCAATAGCCACCACCAGCCGCTCTCTACCAAACTCTTTGACTGCCTCTCCTATCAACTCGGGAGTCCTGACGGCAGCGGTGTTTATCGAGACCTTATCCACACCAAGGTCAAGTAAAGCCTTCATATCCTCAATACTGCCTATTCCACCACCTACAGCAAAGGGAATAGTAACTACATCACACACCCTTTTTACCCATTCAAGTCGTGTCGATCTATTTTCTACAGTGGCGAAGATATCAAGGAAAACAAGCTCGTCAGCACCCTCACGGCAATAGGCAACTGCCGCTTCTACTGGGTCTCGGGCATCCCTGAGGTTTTCAAAATTGACTCCTTTAACTACTCTACCATCCTTTACATCAAGGCAAGGTATAATTTTTATCTGTTTCATCTCTCTCCTTATACAAAGCTCTGAAATTTTACCAAATCCTGATACTCAAACAAGGTGCTCATAGCGTGATTTTCTGTTTCTATCCCTGCCTCCTCAGCGGCAGCGATGGGGGTAAGCCCGCCGATAAGTATCATTCCCACTCTATTTAAAGCCACTGATATACCACACACCGCTTCGCTGGGACTACCCATCATAATCAGCCCGTTTAACCCCCCCCTTTTTAGTTGGTTGGTAACCTTCTCTACCAAAGGTTGGCACTGGGCTGGTATCTCACGGAAGTTAGCCAGTATCTTCCCCTCTCCCCCTCTAACCACACCCTGGACATCGGTCATTCTAGCTCGGATAAACATCTCTGATGGGTCCAAGGTGGAACCAGCATAATTAATAAGATTTACAAAGCGTAACGGCTGGTTATTCCGTATCTGAAGCACTCCGGCGAACCTAGAGTCTGTGGAAATACCTGCCTTGAGTAAACTGCCATTAATTATGATGCTACAGACAGTAGCTAAACCAACTTTACCCCTAGGCACAAGCACTTCACCTAATCTCTCCCCCTCCGATGCCACAGCTACCAAGTCGCTGACACAAAGCCCAACCTTAAAGGCTTCCGCCATCACCTTAATAGCTTCATTAAATCTCTCCTTGGGAAACAGAGATATGTTAACTGGCACTAGACCGGTGCCTTTGTCTATATTAAAGGAAGTGCGAAAAGCTAAAAGCTCTATTTTTTCCAGCACAAAACCAATCTTATCGGTAACTAAGGCATTATTCATTTCTTCTATCCCCAGTGGTGTAATCTCTCTTCCATCCCACCTCTCCATAGGTCTTGTTAGCCCCCGCTCATCCATTAGCTTAAGGTGATACCTTACTGCCCTCTCGCCTAGTTCTATCCCTTCCTCCTTCAACTGACGGCTGATTAGCCTGGCGCCTAGCGACTGAGGCGACTCACTGAGAATTTTCAGAATAGAGATGACCTTTCTTTCAACCTCGTGACTATCGTAACCTATCATCATTCAACTCAACTATTGAAATAGGCAACCGTTTTCCTATCATAGCACATCAAAATATCTTTGTCAACCACCTATTTGTCTACTGTTGCTGCATACTAAATGGTATGCTATACTGTTAAATCAACTGTTATTAATGGTTTATAAGGGAGGGGATTAAAACTTGCAGGATACAGTCTCTATTAAGCAACTTTTGGAAGCTGGAGCTCACTTCGGTCATCAGACCAGCCGCTGGCACCCTCGTATGAAGACTTACATCTTTACTAAACGCAACGGCATTCATATCATTGACCTGGAACAAACTGTCACTATGTTGGATAAAGCCTGCGACTTTATTCGACAAGTGGCTGCCGAGGGCGGCAATATTCTTTTTGTTGGCACCAAAAAGCAAGCTCAAGAGATTATAATCGAAGAGGCGCAACGCTGTGGTATGTATTATGTTAACCAGCGCTGGTTAGGTGGAGTGCTAACTAATTTCGCTACTATTCAAGCCCGCATAGATTATCTAGTTCGCTTGGAAGACCGCCAAGCTAAAGGAGACTTTAATCGCCTACCTAAAAAGGAAGCTCTAAAACTAGAAGATGGGATTTTGCGTCTCAACCGACAAATAGGCGGTATTAAAGAGATGACCAGCCTGCCCAGTACGCTATTCATTATCGACCCCATAAAAGAGAGAATTGCTTTAGCTGAAGCTAAACGTGTAGGAATACCAGTGGTTGCTATAGTAGATACCAATTGTAACCCTGATGAGATAGACTACCCTATTCCAGCTAACGACGATGCTATTAAAACCATCAAACTGATATGCAGTAGAATTGCTGATTCATTTATTGAAGGCAAAACTGGCGAAGTAGGAGTACCAATAGAGGAAGGACAAGAAGAGGGTTTGGAGGGGATTGAGGTTACTGAAGTTTCCGAACCTCTTATTTACACTCCTGATGAGGAAGACAGGGAGGAAAAGATTGAAAATTCCGACAGCTAGGGTAAAAGAGTTAAGAGACCAATCTGGAGCTGGCATTATGGCTTGCCGGAATGCTCTTCTTGAAGCCGAAGGAGAGATGGAAAAGGCGCTACAGATTCTAAAACAAAGCAGCCTTCTCCAGGCACAGAAAAAAGCAAGCCGCTCTACTACCCAGGGTATAATTGAAGCCTATATCCATACTGGAGGGCGTATTGGGGCTATGGTTGAGGTTAACTGCGAAACTGATTTTATCGCCCGCAGTGACGAATTCAAGGAGCTGGCTCACTACTTAGCAATGCAAGTTGCCGCTCAAGAGCCTAAATTTATCTCAAAGGAAGAAATTCCTGAGGAAGCTGATATAGAACCCGAGACAGCTTGCCTGCTTCTTCAGCCTCATATTAAGTATCCCGATAAAACTGTTCAAGACATTATTACCGAAGCCATTGCTAAGGTAGGAGAGAATATCAAAGTAAGTAGATTTACCAGATTCGAACTAGGAGGGTAAGTTAGGCAGAGGACGGCTGCGATTGAAGGCTACCTAAGCATATTGAGAGCAGATAAAATAGGTAATGACTACTACTAAGTATAAGCGTGTTCTACTCAAGCTCAGCGGCGAGGCTTTCAGTGGTGAAACTGGCTTTGGCATTGATACCTCAATCCTAACCCAAATAGCCAAGCAGGTTAAACAAGTGATACAAAAGGGAGTGGGGGTAGCTATTGTTGTCGGCGGTGGTAATATCTGGCGCGGAGCTAAGGCGGAACAGGACGGGATGGACAGGGTTACCGCTGACTATGCGGGTATGCTGGCTACAATAATAAATGCCCTGGCTCTCCAGGACGCGTTGGAAAGAGAAGGAGTAACTTCCAGAACACAGTCAGCTATAGGCGTTCAACAGGTAGCTGAACCCTACATTAGACGCCGAGCTATTCGCCATTTAGAGAAGGCCAGAGCTGTAATCTTCGCTGGGGGCACCGGTAACCCATACATGACTACCGATACTGCGGCAGCTCTACGAGCCATAGAGATCGAGGCCGAGGTATTACTTATGACTAAAAATAATGTTGATGGTATCTATAGTGCTGACCCTCTTAAAAATCGTAATGCCAAGAAGTTTGACAAACTTACTCACCGTGAAGCATTGAATATGCGCCTGGAAGTAATGGATACTACTGCCCTTTCCCTGTGCCTGGAAAACAACCTGCCTATAATTGTTTTTGATCTCCAAGCTCCACGTAGTATAGAACGGGCTATAATCGGTGACCCTATCGGTACTCTTGTATCTGGTGAGAAAGAAAATGGCTAGCGATACTTTATGGAATATCGAGGAAAAAATGCGAACATCTATCGAGGCTCTGAAGAGGGAATTAGCCACTATCCGCACTGGGCACGCTACCCCCGCCTTGATTGAGCATATAAAGGTAGAATATGCTGGCGCTCTCCTCCCACTGAATCAAATTGCCGGAATCTCTGCGCCTGAAGCCAGGCTCCTTGTTATTCAACCTTGGGACTCAAGTAATATACATAGTATAGATAAAGCCATCCTGAAGTCTGACCTGGGACTAAATCCAATTAATGATGGGAGTGTTATTCGGTTAAATGTACCGCCGCTCAGTGAAGAGAGGCGACAGGAACTGATGAAGGTAGTACGAAGAAGGATTGAAGAAGGAAGAATAGCCATACGCAACCTAAGACGCGAAGCTATGGACGAACTAAAAAGGTTAGAGAAAAATAAGGACATATCGCAGGATGAGCATAAGCGCGCCCTAGACCAGCTACAAAAGCTAACCGATAGCTTTATAGCCGATGCTGAACAAATAGGGCAAGCTAAAGAAGTAGAACTCGCTGAGGTCTAGCCAAAATAAAGAGGCTCACTATCTAAAATCAAGTGGCATAATGATGACTACCTCTATGATAGGAAAGAATGCTCGTTTACCCACCCATGTAGCCATTGTACCGGATGGTAATGGTAGATGGGCAGAACTCCGTGGACTACCCAGACTTAGTGGTCACCATGCTGGGGCAGAAAACATGCGCCACATGGTTGAATATCTCAGCGAATACCCAATAAAGTATGTAACGCTTTATGGTTTCTCTACAGAAAATTGGAGCCGTCCTGAAGATGAGGTTAGAGGCTTATTTAGTCTATTAGAAGAGTTTATAAATCAATATGTCCTGGAAATTCATAAGAGAGGTATCAAGCTTCGTCATATTGGGCGACTTAATGAACTTCCACAAGGTCTCCAACTAGCAATAAATAGAGCGGTAGAGTTAACCAAGAATAATAACGGGATGACACTTAACGTCGCTTTCAACTACGGAGGGCGTGTTGAGATTTTGGATGCAGTACGTCGTCTTATAGCTGAAGGCGTCTCACATCAAAATATAGACGAAGGACTATTTAGCAATTATCTCTACACCGACGGTTTACCTGATGTCGACCTATTAATTCGCACTGGTGATGAACTCCGCCTGAGCAATTTCTTAATATGGCAAACAGCCTATAGCGAATATTACTTCACTGAGGTTCTATGGCCTGACTTCAGTAAAAAAGAAATTGAGAAAGCGCTGCTCTCCTATAGCCAGAGGCAAAGGCGCTTCGGCGGACTATAGTCAGGAGATTATTTAATTAACCATAGTCTCTACTTTATCTCACCCAATAATTATATCCATAGCTATGGTAGCTATTCCTTAAGGTAATAGACAATCGCATGCTTAAGAAAAGGGCTATAACTGCACTCTGGGGAATCCCTCTCCTAATCACCGCTGTCTGGTTTGAGGAACCATTACCTTGGTTTACTATTATAGTGGCTATCTGGGGTCTACTGGCTGCCTTTGAATTCTATAGGATGGTTACTGCCTCAAAGATAGCACCGCTTACCTGCTTTGGACTAATCTGGACCCTACTATTTATCCTAAGCCCACACTTAAACTATGACTTCCTTACCCAGTCCTTATTAACCTCGGGGGTGATGCTATCTCTAATTTGGCTTCTATTGCGTCGACAGAAAGAAGAATCTTTTATCGGCTGGGCATGGACAATGGCTGGAATTCTCTATATAGGCTGGCTCCTAAGCTATTTGGTGGCATTAAGAGGTTTAGATGATGGCAGAAACTGGGTATTATTGGCTTTATTTGCCACCTTCGGCTCCGATACCGCCGCCTTTTTCATTGGTAGAGCACTAGGTAGACACCGCCTTACCCCAAGTATTAGCCCCGGTAAAACCTGGGAAGGAGCAATAGGTGGAATATTTGGTGCCATTATAGTTAGCCTGCTCTTTACTCTGCCTACACTCTTTACTTTACCCAATTCTCTTTACCTTCAAGATTTCAGCTACTGGCAGGCAATACTTCTCGGCCTACTGGTCAGCATTTTTGGTCAACTCGGTGACCTGGTAGAATCCTTGCTCAAACGCAATATGGAAGTAAAAGACTCTGGTAAGCTACTACCGGGACATGGGGGGTTCCTTGACCGGATAGACAGCATTGTCTTTGCTGGCATAGTGGTATACTATTATGTTATATGGGCAGTATAAAAAAATTAGCTGTTTTAGGTTCAACCGGCTCCATAGGACAGCAAACCCTCCAAGTAGTCCGTGCCTTCCCTCATAGATTTCATATAGTCGGTCTGGCAGCAGGCAAGAACACCGATTTATTGGCAAGTCAAATCAATGAGTTCAAGCCGAGCTTTGTTTATTACCCTGATAAAAAGGCTCAGTTAGCTAATGCCAAATACGAGTTCCTATCACTGGAAGATATTGCCCGTCATCCCCAGGTGGATATTGTTGTTATAGCTACTTCGGGAAAATCAGGGCTAAATCCGACACTGGCTGCGGTAAAAGCTGGCAAGAATGTTGCCCTTGCCAATAAAGAATCATTGGTTATGGCCGGTGAGATTATCACCAATGAGGCAAAACTAACTGGAGCCCAGATTCTGCCTATTGACAGCGAGCATAGTGCTATATGGCAATGTCTCAATAGTGAATCACAAAAGGCAACCCGACTTATTCTAACCGCCTCAGGCGGTCCCTTCTACCGTTATTCAGCAGCACAGTTAGAGATGGTTACCGTTAAGCAGGCTCTAAGACACCCCTCATGGCAGATGGGAAGAAAGGTTACCATTGACTCAGCCACCCTGATGAATAAAGGGCTTGAGGTAATTGAAGCTCACTGGCTATTTGATACTCCCTACGATAACATCGAGGTTCTAATCCACCCTCAGAGCATTATCCACTCTATGGTAGAATTTGTAGATGGTTCAATCAAAGCCCAACTAAGCTACCCCGACATGCGCTTACCCATTCAATATGCCCTGTCTTATCCTGAACGCTTAAACAACCCTCAGCTTCCCAGGCTTGACTGGGCCAATATTGACAACCTGACCTTTAACCAACCTGACTTTGACACCTTCCCCAGCCTCAGGTTAGCTATTGAGGCAGGGAAAAAGGGAGGAACTTATTCCACAGTGCTTTGTGCCGCTGATGAGTTGGCTGTTGAACTCTTCCTGTCGCAGCGTATCAAATTTACTGATATTACCAATCTTGTAGAACAGGCACTGGAACAGCACCAAGCCATAGCTCACCCTACATTGGAAGAAATTATAGCGGCTGATGCCTGGGCCAGACAAAAAGTCATGCAGCTTACTTCTGGAGATAATCTATGACAATACTGATTTCCATAGTAGCCTTCCTCGGTATCATAGTAGTGCTTATCCTCGCTCATGAGCTTGGACACTTCATTACGGCTAAAGCTTGCGGGGTGAGGGTGGATGAATTTGGCTTGGGTTTTCCCCCTCGCATATTATCGGTAAGGCGAGGTGAAACACTATACTCACTAAATGCGATACCCCTGGGTGGATTTGTTAAAATGGCTGGTGAAGAAGACCCCAAGGTGCCAGGAAGTTTAGCCAGTAAGAGCATCGGCACCCGGTTGTTGGTTCTTAGTGCTGGCTCGTTAATGAATGCCCTACTGCCCCTCCTTCTATTCTCAATTGCTTTTATGATTCCTCATAATGTGGTAATCGATGAGGTATTCGTGGAAGAGGTAGCTCCAAACTCACCAGCCGCCATGGCTGGCATTGAATCCGGAGATATAATTATCAGTATAAATGGAAGAACAGTAAATAATATCATAGACCTGAGCCGCTATATCCAGCTTAACCTAGGTAATGAGATTACTATCCTTGTCAAACACAGTGATTCTACCAATGAGGAGATTCAAGTAATACCTAGATGGAAGCCTCCAGAAGGTCAAGGGGCAATTGGTATTTTATCCAGTATGTCAAATCCAACCATTGTTATCCAACATTATCCCTTCTGGGAAGCAATACCCATGGGAGTAAAGGAATGCATAGAAACTTTTGTTTTATTTAAGAACGGGATAATCAGTATGATTATTGGGGCAATACCAGTGGAGCTAACAGGTCCAGTAGGTATCGCTCAAATCACCGGAGAGGTGGCTAAGGCTGGAATTAGTCCATTATTACAATTTGCTGCCTTTTTTAGTATAAACCTAGCTATAATCAATATTTTCCCTCTCCCTGCCCTAGATGGGGGCAGAATCATGTTTGTCCTCTTGGAGTGGGTCCGCCGGGGTAAGCGCATTTCACCCAAGACGGAAGGTTTGATACATGCTATTGGCTTTATTTTACTAATGGCAGCAATTTTGGCAATCACCTATCAGGATATTATACGTATTATAAGTGGAGAGGGCTTAATACCGTGAATCTTTTTAGTAATGTAGAATTAAAGAGAGGCTTCGCCTCCCTTATATAACTAATGCCCCATTCCCCGGTAAGGGAGAAGTATAAATGCTGTTAGGTTGCTAACAAATATGTAAAGTGGTGAGGTGATAAAATAATCCTATGAATCCGCGAAGAACAAGTAAACCCATTCAAATTGGTAATGTAACCATTGGTGGTGATGCCCCTATCGTGGTGCAATCCATGACCAAAACCGATACTCGTGATGTTATGTCAACTATCCACCAAATCAAGGAGCTCGAGGACTATGGCTGTGAACTAGTGCGAGTAGCTGTGCCTGATGCCGAAGCCGCCCAGGCTATATCAGCCATAAAAAGGGGCATTTCCATACCCATAATTGCCGATATTCACTTTAATTACCGTCTTGCTTTAATAGCGCTGGAGGCTGGTTGCGATGGGCTGCGGCTAAATCCCGGCAATATCAGCGAACCGGAGAAGGTTTCGGCTGTGGCTCGTGCTGCTAAGGAAAGAAATGTCCCTATTCGTATCGGAGTAAACGCTGGCAGTCTACTTAAAACAGCCAATCCGCAATTAACCATCGCCCAACAAATGGTAGAGGCTGCCTTAGAGCAGATACAACTACTGGAAAACCTTGGCTTTGACCTGATTAAGGTCTCTCTCAAGGCGTTTGATGTTCCGACTACTATTGACGCCTATCAGGATATTGCCCAAAGAATACCCTACCCCTTACACATCGGTATTACTGAAGCCGGCACACCAAAAAGGGGCATTATCCGCAGTGCTGTAGGCATCAGCACCCTTCTCTACCAAGGCATTGGTGATACCATAAGGGTTTCATTAACCGCTCACCCCAGAGAAGAGGTTATTACTGGTTATGAAATCCTAAAGAGCCTGAACCTGCGCCAGCACGGTCCGATATTAATCAGCTGCCCCTCCTGTGGGCGGGCTGAGGTTGACATTGCAAAATTAGCCGAAGCGGTAGAAGAAGAGCTATTAATGATTAACAAGCCGATAAAGGTAGCCGTGATGGGCTGTGTGGTCAACGGACCCGGCGAAGCCAAGGATGCCGATATTGGTATCGCCTGCGGGAGGGGCAAAGCCGTCCTCTTCAAAAGAGGTAAAAAGATTAGAACCATCCAGGAAAAAGATTTGATAGCAGCTTTGATGAGTGAGATAGAGGCTATGACTGACTAATTATCAAGGGGAAGGAGAATACGGGGGGTGAGGTAGATAAATCTAACTACTAGAATAAACCTGTCCAGTGTGGTTTAATGTTTAGAGTTCTTGATCTGTCCGTAGTCTGAGCAATGAAGGAGGAAAATAGAAATGGAGTCTGCTTCTGGTGAACCAAGAATTGAGGGTGATGAACTTCAGAAATGCTTGGACTACTTGCAAGAAGAGTTGAAACTAGCTGCTTTCCAAGACAAAGAGGCAACCCTCTATAAAAATGCATCAGCAAAATATATTGACGCACCCCTCACAGACAACCTTGCTCCCAAAGAAAGATGTCGGGCTGCCAACCGACTGGCGCAGGCAGCAGGTGAAATTGTTAACCGTAGATATAGAATAGAACCTATACCGGATGCAGCCTCCGCAGCATATTCTGCATGGCAGTTGGCGTATTTGGATTACTCAGCCTGGGTCAGTGCACTATCCGCCGCGATAGAGGCGATAGCTAGTGACATAGAACCACCGGCTAGACAGGTGCTGAAACTGGCTTCACAATTTCAAAAGTCCCGAAATATAGCAAGGACCGAGGGAAATAAATTCATAGACCGCCTCGGGCTAAACGGTAATACCGTACAGAAATTACTCAATGAGGCTGCAGTCGCTGTGGCTGCTGATAACTGGCAACCCAAAGAGGTCAACCAAGACTAGCAAATCCAGTATATTCGCCACCGTAGCCGGTTGCTTATCGGGGGACTTGAGTAGGTTAGGTTGATAAACAATATAAAATTTGAGCTAATGGAACAAACCTGTTCAATATGATTTAATGTTTAGAGTTTTTAAGCTTCCTGATAAAGTTAAGTGGATTAATAGGATGTTATTATAATTTAAACCTCCTAAAATACACTAAACAAGGAGACTGAAATGTTTTGTAGAAACTGCGGCAAAGAGCTAGTAGGAACACCGGAAATTTGCATGGGCTGTGGAGCCAAGCCTTTAGCCGGGAATAGCTTTTGCCAGGCATGTGGTGCTGAGACAAACCCCCTAGCTGAAATATGTATTAAATGCGGGGCACGGCTGGTTAAAGCAGAGGTAGTGGACATTTCACCAAAATCAAGACTTGCCACTACTTTTCTTTGCATTCTTCCCGCCTGGATTGTCGGAATAGCTGGTATTCATCGATTTTACTTAGGTAAGATTGGAACCGGAATTGCGATGCTTCTTACTCTAGGTGGACTAGGAATCTGGACCCTAATTGATTTTATATTTGCCGTTCCAGGAAATATGAAAGATAAGGAAGGTAAACTCATTAAGAATTGGTAAATTCAGCAACTCCCGATTAAGAGAAAGAAAGTGCGTATATCAAAGCTTTTTGGAAAGACACAACGTGAGATACCCGCCGAGGCTGACACTATTAGCCACCAGCTACTACTGAAAGCCGGGATGATACATCAGGTAGCGGCTGGTGTTTATTCCTATTTGCCTTTAGCCTGGAGAGTGTTTAAAAAAATAGAAAATATAATCCGCGATGAGATGGACAAAGTCGGCGGACAGGAGTTAATGATGCCGGCTCTCCAGCCTCTGGAATTATGGCAGGAAACAGGACGAGACCTGGCTTTTGGCAAAGGACTGTTTATCCTCTCCGACCGCAGAGACCGTAAGTTAGCCCTAGGACCAACCCATGAAGAAGTCATGGCTGAACTGGTCAGCCATAATGTACAGAGCTACCGTGACCTGCCTCTACTTCTGTATCAAATCCAGACCAAGTTCCGTGATGAGCCCCGCCCCAGAGCCGGGTTGATTAGGGTTCGTGAGTTTACTATGAAGGACCTCTATAGCTTTGACACCGACAAAGACGGACTAAACCAAAGCTATAATAAAATGCTCCAGGCATATCAGAATATCTATGCTCGCTGTGGACTGCCTGCTCTCTTGGTTGAAGCCGATAGTGGTGCCATTGGTGGCAAGGATTCCCACGAGTTTATGGTTATCACTGAAAGCGGTGAGGATGAAATAATAAATTGTCCCAATTGCCAATATACAGCTAATGCCGATAAAGCTCAAAGTATCAAAAGCAAAACAGAAGACCAGGAGCCATTACCTCTGGAAGAGGTTGCCACACCAGGGGCTGCCACTATTGAACAAGTATCAAATTTTTTAAAGGTGCATCAGAACCACACCCTTAAAGCAGTATTCTATGTTGCTGATGGCAAGCTAGTCTTTGTGGTTATTAGAGGCGACATTGAAGTAAACGAGGTAAAGTTAAAAAATGTTCTGCACTGTTCTGAACTTCGCCTAGCTAGCGAAGCAGAGGTGATAGACGCCGGTATAGTAGCTGGCTCAGCGTCTCCGATAGGTATGATGGGTATAAACGTCGTTGCTGATGAATCCATAACCTCAGGGGCAAACTTTATTGCTGGCGCCAATAAACCAGATACTCACTTCAGAAATGTCAATTACCCCAGAGATTTTAAGGTTAATCTCTTAGCTGACATAGCCCGAGCTCGTGCCGGAGAAGAATGCCCTAAGTGTGGCGACAAATTATCATCTACCCGTGGGATTGAGGTGGGGCATATATTCAAACTTGGCACTTTTATCAGCCAGAAGTTAGGAGCATTTTTTATTGACCCCAATGGCGTATCTCGCCCAATTGTCATGGGCTCCTATGGTATAGGTCTCGGCAGGTTGCTGGCAGCAGTGATAGAACAGAACCACGATGATAAAGGCATTATCTGGCCATTAGCTATCGCCCCGTATCCTATCTACCTTTGCCCGTTATATATGGAAAGTCCTCAGGTAGCGACTACTGCTGAAAATCTCTACGCTGATTTGGAATCTCAAGGTTTACAGGTTCTTTATGACGACCGCAAGGAATCCCCTGGAGTTAAATTCAATGATGCTGACCTCCTAGGGATACCTATCCGGGTTATCATTAGCCCCCGAACCATGGAGACTAATAGTATAGAGGTAAAAAGGCGCTCGGAAAAAGAATCCGAGCTTGTGCCGATAGAGGGGATAGCAACCAGACTTGAGGAGCTTATTAAAGATTGACTATTTACCTCACCCCCCCCCATAACTTCTACGAAATCCTAAATACTATCCCTCAAAGAAGGACTAAACTCTAAACAAACTCTTCTAGGCGGTTGCCCACCAAAGAATCATAAAAACAGGTTGTCCTTCTGAGGGAGCGAAGCGACTGAAGAATCTCCGTCACCTAGAGATGTAGAGATTCTTCACTTTACTCAGAATGACACAATATAGCAGAGGCTTTCTTATTTCAAGAACAAATTCAAATTCCTAAAGTTTAGGATTTAGGGTTTAGAGCTTGGAATTTTTGAAAGAGGGGCTTCACCCCTTCCAACTTACCAAGTATCAACCGCGCAGGGTAGCGCTAAACTCACTAGTTAGCTTACTCAGGATTTGCTGTTGAACCCGGTTAACCTCTTCATCAGTCAGGGTGTGGGTTGGGGATTGGAAGGTAATTCTATAGGCGAGGGATTTCTTACCCGGTGGCACCTGCTCACCAGAATAGACATCAAATAAAGCAACCTGAACTACTAATGGGTAGCCCTTAATAATATTCTGCACTTCTTGATGGGTTATTTCGGCATCAACTACTATAGCCAAATCTCTAACTATAGACGGGAACTTTGGTATTGGCTGGAAAATCTTATGACCAATAGTTAAGGATAGAAGGGCTGTCAGATTAATCTCAAACAGGCAGACAGTCTCACCAATTTCAAAAGCCTGTGATACTTTAGGGTGTAGCTCACCAACAACACCCAGTCTATTACCAGCTATGACTAAAGCTGCCTGTTTATTTGGGTGCAGACTTTCCTCTGAGCCTTGTTCAAAGCTAGCTTCCACTCCTAACCGGTTGAGTAAGCCTTCCATCACCCCCTTAGCATCAAAGAAAGTAAGTAATTCGTCCCCACCCTGCCACGACTTTTCAAGTCTGTCGCCGCTTAGTATACCACACAGCATCTCTGGCTCCTCAGGTAAGTCCTTCTGCCGAGGTAGATATATTCTACCCAGCTCAAAAAGCTTGATACCACCGTCTTCGTGTCTCCGATTGGCACAAAGGGCAGCTAAAAGGTTAGCTCGCAGGTTTGGGCGAAGATACTCCTGGTCAGCGGTCATGGGATTAGCCACACGTAGAGGCATAGGTTCAAGGGGATGAGGTTCAGGTAACAGCCTATTCAGCATTTCTAGACTGGTTAATGAATAGGTAATCACTTCCTGGAAGCCATAGCCGACGAGGCTGCACCTCGTTTTCTGCTTAAGCCTAATGATAGAGTCAGGGTCTGGTCTAGGCAGTGGCTGGCTAAGCATAGTAGTCGGAATTTTATCATAGCCGATAATACGGGCTACCTCTTCTATAAGGTCAACCGCCTGATGTATATCGCTCCGCCAATAAGGAGGGGTAGCCCAAACTTCTGATTCTCTTATCTTACAGTCAAAGCCCAGGGAAGTCAGCACGCTTACTATCTGGTCAAGACTAAACTCAATACCTAAAAGCCGCTCTACCTGGCTAGTTGATAGTAAAATGGGCTTCTGCTCTAGCTTGCCGGGATACTCGTCTGCCAACCCCCTAGCTGCTTGACCACCAGCTATCTGGATTATCAACTGAGTAGCATGTTTGAGGGCCGGTAAAGTAAGTTCAGGGCGAATCCCCCTCTCAAATCGCATACAGGCCTCACTAGGTAAACGCAAGGTTCTACCGGTATAATGAATGCTGGCTGGATTGAAATTAGCTGATTCCAGCAGTATTGAGGTAGTCTCTTCCCCCACCTCACTACCAGCACCACCCATGACGCCAGCGATAGCCACGGCTCCTTCCTCATCAGCAATAACCAGCATATACTCAGAGAGAGTTCGCTCTATTCCATCCAGAGTAACTATGGCTTCACCATCAGTAGCCCGCCGAACAATGATTCTTTTACCTCTAATTTGGTGATAATCAAAAGCGTGCAGGGGTTGCCCATATTCCAGCATAACATAGTTGGTAATATCTACAATATTACTTATCGGACGCATGCCACAAGCTAAAAGCCGCTGTTGCATCCATTTTGGAGATTCAGCTATTTTTACCCCGGTGATTAGGCTAGCGCAGTATCTGGGACATAGGTCAGGAGCAGCAATTTCTACTGATATTTGCTGGTCTATAGGGGATATCGATTCTTCATAGCTTACCTCAGGCAGATCTAAACCTTGTCCAGTCAGAGCAGTGACCTCTTTAGCTATTCCAATTACAGACAGGCAATCGGGGCGATTAGGTGTAATATCTAAGTCAAGAATAACATCACCTAGATAATCAGCTATTGATGCGCCTACCTCTACCCCCATTGGTAAAACTATAATTTCTTCATGGTTATCAGAGATACCCAACTCCTTCTCCGAGCAGACCATACCATTAGATACAACACCACGAATCTTAGCTGACTTCAAGCGAAATAGTCGCCCACTATGCCCATCTACAAGTTGAGCCCTGACATAGGCAAAGGCTACCTTGTCACCAACTTTAAGATTCGGTGCCCCGGTAACAACAGTCTGCTGCTCTGTGCCTAAATCTACAGTCGCCAAACTAAGGCGGTCGGCATTAGGATGAGGATTAATAGCCGTTATTTGACCGACAACGATATTTGCCCAACTACCACCAATATCCTGCATCCCCTTGACCTCGGTGCCAGCCATAGTCAGTCTGTTGGCTAAATCAGCCGGGGTTAGGGTAATCCCAATATATTCCTGGAGCCACTTAAGCGGAATCTTCATCTTGTCAGAACTGCCTTAAGAATCTAAGGTCGCTACCATAGAATAGCCTGATATCATCAATCCCATAGCGAAGCATAGGCAGGCGTTCAATACCTATACCGAAGGCAAAACTCTGGTAGACCTCTGGGTCAATGCCGCCGCATTGCAACACCTGGGGGTGAGTCATCCCAGCACCCAATATTTCAATCCAGCCACTGTTGCCGCATAAGCGGCAACCTTTTCCATTACAAACCAGGCATTCTATGGCCATCTCAATGCCAGGCTCGACAAATGGGAAGTAATCACAGCGGAAACGCACCTTCCTATCCTCACCAAAGAAACGACGAGAAAATTCGTAGAGTGTTCCCTTCAGGTCAGCCATAGTAATGCCCTTATCTACAGCCAGACCATCAATTTGATAGAACATAGGGGTATGGGTAGCATCGCTAGCCTCATAGCGATAAACCTTGCCTGGCTCAACTACTCTTATTGGAGGGTGCATAGTCTCAATAATCCTGGCACTAACTGAGGTAGTATGAGTGCGCAGTAGCATAGGTCTTTCACCGCCCTCAGTCCCAGAATCAATCCAGGATGTTGACATGGTATCACGAGCTGGGTGTTCTTTAGGTATGTTTAATGCCTCAAAATTGTAATAGTCCCACTCAACTTCCGGACCCTCAACTACTTGAAAGCCCATAGAGACAAATATATCACATATTTCATATAGCGTTTGAGTAATAGGATGTAAATGACCTACCGGAAAGGGACGACCAGGTAGGGTAATATCAATGTCTTCCCTCCTAGCCGATGCCGCTAGCTCTACCTCCCGAAGAACTTGCCTTTTTTGCTCTAGCCTATTTTCTAGATTGCCCTTAACCTCATTAGCATAAGCACCAACAGTCTTCCTCTTATCAAGAGACAGCGTAGCTAAGCTACGCAGAATCTTGGTTAGCTGGCTCTTCTTACCCAAATAACGAACCTGCCAGGATTCCAACTGTTTAATATTGTCAATACTTCCTAGCTCTTGTAGGGCACTTGATTCTATTTCCTCAAGTTGCTTTATCATTGGCGTTTTGAAATTATAGGCTATTAGCAGCAAAGGGGTCAAGGCAAATTCAAAGGATGGGACGATAAAGCGGGTTCCCAGGGAAGATTGAAGGTTTTTACGAGCGCTCAAAGAGGACGAGGTTCAAATTACTCATGTTTAGTCTTGGACTTTGCCTTTAGCTATGGTTACCAGATTAGCGAAGGACTCAGGCTCCCTAACTGCCATATCGGCTAGCATCTTGCGGTCGATTTCAACTCCAGACTTTCTTAAACCATCCATGAATTGACTATAGGTTAGTCCCTGAGCTCTACTAGCTGCATTAACCCTCAGAATCCACAGTCGCCTCATGTCACCCTTTCGCTCCCGACGGTGAGCATAAGCATAACTTAGCGACTTGAGCATAGATTCATGAGCTCGACGATAAAGCGAGTGCCTGGTTGCCCTATGCCCCTTGGTCAGGGCTAGCACCTTCTTGTGTCGCCTATGTGTGGTTACACCCCTCTTCACTCGTGGCAAAATACCCCTCCTATTACACCCCGTAGGGTAAGAGCCTTTTTATCCGAGCCCTATCACTAGGGCTTACTGGTATTGTCTCATCATAAAGACGTTTAGCTTGCTTTCTCTTTCGGCGGCGCAAATGGCTTTTTCCACCCTTAACGTGCATAATTTTGCCGCTGCCTGTAATATGGAAGCGGCTCTGTGCCCCCTTATGAGTTTTGATTTTTGGCATCTAAGATTCCTTTATTTCTTCTTTTATTTTGGTTTTCTGAGTAACTACCGGAGACAGAATTACATTCATCCTATTCCTCTCCATCGACGGTTGCCCATCAACAGAAGCTACTTCTTCTACCGACTCAGCCATCCTCTTCAGTAATCTCCAGCCAAGCTCGGGGTGGGTGATTTCACGTCCTCTGAATAATACTGATACTTTAACCTTGTCCCCACCGATCAGCAGTTTCCTGGCCAACCTAGCCTTAGCCTCAAAATCATGCTCACCAATTTTGGGTCGTAATCTGACCTCCCTCAGCAGAGAAACCTTCTGGTTTCTTCTCGCTTCACGCTCTTTCTTAGCTTGCTCATACTTATACTTACCATAGTCAAGGAGACGGCACACTGGAGGCGCTACACTAGCCGCAACCTCAACCAGGTCAAGGTTTTGTTTTCTGGCTATCTCCAGCGCCTGGTACAAGGGCATAATACCTAGCTGCTCCCCTTTCTCGCCTACGAGGCGAACTTCCATGGCTTTAATTCTTTCGTTGACACGCAGCTTCTTAATTATGTCCTTATTTACCTCCTCCAAGCATGAACATCCTACAGAAAGTGACTATAACACATTTCCTTAGGCTAATCAAATTATAGAGATTATAAACTTAATTCCTTTACCTTATTTACTATAGCTGACTTAACAATTTCTTTGAAGTTATCACAAGGTTGAGAGGCTAGTTGCTCTCCACTACGCAAACGGACGGAAACGGTAGAACTAGCTACCTCTTTATCACCTACAACCAGCATATATGGTATTTTATCAAGTTGCGCCTGCCGAATTTTGTGGTTTACCGTTTCTGAGCGAGTATCAACCTCGGCACGCATCCCCTCACTCTTAAGTTCAGCCTCTAACTTACGAGCATAGTAAAGGTGACGGTCAGCCACCGGAATTATCTTCACCTGAAGTGGTGCTAGCCACACCGGGAAGGCGCCTCCATAATGTTCAGTAAGCGAAGCTAGAAACCGTTCCATACTACCCAGCACAGTACGATGTATCATCACCACCAAGTGTTCCTGGTTATCTTCACCAATATAGGTAACGTTGAAGCGCTTAGGAAGGTTAAAATCAACCTGAATTGTGGGACCTTGCCATGCCCTTCCTTGGGCATCCTCGAACTTAATATCTATCTTAGGTCCGTAAAATACACCCTCTCCCGGGTCTATTTGATAATCGAGCCCTATCCGAGTTAGAGCTCGCCCTAGCGTTTCTGTAGCCTCTTCCCAGACCTGAATGGTCCCGGCATATTTCTCAGGTCGGGTAGAAAGCAACACCTGGTAATTAGTAAAACCGAAGGTGTCTATCATAAAGCGAGCTAAATCTAATACCCCCACTACCTCATCCTCTAACTGGTCAAAGCGGCAAAAAATATGGGCATCATCCTGAGTAAAGCCCCTGACTCTTGATAGACCGTGCAACACTCCGGAGCGCTCATAGCGATAAACAGTACCTAACTCAGCGTAACGCAGTGGCAGCTCCCGGTAACTATGCAGTCTTGTTTTATAAATTAGGATGTGACCTAAGCAGTTCATCGGTTTAATAATATATTCCTGTTCCTCCACCTCCATAGGGCTATATAAGTAATCACGATAAAACTCCCAATGCCCGCTAGTTTTCCATAAGTCCAGTTTGGCAATATGAGGGGTATATACAATATCATAACCACGCTTTATATGCTCGTCCTTCCAGAAACCCTCTATAATGTAGCGTATTACCGCCCCCTTAGGGTGCCAATGAACCAGCCCTGGGCCAGCTTCCTCATGGATACTAAATAGGTCAAGGTCTCTACCCAACTTCCTATGGTCACGCTTAGCCGCCTCTTCTAGTTTTTCTAGGTATTCTGCCAAAGCCTCTTTGGTGTCAAAAGCAACGCCATATATTCGCTGTAACATAGGATGATACTCATCACCCCGCCAGTAGGCTCCAGCAATACTAACCAGCTTAAATGCCTTAATTTCACCAGCAGAACTCACATGAGGACCACGGCACAAATCAATAAAAGAACCCTGCTGATACAAGCTAACCTTCTCATCCGCAATTTCATTAATCAATTCCAGTTTGTAGGGCTGAGCGGCAAACAACTGTCGTGCTTCTTCCCTGGTCACTTCCTGCCTGACAAAAGGCACATTTGAAGCGATTATCTCATTCATCTTCGCCTCAATAAGTGGTAAATCATCGGGAGTCAATGAGCGAGGTAAATCAAAATCATAATAAAAACCATTTTCAATAGCTGGACCGATACCAAACTTAGCCTGAGGAAAGATGGACTGAACCGCCTCTGCCATGACATGAGCTGCCGAGTGCCGTACTATCTCCAACTTTTCACTATTAGCTTCGGCTTGCCCTTTGCCAGAAACCACCACGGAATCCTCCCTGTCTACTAAATGGAAAACCTCTTGATTATACCAGCTACAAGCTATAATCGCAATTTCCTTAAGTTGATAGGTTCACTAGCAAGGCGCTATAATATTTCAGATACCGGCATGATAAAAAAGTTTTCCCTATCCTAGCTCTTTCCATCTTTCCTCTATGCTAGGCGTCGGGATAATAGCACCCCTCTTACCCCTTTATGCCGATAACCTAGGAGCCACTGGAATTTGGCTGGGCATCATCTTTTCCGGGTTTTCTATCTCCCGGACCATGCTTATGCCTATTTTCGGCAGACTCTCTGACCGCAGAGGCAGAAAACAGTTCATCTGCATTGGTCTTCTCTTCTACTCCATTATCTCACTGGGCTATATATGGACAAGTAGTGTCTCTCAGCTAATTTTAATCCGCCTCCTTCACGGTGCTGCTGCTGGTATGATTATTCCTATCGCGCAGGCTTATGTTGGCGATATTTCTCCAGAGGGTGAAGAGGGAAAATGGATGGGCTACTTCAATGCTGCCTTTTTCACCGGTTTTGGCTTCGGACCCTTGATGGGTGGAGCACTAACTGAGCACTTTGGGATTATTGTTGCCTTCTCCACCATGGGTGCTCTTAATCTGCTGGCTTTCCTGGTAGTTACACTTCTCCTCCCCAAAATTAGACAGAGAAAAACACCAGCAAGCCATCATCTCTCCTTTATAAAGATGAGCACCAGCAGCATAATAAAGGGTCTTCTTAGTTACCGATTATCGTTCTCCCTGGGAAGGGGAGCTTTTGCTTGCTTCATCCCTATTTTCGCCGCTACCTGCCTTGGCCTGAGCCCAGCTCTTATCGGCATACTACTGGCAGCCAATATGCTGCTGATGTCACTACTTCAGCCTTTCACAGGCAAGATTGCTGATAGATTCAATAGAAGAGCCATGGTAGTGGTAGGCAACCTCATCAACCTTACCTTCCTGGCTTTGATTCCTATGACGCATAACTTCTGGTATCTATTGGGGGTGTGTGCCCTCAGCGGTCTTGGTGGTGCCATTTCCATGCCAGCCGCCTTAGCCTTGACTGTAAATGAAGGCAGGAAATTCGGTATGGGCTCAGCTATGGGCGTATTTGCTATGGCATTCAGTATCGGCATGGCTATAGGACCTCTTTTAAGCGGGATAATAGCCGATTTCGCCGACATTAACTCGGTGTTCTACTTGGCAGCCGTTATGGTGCTCGTGGGAACCAACTTCTTCACCTGGTTTACAAGGTGAAACCATAAAAGCTCCTTTTAATATATGGTGGAGCTGAGGGGACTCGAACCCCTGACCTCCTCCGTGCAAAGGAGGCGCTCTCCCAGCTGAGCTACAGCCCCGTTTTTCAGAAATATTATAACAATAGCGAGGCTTATTCGCAATTTACCTGAGTGAGCTTGTAAAACTTGACAATTTTAAAATACTTTATTATTATGAACATAAGTTCATTATTCAAAGGGAATACTAATTATGCCTAGACCACCTAAATGGCGCTGTGTTAATTTTATGCCACAGATAACATACTTCAAGCCAGCAGGAGTACCCCTCGCCTTACTCAAGGAGGTATGCCTTTCAGTAGAGGAGGCTGAAGCTATCCGGCTTAGAGACCTAGAAGGGCTGGAGCAGGAAGAATGTGCCCAAAGGATGCATATCTCACGCCCTACCTTCCACAGGGTACTGGAATCAGCCAGAAAGACGGTAGCTGATTCGCTGATTAACGGTAAAGCGATTAGAATTGATGGCGGCAATTTTGAGATGGCTACCAGCCACTTCCGGTGCGACGATGCTGGTCATCAATGGGATGTGCCCTTTGAAAGAATGACGGCTAATCCTCCCTTAGTTTGCCCTGTGTGCAACAGCCCGAATATACAGCCTGTCTATCCACCGGGGATTGGCTTCGGCAGAGGAGGATGGAGAAGATACCCTGGTCGCCGATGGCGCTAGCTAAGATATAATATTTTATGTAAAGGAGGTTACATTATGCCTAACGGAGGGGGAGGATACAGATGGATGTACCAACTAACGGGGCTTCCCGGCTGGATGAGATTTGGCTTCAGCCCAGGCTGGTCGGGGAAAAGTCCGTCAGGGCTGGGTCCTGGAGCAACCTATCTTATGACTGGTCAATGGCCGACGCCACAAGCTCAGGCTCACTGGCAGGCAATGCAAGCAGGACAAACTCCCTATCCCTTTCATGGAGGAGCACCGACAACTGCCCCAGGGATAACCCCAGAGCAAGAGCTTGATTCCCTGAAAAATCAGGCTCAGGCAATAAGAGAGCAACTGGAGCAGATTGAGTCCAGAATGCGCGACTTAGAAGTGAAGGAGAGATAAGTATGAAAATTGCTATATCAGCCACAGGTCCAAGTCTTGATGATGAGGTAGACCCCCGCTTTGGGCGATGTCAGTATCTTATTATTGCCGACCCGGACACGATGCAATTTAAATCTATGCAAAACCAAAACATCGTTGCTGGCGGTGGAGCTGGCATTTCCACTGCCCAGATGATTGCCAACTCAGGGGTGCAGGTGGTGCTCACTGGTAACTGCGGTCCCAATGCCTACGAGGTATTACCAGCCGCTGGAATTCAGGTAATCACCGGAGTTTCTGGGAAAATCAGCGATGCCATTCAAGCATACAAATCAGGGCAACTTCAAACTACCCCACAACCTACCGTAGACGCCCACTTTGGTATGAGTGCTACTCCCGGTATGGGAGCTGGCACAGGTTTTGGTAAGAGCGGGGGAGGAATGGAGCGAGGTATTTGTATGGGACGAGGCATGGGAATGGGTCGTGGTATGGGTAAAGGAATGGGCCGCGGTATGGGTAGAGGAATGGGCTGTGGTATGGGTAGAGGAATGGGTCGTGGCATGGGAATGGGTAGCATGGGAGCCGGGATGATGCCTATGACTGGACCGGCACCCCAGCCGGCAAGCCCAGAACATGAGATAGAAGCGCTCAAAGCCCAATCACAGATTCTGGCGCAACAATTGACTGACATCCAGCGCCGTATTGAAGAACTGGGAAAAGATTAAAGATGAAGAGGAGGATGCATTATGCCCATCTGGAAATACGCAAGCAAGGAAGTGAGTGAGGAGGAGATAGACAGGACTATTAACGCAGCGGCACAGGCTTGCTTTAAGTGTGGTAAGATAAATCATACTGATGAGTGCTCCATTTTTCAATTAATAGAAGAGTTAAAGGCTTTAAAAGACTCGAAGGAGAGATAAATTATGCCAATCTACGAATACCAGTGCACCCAGTGCGGTGAGAAGTTTGAGGTTATTCAATCCATTGGTGAGGACGGCTCTAAGTTAATCTGTCCCAAGTGTAGCACTCAAAGTCCAAAACGGCTGTTCTCCTCATTCTACAGCCCGGGTTCAAGTACAACTGAGCCTTCGGAAACAAGTTGCCCCACTTGCAGCACAGGCACTTGTGGACTGCCGCCAATGATGTAAAAGACAGTCAGTTCTTTATCGGAGATATTATTATGCCTAGAAGAGATAGAACAGGACTACCATCAGGCAGTGGTCCAGGAAGAGGTATTGGTCAAGGGGGAGGAGGCAGAGGCAGGATGAGAGGCACGCGTCCCGGAGCTGGACCCAGTGGTAGTTGTGTCTGCCCTAGTTGCGGGGCGAAAGTTCCCCATCAAGTCGGAACTCCCTGCTATAACCTTAGTTGCCCTCAGTGCGGCACCAATATGATAAGGGGATGAGGTGATAATAGCTGTTGCCAGCGGTAAAGGTGGCACTGGAAAAACCCTAGTCGCCACCAGCTTGGCTCTATCATTAGCAAATAGAATACCAGTGCAGCTTCTCGACTGTGATGTAGAGGAGCCTAATGCTTATATTTTCCTAAATCCATCATTTAACCATAAGGAGACGGTTTCTATCCCTATCCCCCAGCTAGATGAGAAAAAGTGCACCTATTGTGGCAATTGTGCCGAGGTCTGTGTCTATAACGCTATCGCTGTTTTCCCCAAACATGTTTTAATTTTCCCAGAGCTTTGTCATGGCTGTGGTGCCTGCTCTTACCTCTGCCCTGAAGATGCCCTCTTTGAGATAAACAAGGAGACGGGAATCCTGGAGACAGGCCAGGCAAAAGGGATTGAACTCATCCATGGTGAGCTTACCATCGGTGAGGCTATGGCTCCCCCTGTAATCAAGGAGGTAAAGAGGCATATTAGTCGAGAAAAGCTCACAATTATTGACGTTGCCCCGGGAACGTCCTGCCCGGTGGTTGAAACAGTAAAGGGTAGTGATTTCTGCTTGCTGGTGACTGAACCTACCCCCTTCGGTCTCAATGACCTGGCTCTAGCGGTAGATATGGTAAGCAAGCTGAATATCCCTTATGGTGTAATTATTAACCGAGATGGTGTTGGAGATAGCAAGGTTGAGGAGTATTGCCGCAAGGAAGGTATCCCCATTCTGTTGCGGATACCGCTGGATATTGAGATTGCCCGACTCTACTCCAGAGGGGTAACCTTGGTGGAAGGAATACCACAGTGGCAGGAAGCATTCCTCAGGCTTTATAATGATATTGAGCAGATAGCACACCAGACCAAGGGTTAAACAATGATGAAGGAGATTGTGGTTATTAGTGGCAAGGGAGGCACTGGCAAAACTACCATTGTAGCCTCCCTAGCTGTCTTGGTTAAAAGTAAGGTAATGGTAGATTGCGATGTTGATGCGGCTGACCTCTTCCTCCTCCTCCAGCCAGTTACACAAGAGAGGCAGGAGTTCTGGAGCGGATATAAGGCAGTTATAGATAAAGATAAGTGCACCCAGTGCGGTCTTTGTCAGGATTTGTGCCGATTTGATGCCATAAACGATTTCCAGGTTGATACTATCTCTTGTGAGGGCTGCGGCTTCTGCTACCGTGTCTGCCCTGAAGAGGCTATCACTATGCAGGAAAACCTATCAGGGAGCTGGTTCACTTCTGATACCAGATATGGACCCCTGGTTCACGCCAGATTGGGTATAGCCCAGGAAAACTCAGGGAAGCTGGTATCTATGGTCAGGCAACAGGCTAAATCCATCGCTGAAAAGCAAGAGGTTGACTATATATTAAGCGATGGACCACCAGGTATTGGCTGCCCGGTTATTTCTTCCATATCTGGAGTAAATCTGGCAGTTATCGTCACCGAGCCAACCCTATCCGGGATACACGACCTGGATAGAGCTATTAGCGTTTGCCAGCACTTCAATGTTCCAGTTATAGTATGTATTAACAAATATGACCTCAATGAAGACAACAGCCACCAAATTGAGAACTACTGCTACAGCCAGAGAATAGAGGTTGCTTCCAAAATTCCCTTCGATAATGTGGTAACCGAGGCATTGGTACAAGGACTACCAGTGGTGGAATATAGTAATAATAGTGTTACGCAACAAATAAAGAAACTATGGCTATCTATTATAGGATTACTTGAAAACAAATAAGGAGGTAGAGATGCCAATGGAGGTGAGTAGATAATGAAGATTGCAGCTATATCCGACGATGAAACAACTATCAGCCAGCACTTTGGTCGGGCACCACTCTATGTGGTAGTATCAGTGGAAGATGGTAAGATTATAAGCAAAGAGACTCGAGCCAAGACCGGGCACCACACCTTTGCTGCCCACCAACCCTCTGATTTAGCCCCTGGTGAGCGCCATGGCTACGATGCCGGTTCACAAATAAGGCACCAAAGCATGGCTGAGACTATCTCTGACTGCCAGGTCCTCCTCGCTGGAGGTATGGGTTGGGGAGCCTATGAGAGTATGCAGAGCTATAATATTGAACCTATCGTCACTGATGTAAATAGTATTGATGAAGCAGTGCAGCTCTATCTTGATGATAAACTAACCAACCTAATGGAGCGCTTGCACTAGCAGTCTCCAGGTCATTCGCTAAAAGAGAAAGTTGAGGTCTAGACAAATGGCACTGGTTGAAATTAGTGTAATTCCTATGGGCACGTCAACACCTTCGGTTAGTCAATATATAGCCCAGGCAGTAAAGGTAATTGAGGGCGAGAAAGACATAAAGTATGAGCTAACAACAATGGGAACGATTATTGAGGGTGATTTGGAACAGGTCTTGACCTTAGTTCGGAAGATGCACGAAGCTGTCTTTAATGCCGGAATTATGAGGGTAGTAACTACAATTAAGATTGACGACCGACGAGATAAGCCTTCAAGCATAAGTAGTAAAATGGAATCACTGAAGAAACAGTTGGGGCATTAAATATGGCTAATTTTAACCAAATAGACAAAGCACGACGATTGTTAGGCACAGGGGAAACGGCTACTCTAAAGCAGGTTAAAGCAGCCTACAAAAGGATAGCTAATCGCTACCATCCTGATAGGTACAAAGAGGTAGATAAGGTAAAGTGTGATGAGATGATGAAAAAGATTAATGAGGCGTATGAGCTAATAACGAAATATTGCGCTGAATATAGCTATCCTTTTCGTGAAGAAGATGTGAGAAGAACATATCCACACGATGAGTACCTGAGGAAATACCACTACGGTTGGTTTGATGGCATATGACTCAATGATGAAGAAAGCACTCTTTAATGACCGGGCTGGGCAATATGAGCTTTGGTATCAGACACCAGAGGGGCAATACGCCAATACCTTAGAAAAGGAGCTGTTTCTTAAGCTAGTCCAACCTAAATCCGGTCAGAGTGTGCTTGATATCGGCTGTGGCACTGGACATAATCTGGCTTTCTTTAAGGAATTGGAGCTGAAGGCTGCTGGCATTGATGCGTCTAAGCCAATGTTGGACATCGCCTCCAAGAAACTTAACACCGATGCTGAACTCCATTGGGGACATGCTGAGGAATTGCCATTTAATAACGACTCCTTTGACATCGTCACTTTAATCACCGTGCTAGAGTTTGTTTCTGACCCAATAAAAGTGCTCAAGGAGGCAGGTCGGGTAACGCGGGCGCAAATTTATCTAGGGATATTAAATAAAATTTCACTGCTTGGAATAAATCGCCGAATCAAGGGCAAATTTCGGGATTCCACTTATAACCAAGCAAAGTTTTATAGCATTTGGGAGATAGAGGCAGTAGTCAGAGCAGCAATCGGGAAGGTGCCTCTTGACTGGCGGACTACCTTATTTTTCCCACTAAGCTGGCACAAATATACTCGCTGGCTGGACAGACTCTTGCCTTCTGCTAACAACCCCTTCGGTGCATTTCTAGGCGTGAAGCTAAATGCGGAGAAGATAACCAAATGACAGTAGCTCATGCTGCTATCCTTTTGGCAACTGGTGTAGGTGTTGGCTTTGCCGGTGGTCTTCTGGGTGTTGGCGGATGCTTCATTATGACCCCCATCCAGTACATGATATTCACTAACATAGGCATTCCAGCAGACATAGCCATAAAACTGGCATTTGGAACAAATTTGCTGGTTGTTTTACCTACAGCTATAAGCGGTGCCTGGAGACATAGTAAAAAGGGGGCAGTGTGGTGGAAACCAGCCATTACTATGGGTAGCTGTGGTCTAATTTGTGCCTTTGGTGGAGCCACCCTGGCTACCCACCTCCCCGGGGCAGGACTAAAGATTGCTTTTGGAGCGGTAATTCTTGCCGGTGGTATATGGATGCTCACTGCCAGAACACCAAAGGTTGAGCAGGAGCCCAAGGATAATCCCTGGCTATGGGTTGCCTGGTCTATCCTTATCGGCATTATAACTGGTACCATTGGAATTGGTGGCGGCGTGTTGATGGTTCCTATATTAGTGCTGGCACTCAAGTTTAAAATGCACAATGCTGTGGCTACATCCTTAGCTATAATGATATTTACCAGCATCGGTGGTGTTATCGGTTATATTACAAATGGTCTGGGTGTTCCTGAATTGGCAAATTTGGATTATACTATCGGCTTTGTTAACTTGACATCATGGTTTCTACTGGCGGTTACCAGTGTTGGTATGGCACAGGTTGGGGCGATAACTGCACATAAGCTACCAGCCAAGCAACTAAGATATATATTCATCGCCGTAATGTTCTACATGGGTCTAAAGATGCTTGGCGTCTTTGGCTGGTTAGGTTGGTCAATATAAAAGTGATAGAAAGGAAGTGACAGTTAATGACTACAAAAGAACAGGTTGAACAGGCGTTCAGTGGGGTGCTCGTTCCTGGAGTTGGGCGTAGTATAACCCAGCTAAATATGGTGCGGGAGATTGAGATTATAAATAATATAGTCAAGGTTACCCTTGCCGCCACTGCTTTGAGCCCAGGTTCACAAGACTGGATTAGAACTAAGACAAAAGCAGTTATGGAGAAACTGCCTGAGGTAAACAAAGTAGAGGTAGAATTCATATTGTACAAGCCCACAATGCTAAACCGGATTAGCCATACCATCGCCGTAATGAGCGGTAAAGGGGGAGTGGGTAAATCCCTAGTAGCCAGCCTTATAGCTATTGCCCTCAGCCGCCAGGGAAACGAGGTAGGTATTCTAGACGCTGATATTACTGGCCCCAGCATCCCCAAAATGTTTGGTATCACCACCCACCTTGGTGGCAGTGATACTGGAATCCTGCCAGTGTTGTCAAGGTCGGGAGTTGAGGTTATATCCATCAACCTGCTCTTGCCTATGGAGAGTGAGGCTGTTATCTGGCGTGGTCCTCTTATCTCCAAGGCTATTACGCAATTCTGGGAAGATGTAGTCTGGGGTAAACTCGATTACCTAATAATAGACTTACCACCGGGCACTGCTGATGTGCCGCTTACTGTGCTGCAAACACTTCCCATATCCGGCGTAGTCATCGTTTTTACCCCACAAGATTTGACAGCCATGGTGGTTAGAAAAGCAGTGAATATGGTACAGAAGATGGATAAAACTATCCTGGGTGTAGTTGAAAATATGAGCTACCTATATATACCCGAAATAGATAAGCGAATTGAACTCTTTGGCGAGAGTAAAGGAGAGGAGATGGCACGGGTAGCTAGTGCACCTTTTCTGGGACAGCTGCCCATAGACCCAAAGCTAGCCAGGTTATGTGATGAAGGCACTATAGAAAACTACAACTCTGACGACTTTGCCGCTCTTAGTCAAGCCTTTGTACAGGCATTGCCCAAGATAAAACAAAGAGACCTTCAACAGGAGTTAGAGTGATGACTTCAGAATTCGAGCCGCTTGAACAACTTATCAGGGAAAGCATGAAGGGGGTCTATACCGAGACGACAATTGACCATGTGGTGAACCCAAGGAATGTAGGGAACATGCAAGATGCTGATGGTTTTGGCGAGGTGACCGGTCCCTGCGGGGATACTATGGAGATATGGCTCAAGGTGAAAAGGGGCATAATTACCAATGCTACCTTTCTGACCGATGGCTGTGGAGCCACCATTGCCACAGGTAGCACGGTCACCGAGATAGCTAGGGGAAAGAGTATTCCTGAAGCTATGAAGATTAACAAACAACATGTTTTGAATGCCTTAGGCAGTCTCCCTGAGGAAAGTATTCACTGTGCACTGCTAGCAGTTAATACTCTTAAGCAAGCAATTAAGGATTACCTAGACCTGAAGAAGGAGCCGTGGAAAAGAGCTTATCGCAAATACTGACCCAAGGGCATAGAAAGTGAAATCTATAATCTATGGTCCTGTTCCTTCGTGGCGGTTAGGTAAGTCTTTGGGTGTGGATTTAGTCTCTACTAAGGGTAAGACCTGCTCCTTTGACTGCATCTACTGTCAACTGGGTAGAACAATAAATCCTCGGGTGGAACGGCGAGAATTTGTTACAATTACCCAGCTAGCTAAAGAGCTGGATGCAGTAAGAGATACAGTGGCTGATTATGTTACCTTCTCCGGTATGGCGGAACCAACTCTGGCAAGCAATCTGGGAGAAGCCATCAAAATAGCCAAGTCAATTCTACCACTGCCAGTGGCAGTCCTGACCAATTCTTCCCTTATGCCCAGGGAGGATGTGTGCGATGACTTGGCACAGGCAGATGTGGTAATAGCCAAAATAGATGCGGCTACTGAACAAACGTTCCGGCAGATTAATAACCCTGTAGTCAGCTATTCCCTTGACCAATTACTCCACTCCATAGAACACTTCAGAAAAAGATTTAAAAAAAAGCTAGCTCTACAAATGATGTTCATGGCTATAAATAAGGATTACGCCAGACAAATGGCAGACATAGCCAGGCGACTTTTACCTGATGAAGTGCAACTCAATACCCCACTACGCCCCTGCCCTATCAAACCGTTAGCACCAGATGAGATGGCAGCTATAGAAACGGAGTTTACTGGACTGGAAGTGGTAAATGTCTATCAAGCGCCAAGACCAGAGGTTGTGCCACTAAATCTAGAGGAAACATTGCGTCGGAGACCAAAACTATAGCTAGGAAGGCTTATATTGAAAAATCCTTGGCTGGTTTTACTGGCACTAGTAGACCGGCAACCATCAGATAAATTTCATCGGCACGCTCAGCTAGTCTCTGGTTCGCCTTCCCCAGCAAATCACGATACAACCTGCCCACCCTATTAGTCGGCACCAAACCCATACCAACCTCATTAGTAACAATAATGAAGCTGGCATGAGTGTGGTCAATGCACTCTACCAACTCGCTAATCTCACTGGTAAGCTTTTCCTCTATAAGAGAGGCATCAACTTGCTCGCCAGCCTGGTGGCTATATTTACCAAAGACATTATTAACCAGTAGGGTGATACAATCTATAATTACCACCTGAGCCCCACCAATTTCTTGCTCAATCTGACTACCTATATGGGTGGTAACCTCAAGGGTGCTCCAGGTTGATGGTCTTACCTTTTGGTGCTCTTCAATGCGGTGCCTCATCTCTTCATCACTAGCCTCGGCTGTAGCCACAAAAAGCACTGGCTTGTCTAACTTTAGAGCAAGCTCTTGAGCAAAGCTACTTTTACCGCTACGGGTACCACCAATTAATAAGATGCACTTTTTACTCACTTTGCCTCCAAGTTACATTTCAATATTTCTAAATACCAGTGTCTCTTCCTCAGAACCTTATTGGTTTCCAGAATATCTATCCGCTGCTTAAACAAAGGACCGTCAGTAACAAAGGTATGATACTCTCCAGCTTCACCACATATGTGAATATCATTTGTCTGCTTTAATTCAGATAAATATGTTAAGAAATCCAGGTCTACTTTCCTCCCTAGCCATTTCTCGTCAATTAGGTCAGCCTCAGTCACAACTATAGTTGCCTCAAACCCTAAGTCTATGAAGTCTCTTAACACTTTCTCTTGAGCCTGTCCCGACAAGGGGAAATAGGGAGTGAGATTCACTTTCTGACACGCTTTCTCAATCCACTGCTGGTGCCCAACAAAGGCAATATCACCAAAGACCGCACCCTCAATCCCCTCCTGCTTGAAGGAAAGGAGCATATTTTTATAATCAGCATCATAGTTGCGATCAGTGACTCGTCGCTGAACTAGTGGAATTCCAATAGCCTGTGCCTGCAACTGCAATACCTCAGCCGATAGTCCATGACTCCATGACCGCTTACCATCCTCATTTAGCATATTTGCTAAGTAACGAACTTTTAAACCACTACTAGCCGCTAGATAGCAGGCAAAGCAGCCATCTTTCCCACCACTCCACGGGACAAAGACTTGAGACATATTATTCACTAAAGTATTACCTTTCTATGCTAAATGAGAAACTGAGTATCACTTAGTTCTCAAATCATACTTCAAAACCTCTAAAAACCAGTGTTCATCTCTTAAGACTTTACTTGTTTCCAGAATTTCTAACCGCTGCCTAAACAGAGGTCCATTAATAACCAGGCTATGATATTCCCCGGCTTCACCACAGGGTGTAATGTTCCTTGTCTCACTTAGTTCTTCCATCCGCCCAAGGAAATCCAGGTCTATCCTCCGCCCTAACCATTCCTCTCCAAGCAGGTTAGTCTTGGTCGCAACTACAATTGCCTCAAACCCCAAATTTATAAACTCTCTCATTATTCTATCATGGCTCTCCCCCCACAAGGGCAAATGGGGAGTAATACTAACTTCCTGACACACCCTGTCAATCCAAACCCGGTGTTCATTAAAGTCAATATCACCAAACACACCGCCCCCAATCCCCTCCTGCTTGAAAGTGCGGAGCATATTTTTAAATTCAGCTTCGTAGTTGCCCCTGGTAGTCCGCCGCTGAACTAGAGGAATTCCAATAGCCTGCGACTGCACCTGTAATACCTCAGCCAACAGTCCATGACTACGCGAGCGTTTGCCGTCTTCAGTTACCATATTAGCTAGATAACCAACTTTTAGACCGTTAACTACCGCCCGGTAACAGGCAAGGCAGCAGTCCTTCCCCCCACTCCACGAAGCGAAAACCCGGTTTATATTAACCTCCTATTATTCCAGATGGGAAACATCATTTAACTGGCTCAGAATTGCCTGCTGGGAATAGGTCTCAATTATACTAAGCGAAGCCAAATCAAGGCGAAACTGCCGCCAGTGTCGTAAGTCTAAGCCTAGAAGATAGCATACCAGTAACCGTAACGGTCCAGCATGAGCCACAATAAGTATCGTTTCCTCCGGGGTATGCTTGTCCAGTCTGCTCAGGAATTTGCTTACCCGGCTATTAAACATTTCAAAATTTTCACCATCGGGAAACTCAAGACTGAGGCTCCGGCTAACCCACGTTTTAGCAACTTCAGGATAAAACCGACTAACCTCGTCAAATGTCAGTCCCTCAACCTTACCAAAGTTAACCTCGTTCAACTCGGCACAGTTGACAATATCCAACTGATGCCTGGCAGCAATAATCTCGGCGGTTACTGAAGCCCGCCTAAGGTTACTGGTATAAATTGCATCAAACTTCTCTGTTACCAGCCGGTTGCATAATCTCTCAGCCTGGCTGAGTCCAAGGGTACTTAGCTTAACATCACTCTGTCCCCAGTACCTTAGAGTACTGCCTGATTCAGTCTCGCCATGTCTCACCAGAAATAATCTAGACAATTATATCTCCGAACTAGGTCAATCCCAACCACTGGTTGTGAGCCAGCAAACAAATAAGGATGAGCACACAAACCTCAGCTACCTCATTTATAGCCCCATAGGTATCACCAGTAAGACCAGCAAACTTACCCTTAAAATAGGCTCCCATCACCATCACTACAACCCAGATGCCTGCCATTATCGCCAAGCCTGCTAGCCAAGCTGGCCAAGCTAAGACTACAGCTACCGCCAAAGCTATTATTGTTGCCTCGATGAACCTTGGTAAATCAGTAGCCTGCTTACGCTCCTTCCCTAAACCTGATGGCTGGGCATAGGGATAGATAAAAATAGCATAGACCATTGCCCAACGACTTACCACTGGCATTAATATCAGGGTCATCATCAGTAAAGGCTCAGGCACACTATTCAGTGTGATAAATTTAACCAGCAGTAGGCAACAAGCACCAATAACACCAAAACCACCGACCCGACTGTCATGCAATACTCGCCATCTTTCTTCAGGAGTCTTGTGCCCACCTATCCCATCACAGGTATCAACAAAGCCGTCAAGGTGCAATGCGCCACTAATCACCACTAAGGCAATAATCAATAATATATTAACAATAGACGGAGGTAAAAAAGGACTAAGAAGCCACCAGAGCCCATATAGAATTAGACCAATAAGGAAACCGACCACAGGGTAATAACCCACGGAACGTACAAATTCCTCATGGCTAGCTTCACGCCTCCAGGGTAATCGAATAGTGGTTAGAAACCTTATCGCTACCAGTAACGCCAATTTTATTACTCTTCCTTTTCTGACACCTCAGCCTCGGCAAAGGTAGCCATCTCAGCCAAAATCCTGGCTGAAGTCTCAGCTAAAAATATTGCCAAGGCAGCACCGGTGCCCTCACCCAGACGCATGCCCAAATCCAGTAAGGGTGTAAGCCCCAGATAGTTGAGTAATGATTTGTGACCAGCCTCAGCCGAAACATGAGCCGATATAATGAAGTCCTTCAACCCCGGTGCCAATGCCGTGGCAATGAGAGCTGCCGCCCCAGAGATAAAACCATCAACAACTACCGGAATGCGGTGAGCGGCGGCTGCTAACATCACCCCAACCAGCCCACCAATCTCAAAGCCACCCACCTTTGCCAGTACATCCAAAGGCTGAGCCGGGTCAGGGTGGTTCACTGTCAGGACTTTAGTTATTACTTCCACTTTATGCGCCAACTGCTCATCAGTTATACCAGTACCTCTACCTGTTACTTCAGCTACCGGTCTTCCAGTGATAACGGCACAGATAGCGCTACTGGCACTAGTATTACCGATGCCCATATCACCAGTGCCCACTATATCCAGACCCTTAGCCACCTCATCCCTCACTATTTCAATCCCTGTCTCTACTGCCCTCATCGCCTGCTCATCGGTCATAGCTGGACCTAAACACATATTTTGGGTACCAGGAGCAACCTTCCTGGATAAAAGCTGAGGGTTAGTTTCTATCTCAGATGCCACCCCCATATCAACCACAATAATTCTAATTCCTGCCTGGCGAGCAATCACATTTATTCCTGCCCCACCACCGAGGAAATTATAAACCATCTGAGTGGTAACCTCCTGAGGCCAGTTACCTACCTTTTCCGCTACCACCCCGTGGTCGCCAGCCATAGTGATAATAGCTTTGTGGTTGATTTGAGGTATGGGCTTACCCTGAATGCCAGCCAGTTGAATGGACAGTTCCTCCAGCCTACCCAGGGCACCCTGTGGCTTGGTCAACATGTCCTGCCGTGCTCGAGCTTGAGCCATTGCCCCTTCATCTAGAGGCTTTATCATTTCAATTATATTGGATAAGACTTCCGTCACTTCTACCTCCTGTATCAGTTATTTGTCAACCTTAGCCCTTCCAGAAAGACCTACTCTAACCTCATCACTGTCTCCTATCATAAAGCGAGAACCCCCTGGTGAGGCTCTATACAGGGTAAGCACCACATGTCTTACAAAACGAGGCTCCCTCTTCAACATTTGAACCACAATCCGGGCAGTTCTTGGCGTTACTGGCATCCCTATAAGGAACGCCAATCACACTTCGGTAAATCTCGTAGTAGAAAAGATGCTCCTTACTTCTAATGACAACTCTATCTTCATTGAGGTATCTTATCTTCTTTTCGTTGAATTCAAGGTCTGAGATTCTTGAATCGAAAAGGGACGGGAGTATAGTGGTGCCGCTTCCTACCTCTATTGGGGCTTTAACCCTCCATACTATTTCCTGTGGCATAATATTCTCAAAAGCCTTGCGCAGAATCCACTTGCCCCACACCTCTCCCTTTTCACTTCTAATCTTCAGACCTGTATCTAACCCTGTAGCGAAAGCTCTGAACTGTGGGTCTAAGTATGGAAGTCTAACTTCCACCCCCAGAGCCTTAGCTAAGGGTATTGAAGAAAACCTCATATTGCTCCATATTTTATTCAGTGCCTTGTCCAGTTGCTCTTCGGTCAGTCCGAAGAGGAAGCTATAACCACCGAAAAGTTCGTCGCACCCGTCCCCCGTCATAAAAGTCGATATACCCTGGTCTCTCCCTACCTTCAGCGCAATATAGATAGCTACACTATTACGAATTTCCATAGGGTCGAAGGATTTCAGAATCCTAATTACATCTTGAATATTCTCGTCCAGTTCCTCATTTCCAAAATAGTGGACATGATGCTTCAGTTCCAAACGGCTGGCTACTAGCTTGGCGTAGTCAACATCCGGTGCCGGGGCATCGCGCAGGGCTACTGTAATACAGCCTGGTTTGACCCACTTTGAAGTTAGGTAGGCAAGCATAGCTGTGTCCAGCCCACCTGATAAGAGAAGCCCATCGGTTAGATTACGCCTCACACTTTCTTCAAGGGCTTGGACAACGGTTGTATAATTGAAAGCAGACTCCAAAGTATTAGATACTGACATTTAGTTCCCCCTCACGCTTTAGCGCCTTGATGGTAGTGATGAGCTTTTGGCACTCCGGCATGGTGCGGGGCGCAATACGGACATACTCCGTCAATCCAAAGGAAGCACAGTCGCGAACCATGATGCCATACCGTAACAAAGCATTTCGGAAGCTTTTACCATCGCCCACCTTTACCAAGAAAAAATTCGTCTTTGATGGCACTAATTTGAAGCCGCTTCGGCCAAGCTCATCTATCATAAAATATTTTACCTGTCTAATCTTTGTCTCACACCGCTTGAGATATTCTGTATCCTTTAGCGCGATAACCCCTGCCTTTTGAGCCACTACATTGACATTCCACGGAGGACAGACCTTACTTAGATTCTGGATAATCTCCTCATTGGCGATAGCATAGCCTAAACGCAGTCCAGCTAAAGCATAGTCCTTAGTCATAGAACGCATAATAATCACATTGTTCCGGGAAACTAGGTCAGTAGAAGACCAGCTTCCCTCAGTGAAGGCAATGTATGCCTCATCCAGAACGAGCAGGCAATCAACACAGGCATCTAATATTGCCTCAACCTCCTTTCTGGAGAGGTATTGCCCAGTAGGATTGCCAGGATTGCAGATAAAAACCCCCTTAGGGCGGCGTTGCCTGATAAGGCCGACTGTCTCTTCTATTCTCGGGGCAAAGTTCTCCTCTGCCTTCCCCCATTGCTCAAAAACCTCCGAACCCATTATTCGGCAAGCGACTTTGTATTCACCAAAGGTTGGCTCCAGAATCAGGACGGAATCTCCGTGCCCGAAGTAAGTCAAAGCGATAAGGCGAATAAGCTCCATGGCACCACTTCCCGCCAGAATGTTACCCGATGCCACCCCCAGTTTTTCCGAAAGACACTGCCTAAGTTCGGTTGCCTCTGAATCAGGGTAGTGGTCAATGTCGATAGTATTAAAGATTTCCTTTACTGCCGGCGGGGGCATAAATGGGTTGGTGCTGACACTAAAGTCAATAACTTCCTCAGGAATAAGACCCATAGCCGATAACTCAGCCCAGTTTGGTCCACCATGAGGACAGGCTTCCAGCTTTTCTATCTCAGGTTTAGGTCGTAACGGCAAAGCGAATTACCCCCGCTATGAAACATATCAAGACCCAGGACAACACCGCTACCTGCACCAGCTTCAACGCAGCATCAATGGTTTCTGGCACTAGCTGGGCGTTTGCCTTACCTAATTTATAATACCCCACCTTCTCTAACTGTACATCGAGCCCACCTGCCATGGCCGCTATAGGCCAACCAGCGTTGGGGCTCTCAGTTTTAGAATGCTCACCGAGTACAACCTGCCACGAGGTTCGAGTACCCTTTCTCGATAAAAAAGTAGCTAAAGCCAAGAGTAGCGCCGTTAGTCTAGCTGGTATAAAGTTAAGCACATCATCCAACTTGCTGGCAAACTTCCCCAAATACTCATATTTCCCATGATAGCCTACCATAGCATCTAGGGTATTGACTACCCGATAGGCAACAGCTCCTATAACGCCAAAGAACCCTGGAACACCAAAGAGCAAAGGGAGCAGAAAATAGAAGATGGGTGCAATAAAGCTATCGCAGGTGCTCTCTGCCACTGATTCTACGGTAGCCGATACTAACAGTGGCTTGGGTAAATTCTGGGTATCACGACTGACCAATAAGCACAGCTCAAAGCGGGCATCATCCAGTTTCTCCTTCAGGAGAAGTCTCTTGACCCTGATGGCTACCTGCCGCAGTTCTCTCAGGGAAAAGGTGCATTTGAGGAGCACAGCTCCTGCAATTACATACGCCCAGTCAAAGCTAAGGCTAAGGCTCTTTAGATAAAAGAGCATGAAATAAACAGGGGCGGTAAACAACCCCATAATGGCCACGGTTATCACGAACCCATAGAGAAACTGAACGAATGGGGAACGACCAATATTAACCCTTTCCAGGAATGAAATGACCTTTCCCATCCATACCACGGGGTGTATGATAGGAGGTGGTTCACCCAAAGCTAAATCAATAGCCAGTGCCAGGAACAGTATTAATAATATATCCACGCCTTCTTAAACTCCAAACTATATACAATATTAACTACCTATCGTTTAGAAATCCATCTTTAATAATCTTAATCAGAAACGTTGAGCCTCTTATTGATGGCATCAATGGTGGCTCGGGTAACTGCACGTGCCGTTAGTTCACCTATTTTAGTATGTCCACCAACATAGGTCTGTTTGGTATCCCTCCCTGACACCACTATAATCTGGTCAGTACCGGTGCCTGTTGCCTGCCAGTCGGGATTATAAGAGCTTCTTACATTCAACTCCTGCAAGGCAATAATTTTAGCTTCAGTTATAGTGATGAATGAAGAGGCTAAGGCAGCTTGGTCAAATGAGGCATTGGTAAGTACGATTATGTTTATGGTTCCTGCCTCTTCAAATTGTCCATTCCGCTCAATGGTACTTGCCCTGTCTTTCCCTATCCTCATAGCGTTTGTTTTAATCCCAGCAGTAACGAAAGCCAGCGCCCAAAGCTCTTTATAAACCTCCTCCGCCCAGGCTAGATGCTCCATATTTACCCCAGTGGATAAAACGGCCACCCTATCCGGGGATAGGTTAAGTTCAATAAGAACTTCTGTCAGGAGTTCTCCAAAATATGTTTCCCAGTCACGATATCGTTCGTGCAGTGACTGACAAAGAGGCTTGGGGAGATGACAGTTACAAACCGCCTCTATCTCTTTGAACCCCTGTCGCCCGCTTAAGGCGTTCCGGGCTTCCGGTAGATACAAAGCCAGAGCATTGGCTGGGATTCCCCAAACCTGATGACTAACGATTTCTCCCCTAATCCCATGGAATTCTCCCAGCAGTTGTCTTGTTACACCCTTGGTCATTTTCATAGATAAGCTCCTACTCCACTTTAAAGAGACTCAATATACCATGGCACCGACACGAAGTGCCGATAGCTAACGAATAGGGTGGTGTGAGACTCGCCAGATGCTCTAATGTCTTTTTCACCACTGGACCCGGTACTCCTCCCACTCCTTCAAATTGACGACTTGCAAAAATCTTAAAGTAATCAACTGCCTCGAAGACTGAAAATTCAAGAAGTTCATACATAGCAGCCGGCTTCTTTCGCTTGGTCACCGGGCATATTCCAAGCTGAGAACAGTTATCCTGGCACCTCATCCCCTCGGGCATATAACTCGACATGACAATACCGGACTCCTCATCGGCGCTCAGAACCAATCTATTAGGTAAATCGGCTAAGACCTCTCTCATCAAACCTCCGCCACTAGCTACTTTATGCCCCTTCATCGTTAACCAACTTTTAACTACCTTACCCAGTGCATGCCCCGGGACAGCAGGGATAATCCACTGTGGTACCTCTCTTTCCAAGATGCTGAACAAGATTTCCATTGCATCACCAATGATGAGCGATACTAGTCCCGCTTCTATAGCTTCTTGCCCAGTCAATACAACATCAACTATTTCCCGAGCTGCGCAATCTGGATTTGTATCTAGTATCATTGTCCTGGCTTTACATTCCTTGCCAAGCCTTGCCGCTTTAACCCCGAAATAGCCCCCACCAAGAGATACTAAGAGCTCTCCTTCCTTGACAACGGCATGTTTCATAATTGTTCTCCTTTGTGCATTCCAGCTGGCTATAAGAAGAGTTTGGGGTGAATATCGCCAGGCAGTTCATCCCAAACCAAACTAATAACTAGAGCTAGAGACAATAGAAGTGGAATCTCCACAACTGTTAAATTATACCCCCTTCTATCGTATCTCTGGAATTGGCATGTCGGCTATTACCTGCCTTGAGTATGACGGCAGGGAGTCCATTAACCGGATGGGCATAGACGCAGCCATCAGCTCCATAGACCTCCTTGATGTTCTGAGAATTGATGACCTCCTCTGGAGTCCCCTGAGCATGAACCGTCCCGTTATTTATCAGGATTAACCGGTCACAATATTGTGAGGCAAGGTTTAGGTCATGAAGAGCAATCACAACCATTAAATTCTTTTCCAGGCACAGACTCTTAATCAGGTCAAGGATTTCAATCTGATGCCTGATATCCAAATTCGCCGTCGGCTCATCTAAAAGGATTGACTTCGGCTCTTGAGCCAGGACACGAGCAACGACTACACGCTGTATCTCCCCACCTGAAAGCTCGCACACTATTCGTTCAGCGAGTGGCTGGGTTGCTGTCCTCTCCATAGCTTGCCAAGTTATAGCCATGTCTTTCTTACTTTCATACTGAAGAAGTCCAAGGTGGGGATTCCTCCCCATGAGCACTATCTCAAAGGCGGTAAAGGCGCTGGGAAGTATTGACATCTGAGGAACTACGCCGAGCGAGCGAGCCAAATCTCCCCTTGGCATCTTGAATACATCTTTCCCATCTAAGAGTATCTTCCCCGAGTGGAGTGATATAACGCGGCTTATTGCCTTAATAATGGTTGACTTACCAGAACCGTTCGGCCCAATAAGTCCCACCATCTCCCCAGGCATCACCTGAAAGGTCACATCCTTCACCACCAGATTATGACCGTAGGCAACTCCGACACTTTGTAGTTCTAGTTTAATCATTTTAGGCTATCCTTAAAAGAATACTGCTTTTCTCTTGCGCCGCAATAAGTAAAGGAAGAAGGGCGCTCCACAGATGGCAGTTATTACCCCTATCGGTATCTCCGTAGGCGCTAAAGCGGTACGAGCTACAAGGTCGGCGAGAATTAGAAAGACGGCACCGGTGAGAATGGACAAGGGTAATAGGAAACGGTAATCCGCTCCCCAAACCAGGCGCACGGCATGAGGTATAATGATGCCAACAAATCCGATAGTGCCTACGAAAGAAACAGCGGCAGCAGTAATCAGGGTAGCAGCAGCAAGAAGAATAAGCTTGACCTTTTCTACATTGATTCCTAGCTGTTGAGCCTGCTCCTCGGTAAGCTGCATTATATTAAGCGAGCGAGAGTAAAGCAGAATGATGACTACCCCCACCACTATATAGGGAAGAACAACCTTTACCTCCGTCCACTCGCTTAAGGAGAAACTACCCATAAGCCAAAATAGAATTCCGTGCATCTTTTCTCCACTGGTGATTATCAGGTAAGAAACAATTGACCCTAAAAGGGCTCCCAAAGCCACACCGGCCAGGATAAGGGTAGTCACAGGCAGGGCTTTGCCTACTCGAGCCAGATTATAAACAATGGCTACGCTCAACAGTGCTCCGACGAAGGCGAGTAGAGGAATAAGCCCAAACCCCATTCCCTGCCAGTTAAATGGGAGTAAGAAGCCAATGACTGCTCCTAGCGATGCTCCTTGAGCCACGCCGATAAGGTAAGGGTCAGCTAATGGGTTGCGAAACAACCCCTGATACGTAGCCCCCGCTACAGCCAGGGCAGCCCCGACAAGACCTGCCAGAATCACCCTTGGCAAGCGTATGTCCAGAATTATGGTCTCTGTAGTGCTCGGCCAGACAGGAGTTATGTCAACCAAGGGCAATTTCGAAAGTAGTGTGCCGAATATGGTTGAGAAAGGAATTTGAACGCTACCAAAAGTGGTGGCAAATCCCACTACCACCGTAAGCAAGATGAGAAGTCCTAAAATACCATATATACGACTACGCCAGTGAGGCAGATGGATTGGTATAGCTTGCCCCGTAGAAGATGGTTTAAGTTGTTCCAGAGCCATAATCAGAAATTCCTTAACACCTCATATTTCAGGTCTTCATTCCCCTTTAAGCAAGAGACATTGGCAAAATGTCTTCCAGCTACACCCGCCACTTCCCCCATCTCCTTAGTCCCTCAAGCAGGAAATTTCTAATTTTTACAATTACCATCCTGCTAGATACAGTGGCAGTATAGCGCACCCGTGTTATCTATCAAGTTTGTCTATTCAACTGAAACGAATAGTTCCGGGTGTATGGATTCAGCAAACTTCTCCAGCCCATCAACTATTCTAGGTCCAGCACGACCAGACAAGTCAGTAGATATCGCATATATCCGGTTATTAATGCGGGCATCAACATCCGCTAGTCTCGGCTCGGTCAGGGCAAGCTGAAGAGGCTTGTTTTCACCTGTGCCCATACCAGCACCGGTAATTATCACCTGGGGATTAGCGTCAATGACTGTCTCTAAATTAATCATCGGAAAACCAGTTAGGTCGTGAGCAATATTTATTCCGCCTGCCTTTACAATTAGTTCCTCATGATGGGTATCTCCCCCAGCTGTCTTCAAGGGGTCATGCCAGCAGATATACAAAACTCTTAGTCTTTGAGCCTCGGGCAGATTGTCTGTCTTGTCAGTTACCGCCTTAATTCGGTTACTCATCTCGGTCACCAACTGGGAAGCCACCTCTTCGTTGCCAGTAATATCTCCAACCAGGGTGACAGCTTCCAATATCTCATCAAGGGTTTTGGGGTCTAAAGCGAAAACAGCCAGTCCCTTTCCCTCAAGCGCTGGAATGATGCTCGCTTCATGTCGTTCGGTAGCTAATATCAGTTCTGGAGAAAGGGCAACCACTTCTTCTATATTCGGCGTACTAAAACCACCTATTTTAAGCTTCTCTTGAGCCTCTGTTGGGTAATTACAAAAGTCAGTCACCCCTACTACTTTATCACCCAACCCTAACGCAAACAGTATCTCAGTATTGCCTGGGGCAAGAGAAATAATTCTTTCCGGGAATTTCTCTAATTTAACTACCCTGCCCAGTTGGTCTGTCACTTCTATCGGAGATGGTACCTCATCTTCGTCAGGTGGTGCGCAAGCCATAATAAGACTCACCACCATAACTAAAACCAAATAAAGCGTCCCCAATCTCCACAGTTTGCTTCTCATTTTTTCACCTCTGTTACAAAATTGAACAAAAAAACCTCACCTGGAGGTGAGGGTAAATAGAATCCAATAAAACATCCTACCCCTCCCCCGCGGAGTAATGTAGGATACTTAGAGGCTGGCGTTCTGGCTTCTGACGGTTTTATTCATCAGTCACAGTGGCGCGGCCGCCCCGGATTTTCACCGATTTGCTCTCCACTTATACCTTCACTCGCGTTCAGGCACCTCTAGGCTACTTATTCAATTATCTATTAGTTTATTCAACTTTATTTTAGTATATTAGAATTGAGAGGAAAAGTCAAACCATATTTTCTAGTGAACCAAGCTTCGATTATGGCTTGCTCCACAAAAGATAGTTCAAGTTGACACAAGGCTCATAATCAAAAAACCCTCAACACCTCAAATTTCACCTCTGCGCTCCCTGCTAAATAGGAGACATTAAGCAGATGCCTTTTCGCTCTGGTGGCTGCCTCTTCCACCTCTTCGGCAGTGGGTTGCCGCCATGGGTTACCACCAACCGGGATATAGGCATTTATAATATAAGGGATGCCTTCATCTACCTCAGCGATGAATTTAGCGATGTTCTCAATTTCCAAAGAGTCAATATATTCAGGAATATAAATACTCTGGACTCCTAACTTTGTGCCTGACTGATTGAGCCTGACAAAGTTGTTCAGGACTGTGTTATTGGATTTCCCTGTGTAATGACGATAGAGACTATCGGTAACAGCTGGTATACCGAACACCACCTTATCTATGTGCTCAAGGTCAGTGAGGTTGAACCCATTGGTAAAGAGAATATTACAGCTCCTGAATTCCCTGTGTAGGAACTCAGCCAGTTGAGGCAACTGGGGGTCGAGGCTAGGCTCAGCCCCGGTGAAAATAACTGTCTTTACCTCCAACCCTCCCAAAATTTCCATAGCTTGTTCTAAATCCAAAAAACTTTGTGGTGTTTGAGCAGTTTTCCTTTCTTCTTTGAAGAGAGCATCTTTGGTCTCCTCCAAGTGGGGGTCATATATCTCTTTCTTCAGCACACAACCCCGGCAGTTCAAATTGCATCCCCACAAGTAAAGGTGAACGCTTTTAATCATTGGGGCATAGGCAATGTGGTAGATGTTCATTAGTTCTCCTCTTATTTTGTATATCAAAATTGAAGAGAAAACGCAAGCTAATTATCAAATGCTGATTAACTTGATATTTTGAATCAAACTGATTAATATTAAGGTTATTGTTAAAGGTAGGTAATGGAAAACATATCCTTTTTAAGCGCCTTCATCGCCGGGTTGTTATCTTTCTTTTCACCCTGCGTGCTGCCTCTAGTACCAGTATATCTCGCTAGCCTTGCTGGGCCTGAAATATTTGAGGCTAAAATAAATAGAAGCCGTCTCCCCATATTCCTTCATTCGCTTAGCTTTGTTATCGGGTTTTCCATAGTCTTTATTTTTATGGGAGTCAGTGCTGGTCTGCTAGGATTTACCATCGGACCTCATCTAGGGTTAATGCGTAATATAGCTGGTAGCTTGCTAATAGCCTTTGGCTTGTTCATGTTGGCTGCTCTGAAAATTCCTTGGTTAAATTATGAAAAGCGTCTATCTGCCTCACCGGGCAATACTACCGGTTACCTGCGCTCTTTTATAATCGGAGCTATTTTCCCCATAGCCTGGATTCCTTGCACTGGTCCGTTACTAGGAAGCATCTTGACTCTTGCTGGGGCTTCTGAGACAGCCCGGAGCGGTGCTTACCTGCTAGCTATCTATTCTTTGGGACTGGGGCTTCCTTTCCTAATAATAGGAGCCGCCTTTGATTCTATGACCCCCTTAATAAAGCGTATCAACCGTTATTCCCGTGTAGTCTATATTGTCAGTGGCGCGCTGCTTATAGCCGTAGGTATACTTATCCTAACTAATAATCTGACTTTACTAATAATCTGACTTTACTAATAATCTGACTTTGTTTCATATATAATTTAGAGGTAGAATTATGCTTGGTGGTTAATTATGAATAAAATTCTAAAAGTAACACTGCTACTAATGATGGTCTCAGGGCTATTTGTAGCCAGTTGCTCCACGGGGACCAATCAAAACCCTGTGATAGGTAAGCCAGCCCCTGACTTCCACTATCAGGATACCGATGGACAATCTGTTTCCCTCAGTGACCTTCGGGGTAAACCAGTGTTAATTAACTTCTGGGCAACGTGGTGTTCCCCTTGCCGTGTGGAAATGCCCTATCTACAACAAGTGTATACTGAATGGTCAGGCAATGGACTGGTGTTTCTGGCTATTAATAATGGTGATAGCGCTTCCCAAGTGGGGGAGTTTATGCAAAGCCAGGGTTTTTCCTTTCCAGTGCTACTGGATACAAGAGGGAGCATAACCCAAAATTACAATATCGTAGGCCTCCCTACCACCTTCTTTATTGATAAAGATGGTATTATTCAAGATTTGAAGGTTGGTGCTTTTCTTAGTGTGGCTGAAATAGAGAGTAGACTTAGTAAAATTATGCCATAGTTAATACATTTGTTAAGAGGAGGTTAGACATGAGTGATGTTTTAGATGAAGCATATGCAGTAGTCCAGTGCAAGGAGTGCCCGTGGTATAAATCCTGTGTGATGCCAATGAGGTTCACTGCTGATGACATCCGCCGGCAGCTAGAGTCATCAGCACCGGGAATGAATACTTCGCAACAGGCTGACCTCAGCATACAAAACCTTTTGTCAAGTATGGCAACTGCTGCTCAGAACTCGTTGCTCGAGGGCTGTCCTATCTTCATTGAACGCCTGCGTACCAAGCCCAAGCTTGCCCAGCGCCTAAAGGAAATGATGCAAAACTGGGACAAAGAAGAATAACAAGCAAAAATAGAAGTGGTAATTATGGAGACAACCCCTGGAGCATATTAGCTCAGGAAGTGTAGAATGTTGTAAGCCATTTAATACATAATACTTATCGCATTATGCATTTATGCTGGAGTAAGGAGGTAGACAATGGCTAATGAACTATCTGCGGAGCAAGTAAGAAAAAGGAATGACCCCTCGGTATTTAAATGCAATTCAACCGAGGAGTTAGAGCCTATAGAAGGCATTATTGGTCAGGATAGAGCCCTCAGCGCTCTTAAATTTGGACTCAATATCCCGAAACTAGGCTTTAACATTTTCGTTTCAGGACCAGCAGGAACCGGCAGAACTACGGCGATCAAGTCCTTTCTGGAGACACTGGCTGCCAAGAAGGAAACCCCGCCCGACTGGTGTTACGTACATAACTTTCGTGATTCATATTGCCCTAGAGCATTAAAGATGCCAGCCGGCATGGGGCAAGGTATACAAAAAGACTTGAAACGCACTATAGATAATGTGCACCGAAGTATTGCCCAGGCCTTTACTAGTAAGGAATATTTTGACCGGCGGAGTGAATTAACCGAGTCTCTCAACAAAAAGAAAAGGGCAGTATTCCACGCCCTTAATAAAAAGGCCATCGATAATGGGCTTCTGCTGCAAACTACACCGGTAGGACTAGTTCTTATACCAGCCTCTAACGGTGAACCAATGACTGCGGAGGAGTATACAAAGTTAAGTGCCACAGACAAAGAGGAGTTGGAAGAGAGGCGAATGGGATTAGCTACGGAGGTACAGGAGCAAAATGCCAAAGTAAAGACTGAGGAACGTAATGTTCAGAAACAGCTGGAAGATATTGACCGCGATGTGGCAAATTACTCTATTAGTCCCCTATTTGGAGAACTGCATAATAAATACAACCAGCTTCCACAGGTGATTGATTACCTAAATGAAGTTGAGCAGGATGTAATTGAGAACTTTGAGCAGTTCAGGGCAGAACCGAGCGTATCAGATTCAGATGTCTCAGCTGCCATACAGGAGGTGGTCAGGAAACAATCTTTCAGGAAATATGAGGTAAATGTTCTGGTTGATAACTCAGAGTTACAGAGAGCACCAGTGATTCTAGAGTTGAATCCTACTTTTAACAATCTGCTTGGTCGTATTGAGAAGGAAGCCCAGTTTGGAGCTTTATTTACCGATTTTACCATGATTAAAGGTGGTTCTCTGCACCAAGCTAACGGTGGTTATTTTGTGGTGAGGGTTGAGGATATCCTGACAAACTTTCAGTCTTGGGATGGGTTGAAAAGAACCCTTCGCGATGGCAAGCTTGTTATTGAAGAGCTAGGTGAACGGCTCGGCTCCCTAGCCACAAAGAGCCTGAAGCCAGAACCCATTCCGCTGGATATTAAGGTAGTGGTTATCGGAGAGCCATTGTTTTACTATCTGTTATGGCGATTGGATTTGGAGTTTAAGGAATTATTCAAGGTTAAGGCTGATTTTGATACCCGCATGGATAATACAGAGGTTAATCTGAAAAACTACACATCTGTTATTTGCCGGTTGTGCACGGAGGAAAATCTAAAACATCTGACCAGTCCGGCCCTGGCTAAAATCACAGAGCATAGCTCACGACTAGCCGGTGACCAAGAAAAGCTGTCTACCCTATTTGCCGATATAGCCGATATTATCCGTGAGGCCAACTTCTGGGCAGGGGAGGAGGGCACGTCGCTTATAGAAGCCAGGCACGTGGAAAAGACGATAGAAGAGAAAGTATATCGCTCAAATCTCATCCAGCATCGTATTAACGAGATGATAGATAAGGGCATGATTATTATAGATACCGCGGGAGAGAATATAGGGCAGGTAAATGGTCTAGAGGTAATAGACCTCGGCGATTTTTCCTTTGGCAAGCCGACCCGAATAACAGCCAGTGTCGGCGTAGGTAGGGAGGGACTGATTGACATTGAGAGAGAATCTAAGTTGGGCGGTCGCCTTCATACCAAGGGAGTTATGATATTAAGCGGCTATATAACTCAAAAATATGTTCGGGATATTCCATTGTCTCTATCAGCTCGCCTCGTATTTGAACAAAGCTATCAGGAGATAGAAGGCGATAGCGCCTCAAGTACAGAACTCTACGCCCTCTTCTCTCGCCTGACAGATGTACCGATAAAGCAAGCTATTGCTGTTACTGGTTCCGTTAACCAAAAGGGTGAAGTGCAGGCTATTGGTGGATTGAATGAAAAGATTGAAGGTTTTTTTGAGGTATGCAAAGCTAAGGGTCTGAATGGTCAACAGGGAGTTCTTATCCCTGCCAGTAATGCTAGGAATTTAATGCTTAAAGAGGAGGTAGTGGAAGCAGTTGAGTCAGGGAATTTTCATATTTATCCGGTAAGCACCATTGATGAAGGAATTGAAGTACTTACCGGGCTAAAGGCGGGACAATTGCTAGAAGATGGCAGCTTTGAGCCGAATTCCATTAATGATAGAGTCCAAAAGCGTCTGGCAACTCTAGCTGAAAAGCTCAGAGACTTTACCAAAGGCGAGGAGAAAACCCCACAGTGACAATAAAAAATCCCAGCACCATAATCATATACTTGAAAAGGTAGTAGAAGCACACCGTACGACGAACCAGCCGACTATGAATATTGATGACCTGCCAAGTTAGGGAAGTAATTATTCGATGAGGACCTGTTTGGTTTCTCGTTAATACTAAGTGGTCGGTACTGGAGGATAGACAGAACTTTTTAAGTGACTTTTAGTCTAACTGTCTAGCCCACCGAGGTAAATAAATCACAAACTATTGGTCTCTATCTATCACATTATGACCATGTAAGCAACATAAGTGATATAATCTCAAGTGCGCCATTCAAGAATAAGGATAAACTCGTGATGCGGCAGAGAGACAATTCGTTTTATGGATGGTTTGTTCTAGCGGGAGCTATGCTCGTTTTTTTCACCTCTAGCGGTACGTTTTTCTTTTCCTACGGAGTGTTCCTTCCTGTTATGTCAGATTATCTTAGCTGGAGTCGGGCTGCCGTTGGAGCAGGGCTTTCTCTAGGCTTGCTGACCTTTGGATTAACTAGCCCATTGATAGGAGCCTCGATTGCAAAATTTGGTCCCAGAAAAAACATTATCTTTGGTAACTCACTTGCTGCTCTCGGAATGTTTGGAATGTCACAATGTAGCGAATTATGGCACCTGTATTTCTTCTTCGGAGTCTTGGTTGGATTGGGAGCTGGGTTCGGAATGTATCTGGCCGGCACCACACTCGTTAATAACTGGTTCATAGATAAAAGGTCATTAAGTATGGGATTTCTGTTTGGGGTCAATGGGCTGGCAGGCTTTGTTTTTCCACCACTTGCTGCATGGTTGATTGCCAGTGTGGGATGGCAAAATACCTGGATAGTATTTGGCGGTATGAATCTCACCTTTGCTGTCCTGATTGGCGGTTTGGTACTAATCAAAAACATGCCTGAAGATTTGGGTCAAGTTCCTTATGGGAAGATAGTAGAGACAGGCAGTTCCTCTAGGGTGGAAGACCTGATAAAAAGTAATAGTGACGCGAAGTCTACATACTGGCATATAAGGCAAGCCATTAGGGAACCTGCTTTGTGGCTCATCATGCTCATTGGGGCTACAAACTACTATGCATTTGGGACTATGACGGCACACCAAATTGCCTATCTTAAAGACATAGGCTTCTCTGTAATAATAGCAGCACTGCTTTACAGTTTGGTATCGGGAATGGGCATCATCGGGAGATTAGGATTCGGCGCCTTAGCGCTTCGAATCAACATGAGAAAGCTCATAATTACTAGCTTTGTACTACAGATATGTGCATTTATCATCCTCTTGACTACAAGAAATCCCATCCTAATATATCTATACGCTGTTCTTTTCGGAATCAGTGGCGGAGCGATAGTGGTAGCTTTCCCCACGATTGTCGGAGAATATTTTGGACGTACCAGTTATGCCCAAATCATGGGCTTTGCGTTAACCGTGGGCATAGTAGGTGAGTCTATTGGACCAGTCGTAGCTGGAATCATATATGACACTACTACCGCTTACACGCTGGCATTCATGTTAGTGACTGCTGTCAGCTTGCTTGGGCTCACATGCGCAATATTTCTTCGACGTCCACGGCCACTTAACAATCGTAGAAACAATAGGCCGGCTAACTATTAATTTCTCCTTCCCCTACCCTAGACAGTATGCGTCCTGATTGTATCAGTTTTTAGTAGTAATTACAGGATGATTATTTTGATACACCTACCATACTATTTTTTACTAAACATGCGGTTAAATAGCCATATGAACATCGAGACGTCTGTGTTCCTGTTGAAATATCATCATTTAGAAGTATAATAAGGCAAATTACGCCAGTTCCAAAGGGGGTACCATGCCAAACAGACGACCAATTAAAGTAAAGGTTTACACTAGAGCAATAACAGCCATAGCATTGATAACCGCATGGGTTTTATCAGCGTTTTCAGGCCTCGTCCTTTGGCTTGCCCCTGAAGTACGCCAAGCTGGGAAGCAACCGTTATTATTTAATATCACTAAGCAGGAATGGGGGGAGATACATTTCTGGATTTGTGTGGCTGTCGTCGCTGTAACGATAATACACATAATCCTTGATTGGAAAGCCTTACGTGGGGTAATCCGCTACATGACCAGTGTTCACCGTAATAAAATAACACGAATTGAATAGAGCCATTCTATAATGATTACAGTAATTAATATCTTTCTTGGGTAAACTTTCTTTGGTTGGTTTATAAGCCTTGATTGGTCTCTAACAAGAGACAAATAGTGCTTAATAATTAATATTACACTCCCCTGGTTCCGAAAACCTAAGGCGCCCAGCTTCCTACTAGACGCTCCCAATTGCCCTAAAGCATTTCTGAATTCAAATTATCTACCACTGCACAAACATCGTGATGAATGTTCAACCATGATAAAAAGTTATTGGCAGCGGCTGGATTCTTAACTAACATTCTATTCATCTAAGGCTAATCGAAATATATGATGGAAATTCTTGAGTTATTCAATAGTAAATGTGTTAAAATATACCCAAATTTCAACACATTATAACTGGAGTAAATGAATGGAGAAAACATGGAAGCCTACAACGGCAGGTATTTTAAACATAATCTCTGGAGCTGTTGGATTAATTGCTGTGGCTGGTTTGTTTATTGCTATTGGCATCACTGGGGGTTTCTATATCCCTGGGACTGAACATATACCTGAATTTGTCCCCTCTCTTCTAACGGGCATAGCTGTTCCACTAGCTATTTGTTCAATATTGTCTTTAGTAGGCGGTATATTCGCAGTACAAAGAAAGATATGGGGTTTAGCCCTCGCTGGCTCAATTTCTGCAATATTCGCTTCGACCCCACTGTTGGGTGGGCTTCCTGTTGGGATAACCGCAACTATACTTACTGCATTGTCTAAGAATGAGTTTGAGTAGACAACAAAGTGGCAACGGCTGGATTTGAGCTAGACTGCCACACCTACGCCAACGTGTGTTATTGTGGGTATCTACATGGACATAACATAGGTTTGTTTTTTGTTATGAAGTACAATAAGGGAACGATTATGGTTCGGCCTCGGTTGACAATTCTATACTGACTGGCTCGTTTAAATGATGTAACAATACGGTTTCAGTGTAAACTATGGTGTCTGAATTGACTTTAAAAGCAACATCTACCACGCTCTTGATGAGGAAATATGCATCCTTGGTAATCCACTGGAAAATAGAGTAGTCACTTACGATGTCTCCAGTCAGCTCTTGTTGATGTCCCTCCAGTACCTGACCCCATCCTTGTAATGTAATCCATGACCAGAGACTCACCTTGTCCGGCTGGAGTTGCACTTTGTAGCAATCTACTCCGTCGACTGTATCGATACCGATAAGTTCTACTGGAATAAGGGTGGTTAGTAAATCGAGCTGCTGACTGGCATAATCGCGATTATGCCAATAATGCTCTGACTGGGATTTACTCCAAGGGTCGTCGTCGAATTTCTCATATAACCAATTACCCACCATATATTCCTCATGGTTGTATTCCACAGAATATCCAGAAGCCTCTTTACCTCTGATTTGCATAGTGTGGTGTATCTCTTTCTCAATCTCATCAACAGCACCGTATATATCCCATACATAGGACGCTTGTCCCTCTTCATTAGTAATTGTAATAATTCTATCAATATTAAATTGGTAGGTGTCGAGCTCAGCTATGGCTTCAATTGCTTCCTGTGCTATCTCGTTTGCTGTACTAGCTGGTGCAGATTGCTGACAGCTTACTAGCAGAGCACATAGTGTCAAAGGGAATGAAACCATATATATAATAAATGATTTCTTCATACGTCAGCACCTCCTTACGTACTCTCCCTTAGGCACTCAAAAAGGGCACCAGCCACCGCCATCACTTAGCGGTTCCAGTGCCCTTTATTTCATTTCCTTAACCTTCCGAAATTACGCTACAGTATGTATTTCGTCTACGGTTATATATTATTCTTCTGCGGACAATACTAATGCTGTTCCCCTGATTTGTCAATAGCCTGTAATACAGAGTGAATCCCCAGGAATGCGGATGTAACAGAAAGCCATAAAGTTCACTTTGGTTCCTTCTCTCTTGATGCGAGCAAGCTAGTAATAGAATGGCTTCGTATTATGAAGACTTACGGAACTTGTCCATGAAGTCAACTGTCTTCTGTATGTCCTCAAGAGACACCGCGTTATAGATTGAGAAACGGATGCCTCCAACAGAGCGGTGACCCTTCAGGCCTAGCAAGCCTTCCTTCTTGGCATCAGCGATAAATTTGTTCTCCATGTCCTCAGTAGGCAGTCGTAAGGTGATGTTCATCCAGCTCCGGCTGTCTTTCTCGGCGGGGCATTTATAGAAATCAGGAGCAGCGTCGATGGCATTGTACAACAAATCCTTCTTGGCCGCGTTGATCTTCTCCATTCCTGCCAGACCGCCCTTACTCTTGATCCACTCTAACACCAGCTTCGTGATATAAACCCCGAATACCGGAGGCGTGTTGTATAGCGATTTATTGTCCACATGGGTCTGGTAGCTGAATATAGTTGGAAGGCCTTTTTTACCCTTCGCCAGAAAATCATCACGAATGACCACCAGCGTCACACCAGCCGGGCCGAGGTTCTTCTGGGCTCCGGCATAGATCAGGGAAAACTTCCTATAATCCAGTTGCCGCGACGCGATATCCGAAGACATATCGGCTACCATCGGAACATTGCCGGTATTCGGAAACTCCTGGAACTGGGTGCCTTCGATGGTGTTGTTCGAGCAGATATGGAGATAGGCCACATTCTCAGGGTACTTTATCTCGCTCATCTTTGGCACCCGGCGATACTTCTCCTCTTTGGAGGAGAATGCCACGTGCGCTTTGGCCACAATCTGGCATTCCTTCAGGGCTTTGGAAGCAAATGCGCCGGTGTCCACATAAGCGGCCATCTGGCCATCGTCAATGAAGTGCATCGGTATCAAGGCAAACTGTGTAGATGCGCCGCCGCCCAGGAATAGTACTTGGTAATCAGTGCCCAGTCCGAGAAGTTCACGTACCAGTGCGATTGCCTGGTCATTGATCGCCTCAAATTCTTTAGCGCGATGGGAGCTTTCCAGGATTGACATTCCGCTGCCCTGGTAATCGAGGAGTTCTTCCTGCACAATCTTAAGAACTTCCAGCGGCAGCGCCGCCGGTCCAGGATTAAAAATGATGTTTCTTTTTAACATTTGCCTCCTCACGTATTTAATTGCTTCGTTGATTACTGCGATTTTATTACACAGTGTAATTCCTACTTATATTGTCAACAACCTGAGTATCCCAATTATACTGCAGGGCCATCCAAAAATTCATCTTTTTATTCAGTAACAGACAGCCAAAGTGTTCAGTTAGATATAATAGCACATGCCTTAGACTATAAGAGAATATGCTCCCTCTTTCTTAAGAAAAAGCCTATTGCCAGGCCAAATGCTAGCCGCCATAATAGGCCTCCCACGCATTAGGGAACAAGGAAATGCTATTTATATCAATTCTAATCTTAGTCAGCACCTCTTGTGCCACCCACCTGGAGTGTACGGTTATAGTGGCCCTATTTGTGTCCCATTATCGCTGACGGTCTACACTTCCTGTTGTGTAGTCTCAACAGGAGTTCACTATAATAGCGCTTGAAGAGGTCACAGTTGCTCATACGCCTCGTCTCCAGCCGCCTCGCAAAACGTGAATCTATAGAAGCAATAATGTATTCTATCTGATAGAATACATTATGTAAACCCCTGATATGGTGGGCGATACTGGATTTGAACCAGTGACCTCTGCGATGTCAACGCAGCGCTCTAACCAACTGAGCTAACCGCCCATTAATGCCACAATTCTACTAGAGGCCTCCCCTATCGTCAACCTATTGTCCTTGTCCAATATCTCAGTGACATTCAAGTAACTATTTAGGTACAGGGGAGTATTTTCAGGGGAGACGCCAACTCCTCCATTTATCTTTATCTACCTCTCCATTGTAGGCTGATTTGGGTGTTATTCCCCTGGCTATAGCTGCCGCTGCCAGAGCCTTGGTTATATCACCGGCTATAAAGGGAAGGGTTCCCATCATCAGGAGCTGGGAGAGGATGACCGCTTCCCCTTTAACCAGGCTTAGCCAAAAGTGTAGTTGGAGCAAACCCGGTATATAAATCAGGACAAAATTGGCAAAAAGCATAAGCCCGAGCATACTAAAAAAGCTTCTCGACCTAATATACTTATCGGTAAAGTGACCTAAAAACATGGCAGCCAGGATAAAACCGATAATATAGCCCCCAGTGGGTCCGGCAAGGTAGCCCAAACCACCGGACCAGCCAGTAAACCAGGGAAGTCCGGCAGCACCCAGCCCGGCATAGAGAGCTAGACTTATACCTCCCCACCACCTTCCTAATATCACACCAGCCACGAGTACAGCAAAGGTCTGTCCTGTTATTGGCACCGGACTCCAAGGAAGGAGGATTCTAACTTGAGCAGCAAGCCCAATAAGACAAGCTACACCAAGGGCTAATGCCAGCTTCTTCGATACGCTAAGCTCATACCTCCATTGAAACACATTATATTTAGTCTGGTTAATTCTAGCAGCTACTTCCAAGTTATCCTCCTTATTCTCAAGAATTTCATATATCCGCTCTATTTTGTTGGCTTCCCTTTACCTATGAGAGCAATCTCAATGTTCTTGCCGCAATGGGGACAGGTTATATTAACGGTGACAGGCTGGTCCATTACTCGTTCAGCAACAGCGGTAATCATCGAGTCAATACTATCTATACGCTGGTCTAACATATCCAGACGCCGTTTAATATGTCCAATATCCAGCTCTTCTTCCTTACCTACTACATCAGGTTCAGTTTCCTGTGCCAAATCTTCACTCCTAGAAATAATAATCAGTTAATTATATGTGGCATTTGGCGCCATGTCAAAGATTAAAGTGCTAATGTTACTAGCCTACACCAAAATATTTTCCCATTAATATTGATTTACACAAGTTGGATGACTTATACTATTTTTAGAGGTAAGTAATCCATTTTATATTAAACATAAAGGAGGTATCAAATGCCTGAGGAAGTAATCGGAAAGGTAAGCGACTTCTTCGCCAGACCTGTAGTAGCTGGCATTGGGTTAACAGGGCTTCTAAAACTGGGTGATAAGCTTCACATTAAAGGTCACACTACCGATCTTGAATTTGTTGTTGAATCAATGCAAATTGATAATGTGAATGTTAAAGAGGCCAAAGCCGGAGATGCTATTGGTATCAAGGTTAGCGAGCGGGTAAGGAGAGGGGATGTAGTCTATAAGGTTACCGAGTGAAGCAAATATCCAGAGATTCCTCTGATTGGAAATCTTGGGCAGGTAATCCCCAGCGCCTAGAAACCGAGCCTAGGATTGAAACGCTACTAACCAAATCACCGAAGTTAACTATAAGCTACTTCTTTTTGAGAGCTATACTCCTCGTTAGATTAACCATCTCTATGGCATTCACTGCAGCCTCAAAGCCCTTATTCCCTTCTTTAGTTCCCGCTCGTTCAATGGCTTGCTCTAGACTATCAGCAGTGATTACACCATAAATGACCGGTAATCCAGTTTCCAAACCCACCTTAGCAATACCCTTAGTTACCTCAGAAGCAATGTATTCAAAGTGAGGTGTCCCACCACGAATCACAGCACCAAGGCAGATAACAGCATCATACCTCTTGGTTTCAGCTAATTTCTTAGCTATTAGTGGGATTTCAAATGAACCCGGCACCCAGGCAATATCTATATTCTCCTGGCTAGCACCGTGGCGAAGCAAAGCATCTTGTGCCCCATCAAGTAATTTCCTGGTAATAAACTCGTTAAAACGGGAGATAACCAGCCCAAACTTCAGCCCTTCCCCCAGTAAAATACCTTCAAAATGCTTGTTCATTACTTTCTCCTTTTCTCCGCAGTATTTGGTATTTGTAATAGATGCCCCATTTTTTTCTGTTTTGTCTCCAAGTAATGACGGTTATACGGATTGGGGGAGGCGATAATAGGTAGTGTTTCTAACACCTTTAGTCCATAACCTTCCAAACCTATTACCTTTTTAGGATTGTTAGTGAGCAGTCGAATCGTGTGTAAACCCAAATCAGCCAAGATTTGGGCACCTATGCCGTAGTCCCTTAGGTCTGGAGCGAACCCCAAAGAGAGATTAGCCTCTACTGTGTCCAGTCCTTCATCTTGAAGAGCATAAGCACGAATCTTGTTGTGGACACCAATGCCCCTCCCCTCCTGTCTCATATACAGGAAAACACCTCGCCCCTCCTCAGCAATACTTTGCATCGCCAGGGCAACCTGTTCACCGCAATCGCAGCGAAGGCTACCAAATACATCACCGGTAACACATTCACTATGAACCCGGACTAACACCGGCTCCTCGGTAGATATATCCCCCATCACTAAGGCTATATGCTCATCGGGGTCTATATCACTTTTATAGGCGATAGTCATAAACTCACCGTATTTTGTCGGTAACTTAGCCTCAGCCATTTGGTGCACTAGCTTTTCATGACAACGGCGATAGGTTATAAGGTCGGCTACAGTCACCATTTTAATCCCATATTTCTCCGACATTACCTCAAGTTGGGGCAGCCGTGCCATAGAACCGTCTTCATTCATAATCTCACAGATAACCCCTGCTGGATAAAGGTCAGCTAGCCTGGCCAAATCAACTATTGCCTCAGTATGCCCCGCCCGCACCAGGACACCGCCCTCCCTAGCCCGCAGCGGAAACATATGCCCCGGTCGAACTAAATCCTCGGCTTTAGTAGCCGGGTTAATCACTGCTTTTACTGTCTCGGCTCTGTCGGCTGCCGAAATACCGGTACTTACCCTGTGCTTAGCTTCAATAGACACAGTGAAGGCAGTAGAAAACCTTGAGGTGTTGTCTCCTACCATTAACGGAATTCCCAATTCGTCCAGTCGCTGACCGATAATCGGCAGGCAAATGAGTCCTCGGGCATGCTTGGTCATGAAGTTAATGACTTCAGCAGTAACCTTCTCGGCAACTATAGCTAGGTCGCCCTCGTTTTCCCTATCCTCATCATCAACTATAATGATAAACTTGCCTGCTTTTATATCCTCAATAGCTTCAGAAATACTTGATAACCCCATGCTTACTCCTTCAATCAAAACCAGATTAAATTAACTGACTAAAAACCCGTGCTTTTGTAAAAAATCGGTAGTTATCCCTGGGCTATGAGCCTGGATAAGCTGCTCCACATATTTAGCAATAATATCTACCTCCAGATTAACCAGGTCACCTACCTGCCGGCTACCTAGAGTTGTATGTTTCTGGGTGTAGTTAACAACAGAAATTTGAAACGAGCCCTTGTTTTCAGTCACCACAGTTAAGCTAACCCCATCAACAGCAATAAAACCTTTGTCTACTACATAGCGCATCACTCCGGGGGAGGCTTCAAATCCAATGAGCATTGTCTCACCACTCCAGGTAACCGAAACTACTCTTCCTGTATCATCCACGTGACCCTGGACTAAATGGCCTCCCAAGCGTCCCCCTAAAGTTAAAGCTCTCTCCAAATTAACTCTATCTCCCACTTTCAATAGTCCAAGATTTGTCCTCACTAATGTCTCCGGCATTATGTCAACAGTGAACGAATTACCATTAATATTGGTTATTGTCAGACATACCCCGTTAACAGCAATACTTCCGCCAATCTCTATTCCTTGGAGAGTATCACTGGTGGCGACAACAATATTTCCACGTGTCGCCGAAGTAATCCTACCTATCCCCTCGACAATTCCAGTAAACACTCTTACCCCCTAATATATCCACTAACCATCAAATCTTCACCCAATTTCTCAACCTTACTACGCTCTAGTTTAAATGAGTTTACCACTTTATCAACCCCTTTACCAGCTACAGCCGTCTTTGCCCCCTCACCACCAATGATTATAGGGGAAATAAAGATAATAACTTTGTCTACTAGCCTATAGTCGAATAGAGAACCAAGAAGAATGCCACCACCTTCAACTAAGACGCTGGTAATTCCCCGTTCCCCAAGCGCTATTAGCAACTTCTCCAGGTCTACCAACCCATCTGCCGAGGGCAATTCTAATAGTTCAGCTCCAACCTGAGCTAAAGCTGTTGCCCCTTCTGGCTTAACCAACCTGCCCACTGCCAGAAGCGTTTTGCCTGGCTCACTAAATACTCGCGCGGTTGGTGGTGTACGCCCTTTACTATCTACAATTACCCTGAGTGGTTGTTTCCTAGCTGTTCCTCCCTTTCCACCACACCTAGTGGTGAGGCAAGGGTCATCAGCTAGTACAGTATTCACCCCAGCCATAATAGCATCAGTGGTATAACGCAGATTATGAACATACTTCCTTGCCTCTTCACCACTAATCCATCTAGAATCACCACTTTTTGTAGCAATCTTGCCATCCAAGCTTATAGCAAACTTGGCGGTAATAAAGGGGATACCAGTAGTAATGAATTTGGTATAGGCTTCATTCACCTCTCTAGCCTCAGCTTCACGCTCACCCACATATGCCTTAATGCCGTTTCTTTCCAGTTCGTCTTTGCCTCGCCCTGAAACTAAGGGATTGGGGTCAAGCATAGCTAAATGAACCTCAGTAATGCCAGCGTCAATGATTGCCTCACTACAGGGTGGAGTCCGACCATAATAGCAGCATGGCTCCAAGGTAACATACATCACTCCCCCTCGGGCTTCCTCTCCTGCCTGCTTCAAGGCTACTACCTCGGCATGCCACGAGCCTGGTGGTTGGGTATAGCCCTGTCCCACAACTACATCATCCTTAACTACCACTGCCCCCACCGCCGGGTTAGGGCTAACCTGCCCCAGAGCTAATCTAGCCAGGGAAAGTGCCTGCTCCATATAGTCCATACTGTCGCCATTCTAGCACCTCCTTTTTAATAAGTGCAACACAAAACCTATAGCTAACAGGCACCAATAAATACTAGCCGAATGAAGACTGATAATGTATAATTATAATTAAAAAGGAAGTATTAAATGAGGGCTTCTCTTCGTGAGATTATAGTAACGCTTGTACTGGCAGTAGTAATCGTCTTCTTAATACAAACTACAGTCCAGAGTTGCCCCATTGTAGGCTCTTGTATGGAGCCTACCCTTCAAGAAGAAGGACAACGTCTCTTAATAAGTAAGGTTGTTTATCGTTTTCATGAGCCTGAGCGAGGCGATATAATCGTATTTTATCCACCTCATAAACCCCAAAATACACCCCCTTATATTAAGCGCATCATTGGTTTACCCGGTGATACTATAGAAATAGAAGAAGGGGTGGTATATATTGATGGTTCGCAACTATATGAACCTTATGTTAAAAATCATGCTAACTATACTGTCCCCATGCGTGATATTCCAGAGAACGAATATTTTGTCCTCGGTGACAACCGCCCTAATGCTGATGATTCCCATAATGGCTGGACAGTGCCACGCCAAGATATAATTGGCAAAGCCTGGTTATCAATCTGGCCGCTAAGTAAGTGGGGACTTGCTCCTAACTACTCCTTTGAAGAACAACTAGCCAGCTCTATAAGTAATTAGTTACATTCATCAGGGGTAGGTTGAAGCGGCAATAAATGGGGGTGGAAATCCTTGGTCAAATCCAAAGTTTAAAGCACGAAACTCTAAATAAGCACAAAGCACTAATGGCTAAAACCTGAAGAACCAATACGCTTTTAAATTTTGAATTTGTTTAGGATTTAGGATTTATTTCAGAGAGGGGGTAAGGGTAATAGAAAGTGTAGAGGAAATCTTTCAGAAATCAGGAGCTATACTCAAGGGGCATTTTCTACTCGCCTCCGGGCTACATTCCCCTGTCTACTGGGAGAAGTTCCGAGTTTTACAATTCCCCAGCTACACCGAGCAGCTTTGCCGCCTGATTACTACTCACTTTCAGAACCAGGAAATCCAGGTCGTAGCTGGACCCACTACTGGTGGCATTATTCTTGCTTTTGAAGCGGCTAGGCAGTTAGGAGTGCGTGGCATATTCGCTGAAAAGGAAGGAAGCACCGAAAGGACTTTTAAGCGAGGTTTCAGCATTAGCCATGGTGAACGAGTTCTCATCGTCGATGATATCCTTACTACCGGTAACTCCATTGACGAAGTTATGGCGGCAGTAACTAAGCACGGCGGTATAGTAGTCGGTATAGGAGTATTGGTTGATCGCTCCGAGCAAAAGCTTGAATTTGGAGTTCCCCTTTTTAGCTGTCATCGTGCCATAACTCCAACCTACGGCCCCTCGGATTGCCCTTTGTGTGCTGCCCAAATCCCTTTAGTTAAACCCGGTAGCAGCTAAACTCCACCATACTAAAAGCCTCTACCAAATTCCTTTCTCAACTGCCCGGTGCTGATGTGAATTATTGTCGGTCTACCGTGGGGACAGGTATTGGGAATGGATGTCTGCTCCAGTTGCCGGATAAGTTCACGCATCTCATCATCAGTTAATGCTTGCCCAGCTCGCACTGCACTGTGACAGGCAATAGATATAGCTATAGTTTCCCACCAATCACTCTTATCCCTTCCCAATAAAGAAGCCAATAATTCCCTCACTGTCCCTGCCCAGTCTTTGTTTTGAAGTAAAGCTGGCACCGCCCGAACCAGATAGGTTCTATCCCCAAAGGGCTCAATAGAGAAGCCAAACTCGGCTAGGTCTTCATAATGTAATTTTAAAGCCTCTTCCTCCTTAGGATTAACCTCAAATGTCGCTGGTTCAAGTAGCCCTTGAACCTCTATTTGGTGCTGCGAACTCTGGTACCTTATCTTCTCAAAAAGAATACGCTCATGGGCGGCATGCTGGTCAATAAGGTACAACCCGTCAGGTCCCTCAGCAATAATATAGCTGTTAGATAGCTGCCCCATTACCCGTAGAATGAGTAGAGCTACCGCTGGAGTCTCGGAAGACACTGCTGGCGAAGCAGCACTAACCTCGGTTGACGTCCACAACGATTGCCTTGGTGGTGACGGTGGTACATATGTTGTAGCTACCTCCTCAATTTTAGGGACTGGCATTAGCTCAATTAAAGCCCGTCGGACTGCTTTCTGGACAGTGCTAAAAATAGTGCGTTCATTGCCAAATTTCACCTCTGTCTTGGTGGGGTGAATATTAATATCTACCTCTTTAGCCGGCAGTGAAATATTGATAATAGCAATAGGGTGCCTTCCCGACATTAAAAGTCCGCGGTAAGCTTCCTCCACCGCCCAAGCCAGTAGGCGGCTATTTATCCAGCGACGATTGACGAAGAAGCTGAGGTAATCTCGACCTGAGCGGCTTACTGCTGGTGAGCTTATCACGCCCGTTACCTGGGGAGAGACTACCCCGCTTTCCCATCCTTTATCCTTAATCTCCAGCATATTCTTGACTACATCAATGCCATAAACCTCAATCACACTGTCTACTAGTTGACCATTACCTGAAGTTCTTAGCGTTTCTCTACCATCAATGAGCAAGGTGAATTTAACCTCAGGGAAGGCAAGTGCATATTGAGTTACTACATTAGCTATATGACCATTTTCCGTAGCCGTCGACTTGAGAAATTTCAATCTTGCTGGCACCTTACGCAACAAATTTCGCACGGTAATGGTGGTTCCCTGAGAGCGCCCTTGGCTTCCTCTATCGGCAATAACGCCATCCTTCAAACTAATGTAAGTGCCTACCGACTCATCAACAGCACAAGTAACAATGTCCACCTCAGCTACGGCAGCTATGCTGGGAAGTGCCTCTCCACGAAAACCAAGACTTGGAATTGACTCTAAATCATCAAGGCTACCTATCTTGCTGGTAGCATAGCGGTCAAAGGCAAGTTCCACCTCTGTAGACGGAATTCCAATGCCGTTATCGGTTACTCTAATTAAGCCTACCCCGCCACCCCTTGCCTCAATGGAAATCTGGCTTGATGAGGCATCCAGTGAATTTTCCACCAGCTCCTTCACCACTGAGGCTGGTCTTTCTACCACTTCCCCAGCCGCAATCCGGGATACTACTTTAGGGTCTAAAACTCTAATAGGCATTATAGTTAATTATACACGGTTACGTGTAAATTGTCAAGACTTTTTAAGGGAATCATTCTAGCTTTTCCAGTCCGGCAAAGCTTAGCAGGAGCTTTTTTACTCCTACCCCACTACTAAAAGCAACCACTACCTCTTTATCATCCTTTATTGGCCGGCAACTCACCACTACCCCATCACCAAATTGGGCATGGTGGACATGGTCGCCAGCCTTGAATTCTTGGGTAATAACACTGCGAGCAGCCGCTTTATTCCAAGAATACATTGTAGCCGCTAAACTATCTTCCCTTTGCCACCAGCCACCACCGGAGGTTAGGTGCTGGGGAATATCGTTTAGGAAGCGTGATGGCGGGTTCACTGTGCTGCTACCCATCAGGCTACGGCGAAAGGCACGAATCAGATATACTCTCTGCTTGGCTCTGGTTACACCGACATAGCACAGTCGCCTTTCTTCTTCCATCTGTACCGAGTCATCAAACGACCTAAAATGGGGCAACAGACCGTCCTCCATCCCCACAATAAACACTACCGGAAATTCCAGACCCTTAGCCTGGTGCAGGGTAATTAGGGTTACTATATCCACACTTTCATCAAGCCCGTCCACATCAGATACCAGAGTCACCCCTTCTAAAAAGGCGGCTAAACCATCCGGTGGATTTAAATGACGATACTCTTGGGCTACAGTACGAAGCTCGAGAGTATTGTCCCACCGCTCCTCCCCATCTACCCCACTTAATATATATTCCCTATAACCAGAGCGCTCTATAACCAAATCAAATAAATCGACCAAGTTTAGCTCCCGACTCCGAGCTACAAACTCTTCCATCAGGTTGAAAAAACCAGCCAGTGCCCTAGCGATACGAGAGGTAAAAGGAGACTGCGGCTCCTCACCCTCTTTTAGCTCAGCTATCTGTTGTAGCGCTCTATATTCGGAGATACCCATAGACTTTGCCCAGCTAGATAGTTTGGCTAGAGTTTGCTGTCCGATACCCCGTCCGGGTACATTGATTATTCTCAACAGGCTAACACCATCATAAGGATTCTGGATAAGCCTGAGATAGGCGATAATATCTTTAATCTCTCGCCTCTCATAGAAGCGAGTGCCAGCTACCAGCTTATAGGGCGTGCCATAGCGAATAAAAGCCTCTTCAAGGGCTCTTGACTGGGCATTAGTGCGATACATTACGGCACAATCACCCAGTCTAACTCTTCCCTGCCCTACCAGTCGCTCTACCTCATTAACCACAAATTGGGCTTCTTCCTGCTCACTATATGCTTCAACCACCGTGGTTAGTTCACCCGTCTCATTATTTGTCCACAAATCCCTGGGCTTACGTTGCTGATTGGCTGAGATTACATGAGACGCCGTTTCCAAAATCATCTTGGTTGAGCGATAGTTCTGCTCCAGCAACACTACCTTAGCCTCGGGATAATCCTTCTCAAAGCTGAGGATATTACGCAGGTCGGCAAACCGCCAAGAGTAGATCGACTGGTCAGGGTCGCCAACAACACATATATTGCGGTACTTCCCCGATATTTGCTTTATTAGCTCATACTGGACCAGATTAGTATCCTGAAACTCATCTACCTGGATATGTAAATATCTTTCCTGGTATCTGGACAAAATATCGGGGCTGCTTCTGAATAGCTGCACTACCTTCATTAACAAATCGTCAAAGTCCAGAGCATTACTTTCGTCCAGCAGCTGCTGATAGCGTTCATAAACCCGCCCTACCACTTCATCGAAATAGCTATGGCTATACTGAATAAAATCTTGTGGAGTTAGCATGCGGCTCTTAGCCGCAGTAATGGCTGAGGCTATAGCCTGAGGGGCATATTGCTTGGGGTCAAGACCTACTTCCTGGATACCTCGCTTTATCAAGCTCGTCTGGTCTTCCTTATCATAAATGACAAAATGGGAGTTAACACCTATGGCATTGCCATCCATACGCAGAATACGAGCGCAAATAGCGTGAAAGGTGCCTAGAGTTAGCTCTCTTACTGAGCCGCTGACCAGACGGTGAAGTCTTTCCTCCATTTCCCTGGCGGCTTTATTGGTGAAGGTAACTGCCATAATACGGCGAGGGTTAATTCCACAAACCTTAATAAGGTAAGCCACTCGATGGGCAATAACCCTGGTTTTACCGCTACCCGGACCGGCTAGAATCAGCACCGGACCGCCAATTGCCTCTACGGCTTCTCTTTGCGCCGGATTAAGCTCAGTTAAAATATCCATCGTCTAGATTATAAACGCTAGTGCCAGGGAGTTCAAAATGGGTATTTACCAGAAGTTAAAACTTAACTGAAACAAAGCCGAATCCCTATAGAGTACTAAGGGAGGATATCTATATATGCAGTTGACAGACGATAAAAAGCCGATTCAGACCGCTTAGATACGAGCGGCTAACCAGGCTTCCATATCAGCGAATACTTGCTCATGCTCTGGCTCGTTGAAAATTTCGTGGTAGAAACCCTCATAGAGCTTCAGTGTCTTATCTTTTGAGCTGGCTAGTTCATATAACATCTGGCTGCCTTCCGGGTCGCATATCCGGTCAGCGGTGCCATGCATAATCAGGATGGGCAGGTGGAGCCATGTCATTTGTTGTGGCAGTTCCTGAATTGTCTTAACCAGCTCGGTACCTAGGCGGGCACGAATCTTACCTTGATAGCAAAGTGGGTCATCTAGAACGGCATCTACAACGTCCTTGTCCTGACTAATAGTGGAAGGGACAAGAGCAATGACACCCATTTTCGGCAGCATTGGTGACAGCATCCGACCTATTGCTACAAGTACCGATGACCAGCTGGAGCCTACCTTCAGACCTGCCCCAGAAAGCATGAGTCCGGCCAGCTCGTGTTGATGATGGACAGTATAAGCGGTAGCGATTGTTCCTCCCATACTGTAACCGATTAGGAAAGTCTTGGTATCACCATGCTCGCTACGTACTATGTTGAAAAAGGTTCTGAGGTCATCAAGGTAGTCCGAGAACCGTTCAACATAGCCTCGTAAGCCTTCTGACCTACCATGTCCACGATGGTCAAGACCGTAGACGGCATAGCCCTTGGGTACGAAGTAGTTGACCAAATTGGTATAGCGTCCGCTGTGCTCGTACATGCCATGGACGACTAGTAATACTGCCTCTGGCTCTCTGGCTGGTAGCCAGCACTGGTAGTAGATGCTGAACTTTTTATGCCCACTGAATCTACCCTCTTTATGTTCCATGCTTCTACCTCATATCCCCGGCAACAGAGTCTGACAAAAAGTTCAAGGCCCCTCTTCTTGATTATATTGCCCCTCTCCTTAATAAGGAGAGGGGACAAAAGGGGGAGGTTGATAAATGATATTTAAAAGTGAAATTGTCCTGGCTAATAGGTTAAACCGAGCCCTTGATATAAAGCTTGAAAATTGAAGTGTTGCTCCATAATTTCAGTAAGGTTGGGTAGCTTCGTCTCCTGATTAAATCTGGTCTTGCCCAGGGCATCTTCGATACTCATCACTGTGGCAATGGTATCACCCTTGGCTAAAATAATGGGAACGCCCTTATCTTCGGCTCCATAGAGAGCAACTGGGAACGGAGCCGTATTGCCACTAAGAACAAGACACCTCACTGAGGTCTCTAGAGCTGCCAGTTGCATATCCGGGCGTTCACTCCTGACCACTACCGCTTTATTGGCTTTGCGACCAAAATATTCCGGACCGTGGTCAACGCACATCGTTCCTAGCATAAAGTTCTCTACTAACTCTACCGATTTCTCAGTGGGGTTTAACATTTCGCCTTGAATATGCTCAGCCAGTTCATCTACAGTTAGAGTAAATAGAGCTCTATCCTCAGGAAGTACCCCTAATATTTTTACTCCTACCTCACCAAACTGAGTGGATAACTCATTATGCACACGCTCTAGTTGGCTTCCCGGTACCTTATTTAATATGATACCCAATAAATGGTCTCCAAAATCTTTATAGCTATTCTTTACCTTTGATAAGTCTTTGGAATAACCTTCCACAACAATCACTTTGGCACCTAGTGCTTCTACCATCCCGTAAGAAGTTTGGTACTGCTCACTAATGCCCTCAACAATAACTACATCTTTACCCAGAGAAACCCTAGCCAAGGCTTCCTTAATCTTACCGGTCAGATTGTCCCCATCACTAATAACAGGGCAAAGATACTCTACCGGCTCGTCCAAGGCAAAAATATGCTTTATAAATACAGCATCGCTGTCAGTGCCTTCTATCGGCACGCTCTTAGTATCAGCGATAATCGGTTTGAAAAAACCTACTTTCTTGCCATTCCTCAGCAAATTCTTACCCACACCAGCACAAATTGCCGTCTTACCCGCTCTTTCTGAAGAGATTATACATAAAGTAACCAAATTACACCTCCAGTTACACTTTTGAAAGTCTAAACGCGCTAGTTATTATAATCCCTCAACGGTCATTAGTAAAGAGAATGTGCTTGTTATCCGTGAAATTTTTATGGTCTCTTAGAGCTTCCCCATGGGCTAGCCAGGATTTCAAAAAGCTGACTATAAGCTGGGTATAAGTAATGAACTCAGCCTATCTCTTTATTCCTTGCAGCACAAGCTGGAAGCCCCTAGCACAATTGCGCAAGGAGAAGAACTAAGCCTATACAGAATACAAGTATACTAACTCCGAGCAATATATATAGCATACGAAGGCTTTGTCCGTTTTCCCCTCTGCCTTTTTCCTCCCTACCAACTGGCACATCGCTAGGGCTCTCCTTTTGTGGAATAGCCTCAGGAGAGAGGTCGCCACGTTTTACCCATTGCTTGTAAAGTTTTTCTTCCCTTGTCCTACGAATAAATTTCATTTTCATCTGCCTCTTGGCTTCGGTGTATATAATCTGGAATATCTAACTGATTATAGGATAACCCGGGCTTTGGTGCAATAGAAGGATGTGTGGTAATGCTATTCTACAATGTGACACTGCTTAGTTTCTGGAATGATTCTCTTTCTATTTCATAGTATCTCAAGATATTCTACTGCACATTAGCTAAAAACACAGGTATTCTCGTCAAATCTTCAACCGCTTTTCTATTCCGGCAAGACTAAGATTTTTTACCAATCCCTCTACCTAATCCTTAAAGCATTTCCTCAGATAAGAAAAGCCCATGATAATCCAGCACCCTCTTCAAAGCACTAGTTTCACAATGCTTCCCCACAAATAGTTCAAATCCGTCAAGCATTAATCTTTCTGGTATTTTGTTTCCTCTCCCCTTCTACTTACGCCTTCCATGTGGAATGGTAGAATCACTATTCATCTGACAATTTCTCCAGCCCGATACGGAACTCTTCTAGCCAGGATTGTTCAACTTCAGCCAAGCACGACCTAGGTAAAACATTGCTTCTGTCAATAAGGGATGTTCCGACTGGCTGTCTGGTTAACTTGGTTCTGGCGACCACGAACTGCTGAAGCATTTTAACCTCCCGCACAGCCCGTATTAGCCGAGGTGCATTACGGTGTTAAAAAGACCGAGACCCCACTATCTGATTACATGACCAGAACAAGAGGCACCACTATAGCTATAAACCCCGTGAAAACAACCGCGAGAAGGAACAGATTGTATCTAGTATTGTAATTGCTCAAGAGAGAGGAATCGTAATACCCTTCTACATTCTGATCTTTGTACATCTTTAGCAGCCCATTTATCAGCTTTAATCTTGTTTGCTTCCCTTTTAACAACCCAATTATCACGACGAAGTTGACCACTATCACAAGACAAACAAACGTGAAGAACACAATCCATATAGTTGCATCTCTGTTTGATCCCAAAGCGACGCCCGAATTAATCCCCAGAGCCAATAGGTTAAGAAGAATCGCAGTGATGATAAAAATCGTATCCGTGCGTGCATTCTGTTGAAGCTCTGTAATAATATGCTGGTGAACGCGCTCAATCATATCCCCTCCTTATGTCTAAAAGCATTTCAGAAGCTGAAACCGCCTAATGCTGACCCCAGATTGTGAAATCATACAGTCTGCCCAAGTAGCTGTCAAGGTTGCTGTATACGTTTTGGTTCCTTAGAGGAAATATGTCGCCAGCCATTAAGGTTCCTCGGAAGCATTAGTTGCCTAAAAGGATTGACTACTATGACAGAGAGAGGTAGGATATAGTTGGTGCCAAAAAGAGTATATGGAGTTTTTTAAGGTTCTAGCTATGAATCAACTGGGTACCACCAAGTGTAGAAATACAGAATTCCGCTGGGGAGAAAGGACCTATGTTATGGGCATCATCAACCTTTCTCCAGACTCCTTCTCTGGCGACGGAATTACAGACCTTGAAGCCGCGATGACACAGGCACGCCGCTTTGTCAGTCAAGGCGCCGATATTCTAGACATCGGTGGTGAATCCACTCGTCCCGGCTCATCCCCCATCTCAACTGACGACGAAATCAAGCGGGTAGTTGCAGTTTTAGAGCGGCTATCTTCCGAGGTGCCTGTTCCCTTGAGCATTGATACTTACAAGTCGGAGGTAGCACGCCGAGCTCTTGAGGCTGGCGCAACAATGATAAACGACCAGTGGGGTTTGAAACGAGACCAGCGGCTAGCTGAACTAGCTGCCGAGTGGGACGTTCCTCTTATTCTGATGAGTAACCAGCGAGACAAGGGAGGTTATGACGCCGGGATTCAGCGTGATACAGCGTACTATGAGGATCTTATAGCTGAGGTTACTTCTTCCCTTCACCAAAGCCTGGAGCTAGCTTTGAAACTGAGTGTACCCCGGGAGAACATTATTATTGACCCCGGGATTGGATTCGGCAAAACCTGGCGACAGGAGCTGGAGATCATCCGCCGATTAGAAGAACTTAGAGAGTTAGGCAGACCCATTCTGATTGGTCCTTCGCGGAAGTCCTTTATTGGTATGGTGCTAGACCTCCCGACTGATGAACGTCTAGAAGGTACCGCCGCTGCTATTGCTATTGGCATTGCCAAAGGTGCTGATATGGTGCGGGTGCATGATGTTCAACAGATGGCAAGAGTCTGCCGAGTGAGTGATGCTATTATGCGCTGGTCCTGAACCTGATTATACCGCCCTTATAACTCAAACCACCTTTTCTTCAGCCAGAACTAATTCTTTGTATGCCACCATAAGTCTTTGGGTAAGAGACCCCGGTCTTCCGGAACCAATAAATTTCCCATCTACCTCAATAAGAGGCATAACCTCAATAAGCGAGTTGGTGAAGAAAGCTTCTTGGGCCTGGAAAAGCTCATCCAGTCTTATGTCCTGCTCAAGGGTATTAATACCTAGCTGGGAAGCTAATTCCATAATCGTCTCCCTGATAATGCCGGGAAGAACACCACTCTCCTGTCCCGGTGTCCTTAGTATGCCATCAGTTACCAGAAAGATATTACTCATACTAGCCTCAGCCAGAAGCCCTTTCTCATTGAGGCAAAGAGCTTCGTCAACTCCAGCCGCTCTGGCCTCCTGCTTAGCTAGTATACTTTCTAAATAATTGGCTGACTTGAGCCTGGAGAGAGGCGATTGGCTATTACGGCGGATAGATGAGACAACGGCTCTGAATCCTTTCTGGTAAACTTGTTCCGGATAGGGCTGGTAATGTCCAGTTAGTATCAGCACCGTAGGTTTGCCACATGTGCTGGGGTCAGGGACCATTCCTCCCTCACCCATAGAAATAGTAATACGGATACGAGCGTCACCAAGCTTGTTAGCCTGAATAGTATCCATAACCGCGTCTTTCAACTCCAATGCCTCGATTGGCAATCCCAGTATTTCAGCAGCACGTGCTAACCGGCTTAAGTGGCTATCCAAACGAAATATTTTCCCTCCATAGGCGCGCATCGTCTCAAAGAGACCATATCCATAGAGAAAACCATAGTCCAGAACGGATATGCTAGCTTGACCAAGGGGCATTAAGTAACCATTCAGGTAAACAATCTCACTCACAACACTACTCCTCAAGCCACCTTGGCTGTATAAAACTTAAGAAATTCCTGAGTATATCATGACCTACATCAGTCATTATTGACTCGGGATGGAATTGAACCCCCACGACAACATAGTCCTTGTGCTGAACACCCATAATCACACCATCACTAGTCTCGGCGGTTAACTTCAACGCCGAAGGGAAAGCGTCCTGTTTTATTATCAAAGAGTGGTAACGACCGCCCTCAAAGGGATTGGGCAAGCTGTTATAGATAGTCTTACCATCATGATAAACGAGGGAACTCTTGCCATGCGTAGGAATAACAGCACGGATAATTTGACCACCGTAGACATAGCCTATACACTGGTGCCCCAAGCAGACACCGAGAATAGGAATCCTCCCGGCAAAGTACCAGATAATGTCATTAGAAATGCCCGCCTCAAGTGGAGTACAAGGTCCCGGAGAGATAATAATGTGAGATGGATTCAAGCTCTCAATTTCCACCAGGGTTATCTGGTCATTGCGATAAACCGCCGGTTCCCAACCCAACTCACCCAGGTACTGGGCAAGGTTATAAACAAAGGAATCGTAGTTATCAATGATTATTACCATATCTACCCCACACGATTTGGTGCCATACTGAGGGCATTGATGAGTGCCCTACCCTTGTCCATTGTTTCCTGATACTCTGCTTCAGGGTCAGAATCATAAACAACGGCACCACCTACTTGGAAATAAGCCTTTCTTCCTTTGACCAGAAAAGTACGGATAGCGATGTTAAGGTCAATGTCACCATTAAAGCTCAAATAGCCGATATTTCCAGTATATACACTCCTCTTTGTCGGCTCTAATTCATCTATAATCTCCATAGCGCGTACCTTAGGTGCCCCGGTTATGGAACCGCCAGGAAAAGTAGCCTTGAGCAAATCAATACAGTTCTTGCCCTCTATGAGCCTTCCCTCCACTGTAGAGGTAAGATGGAAGACCGTAGGAAACATCTCCAGTATAGTTAATTCAGTCACCTTGACTGTGCCAAAACGACATACGCGACCCAGATCATTTCTCTCCAGGTCAACAATCATGATATTCTCAGCTCGGTCCTTCACACTACTTAGCAGCTCGTTAGACAGTACTTTATCTTCCTCCGGGGTCTTCCCCCGACGGCGAGTGCCCTTGATGGGTCGTGTTTCTACCCAATCCCCCCGAACACGGAGAAATCTCTCTGGCGAGGCGCTTACCACTGTGACCTCATCAAAGTTGAGATAGCAGGCAAAGGGTGCCGGATTTATATGCCGTAACCGCTTATATAGTTCGTAAGGAGTAATAGAAAGCTCAGCTTCAAAACGCTGGGAGAGATTCACCTCAAAAATATCACCAGCGATAATGTACTGCCGGGCTTTCTCGACTGCATCGACATATTCTTTATGAGTAAAACCCCCTTTAAGGGTCACCTGCTCCATAGGAAAAGATGTAGACATAAACGGTACCTCTGTGCCAGAACTTGACGCATCAGCCAGCTTATCTTTCACTTCCTTTAAACGCTTGCTAGCCCTCTCCATTCTTTCGGTCTCTCTCAATTCAGGAAAACCTGTGGAGATGACATAAGCCTTACCTTGAAGGTTATCAAACGCTAAAACCAGGTCATAGAAGCCAAGATAGCACTCAGGTAGTTTTAGGTCATCTACAGCAGTACTAGGCAACCGCTCAATAAAATGACAAAGGTCGTAGCTGAAATAACCTACCGCGCCGCCAATGAACGGTACTGGTGAGGAACAAGAGTCTAGACGATAGACTTCTAAGAAATGATTCACTATATCAAAGGGATTGCCACTTAGGCTGCTCTTTTCAGCACCTCGGGTAAGAACACTCTCACTGCCGTGAGTGTTAATCACTATGAAAGGGTCACTGCCGATAAAAGAATAGCGTCCTAGTTTGTTAGGATCCATTCCACTATCTATAAAGAAACTGAACTGCCTGTCCTTGAAGAGTTCAAAGGCGTCAAGTGGTGACAATTCTGTGTCTATTTCTTCTATCAGTGGACAGCGATAGCCTCTGACCATGGACCCAAACTACGTTGAGAATTTTTCCTTGCCGACAGTTACCTGCATCATACAACAGCGAGAAAGCCTCGTCAATGAGGAAGGGAGAATCTGTCAAACGCCCACTAGTTCATCCGTATTAGGACTAAAGTCTATCTTATATACTACTTCCTAGCTATTTACGCTTCTGCTTGCATGAGTTACAGTTAATTATAGCATAGAGTGGAGGGTAGCCATGGCAGATAACGGTGCTAAGGGTGCTATCATTGGATTGGGGGGGGGTGAGTTTAGGAGAGTTAAAAATGGGCTAGATGAGGCTCAGGTAACATCTTATATTAACGAGCTTATTAGCCAGCGGGATATACTCATCCAGCGTGAGGAGCATCTCTCATCGCTTACCAAACTTGCTGAAAAAACGGTTGCCGAGGCTGATAAACTGGCCGAGAATATCAAGGCAGAATCCATAG
>DUFC01000032.1 GCA_011191875.1 Dehalococcoidia bacterium | reverse complement strand
CCGGCAAAGTTAGAGCCACCGCCGATGCAGCCGACAATAATATCGGGGTAGGCATCAGCCATCTCCATTTGCTTCCGGGTCTCCTCCCCGATGATGGTTTGGTGAAGCAGGACATGGTTGACCACACTGCCCAGAGAGTAATGGGTATCATCACGAGATACGGCGTCCTCTACGGCCTCACTGATGGCAAGTCCCAGGCTGCCGGGGCAATCAGGCCACTTTGCCAGCATATCTTGTCCTACTTGCGTATCTGGACTGGGGCTGGGGACGCAATTAGCTCCCCAGGTCTCCATCAAGATGCGGCGATAGGGCTTCTGGTCATAACTAATCCTGACCATATAAACCTTCAACTCAATATTGAAAAATGAGCAGCCCATAGCCAGGGCGCTCCCCCACTGCCCAGCGCCGGTTTCGGTCGTTATTCGTTTGATGCCCTCTTGCTTATTATAGTAAGCCTGAGCTACAGCAGTATTAGGCTTGTGGCTACCCGCCTGGCTTGTCCCCTCGTATTTATAGAAAATCTTGGCTGGTGTATCTAAAGCCTTTTCTAGCCGACGTGCTCGATGCAGAACAGTTGGTCTCCAGGTTTTATAGACCTCCCGCACTTCCTCAGGGATTTCAATCCAGCGCTCGGTGCTGACCTCTTGCTTAATACACTCCATAGGAAATAGAACATGCATGAACTCCGGGGTTACCGGTTCTTTTGTCATTGGGTTCAAAGTGGGCGGCAACGGCTCGGGCAAATCAGCCTGGATGTTATACCAGTGAGTTGGCATGTCCTTTTGGTCAAGAAACCACATTGATCTTTCCATTTTATCCTCCTTTTTTATTTTTAGTTACTAAGCTAGTTCTAATTTGAAGCATCTAAAGCATCGTTTCCCCCTTTATTTTTTAACCACTTTATTTTAACCCAAAGCCTCTCGCAAGCTTAAAACAAAGGCTTTAAGCGAGGAAAGGGTGGCATCCTCTTCCATCAACTGAATGAGGCGACTACCTACGATGACACCGTCAGCTACTTTAGCTACCCGCCTGGCTTGCTCTGGCGTAGAGATGCCGAAGCCAACGCAGAGAGGTTGTCGTGCCTTTTGCCTGACTCTTTTGATGAAACCCTCTAACTCTGGAGGCAGAGTTACCCTGGCTCCGGTAACGCCGGTGAGGGAAACCAGGTAAATAAACCCTCGAGACCTGTTGGCTACTATAGAGACTCGTTTCTCAGTGCTGGTGGGAGCTAGCAGATATACGAGGTCGAGGTTATACTTCTGGGTGATGGCTTCCAGCTCTGCGCTCTCTTCCAGTGGTAAGTCGGGGACTATTAGTCCGTCAATTCCTGCTGCGGTAGAAGCCTGGCAGAAGGCTTCCACCCCAAAGTTAAATATAGGATTATAATAAGTCATAAATACGAGGGGCGTAGCCAGTTTCTGGCGTAGCTGGTAAGCTACTTCCAGGCAGGCTTGAGGGGTAACACCTTGTTGAAGTGCTTGATGGCTTGCCTTCTGAATGGTGACACCGTCGGCTAATGGGTCTGAGAAGGGGATGCCCAGCTCAATAATATCACACCCATTGTCTGATAGGACGGATGCTACCTCAAGTGTAGTTCTCATATTGGGGTAGCCTACGGTGATATAGGCAATCAGTGCCTTATAATCTGGCCTAAAAACAGACGCAATACGGCTCATGATTCCATTCCTATTGCTTCAGCCACAATGTCTAGGTCTTTATCGCCTCGACCGGAAAGATTGATGACTATAAGCTGCTCTTGTGGTAAATCAGCGGCTAGTTTAGCAGCATAGTAGATAGCATGGGCTGGTTCCAGGGCTGGAATTATACCCTCGGTGCTACACAGGAGTCTGAAACCTTCCAATGCTTGACTATCAATAACTGCCACATATGTAGCGCGACCTATATCTGCGTAATAGCTATGTTCAGGTCCTACCCCTGGATAGTCCAGCCCCGGGGCAATGCTGTGGGTTGGCATTATCTGACCGTGCTTATCTTGCAGCAGATGTGACTTAGTCCCATGTAATACTCCGACCTTGCCGGCAGTTATCGATGCTGAATGTTGGTTGCTCTCCAGACCTTGCCCGGCTGCCTCGACGCCAATTAATTTGACACTTTTATCGTTGAAGAAGGGATGGAACAGACCTATGGCATTACTGCCACCGCCGACGCAGGCGATTAGGTAGTCAGGCAGGCGGTGATACATAGCCATAACCTGCTCTTTGGTTTCTTGTCCAATTACCGATTGAAAGTTGCGCACAATCATCGGATAGGGGTGCGGACCTACCACTGAACCAAGGAGATAGTAGGTATTGTGGACATTGGTTACCCAGTCACGAATGGTCTCAGTGATAGCATCCTTTAGAGTGCGGCTGCCTGAGGCTACAGGACGCACTTCAGCACCCAGTAGTTTAATTCTGAGGACATTAGATGATTGGCGTTTAATATCTTCTTCTCCCATGTATATGATGCAGTCGAGACTCAGCATGGCACACACGGTAGCCACAGCTACTCCGTGCTGTCCAGCACCGGTTTCAGCAATAATTCGTGTTTTACCCATATACTTAGCCAGTAGCCCTTGCCCTAAGGCATTATTAATCTTGTGAGCCCCGGTGTGAGCCAGGTCTTCACGCTTGAGTAATATAGTAGCTCCACCTATTTTTGCTGAAAGCTGTTGAGCCGGGTAAAGGGGTGTAGGGCGACCAATATACTCACGACACAACTGCTGGAATTGTTGCTGGAAGCCTGAATCAGTGGAGGCTTTGGCATAAGCCTGCTCAAGCTCGTTAAGGGCTGGTATTAGTGTTTCAGGCACAAACTTCCCGCCAAACTGCCCAAAGTAACCACCAGGGTTAGGTAGCTGCCTGTCCTTTATTGCCATTAGCCCTCCTTACTGCTTCAATGAAAGCCCTGATTTTAGCCATATCCTTGATTCCTCCTGTTTCCACACCCGAGGACACATCCACTCCCCATGGTGTCACCATCTCAATTGCCTGAGCTACATTCTCCGGCGTAAGACCGCCGGCTATAATCACTGAGAACTGCTCTGCTACCTGCCGAGCCAGGCTCCAGTCAAAGGTCATTCCGGTTCCACCATATTTACCTTTGACCTGGGAATCAAGAAGATAGGCGCATCTTTGGTTGGAGAGTGCTCTTACCCCGGCAGATAAATCCTCACAGATTTCCTTGGGGTGTTGCCCCGGCTTTATCCGAATTGCCTTAATTAGTGGTGTAGTAATCTGGCGGCAATACTCCCAGGATTCATCGCCGCTAAGCTGAACCCAGTCTAGATTGCAGGAATTGGCAGTCCTATTTACCTCGGCGGCGGGCATATTGACAAAAACGCCAACCACCGCTGTAGCTTGACGGCATTTCTTGACAGCACTAACTATCTCATCTGCCTGGGCAGGAGTAACCTGCCGGGGGCTAGGGGCAAAGACCAGCCCGATAAAGTTGCTTCCGGCTTCAATGGCGGCTAAGGCGTGAGCCTTATCTCTAATTCCACAAATCTTGACCTGGGTCATAATATCAGCTCCCTCACCTTGTTCTGGACATCACTAGCCGTGACTAGGGCTTCACCTACAAGCACAGCATTAACCCCCCACCCCCTAAGCTTTTCCACATCACCCTGGCTACTGATGCCGCTCTCACTAACTACAATTCGCTGTTGTGGAATGAGAGGTCGCAAGCGGTAAGTTGTGTTAATGTCAATAGTAAAGGTATGGAGGTCTCGGTTATTGATACCAATGATTTTTGCCTGGCTAAGGAGTGCCCTTTCTACCTCGTCCTCGCTGTGGACCTCAACCAGACACCTTAAACCAAGGCTGTGGCTCAGTGAAAGGAGTCCTTCAAGCTGTTCCTGGCTCAGAATAGCCACTATCAGAAGCAGGGCGTCAGCTCCATAAGCACTGGATTCATACACCTGATACGGGTCAAATATGAAGTCCTTTCTCAGGAGGGGAAGACGAACCTCCTCTCTGATTGCTGCCAGATAATCAATACTACCTTCAAAGTAGTCTGCCTCGGTTAGCACTGAGATAGCCGCCGCCCCTCCTTGAGCATAGCTTTTCGCTAGCTCAACAGGGTTGAAGTTGGGGCAAATAACCCCTCGTGACGGGGATGACCGCTTTACCTCGGCAATCAACCGGGTGTAGTCACCATCAAGAGCAAGAGCAAAATCAAGCGGCGCCTGCCGATGAGCAATGCGTTCCTCTAGCCAGGATAAGGGCATGCTCTTCTTCCTTTGCTCAACCTCTTTCCTTTTTTGAGCGATAATTCTATTCAGCATCTCTTCTCTAACTCAAATCCTAATTTCTAATTTTTTAGGATTTAGATATTAGTATTTAGTGTTTCTTCTTTCAGGCTCTGACTGAGTCTGGCTAGCCCGTCAAATTTTTCTAGAGCTTGTCCACTGTCAATAACCTCTTCGGCAAGACGAGCGCCCTCTCTGAGGTCTGAGGCTCGGTTACCGGCAACAAATGCGGCGGCGGCGTTCATCACTACCACATCCCGCCCGGGACTCCTCTCTCCACCTAGGATACAGCGTAGCATTTCGGCATTCTCCTCGGGTGTCCCGCCTTTAATTTCTGCCGAACTCGCCTCTTTGAATCCAAAATCCTGGGGAGCAACCTGGTAGGGCGACGATGTCCCATGTTCATTAACCTCCCATATCAGCGACTTTCCACTGATTGAGATTTCATCCATACCGTCTATGCCGTGCACTACCAGGGAATGCTTGGTACCCAGGCGGTGAAGGACGGAGGCAATCTTACTGCCTAGCTCCCGGCTAGGAACGCCGATAACCTGAGACTCGGCTCGGGCGGGGTTGGTCAGGGGTCCGAGGATATTAAATACGGTGCGGATTCCAATCTCGCGGCGGGGGGCAGCAGCATACTTCATCGCCGGGTGGAAGATGGGGGCAAACATAAAGCCAATACCTATCCTTTCCAGACACTCGGCTACCGCCTCAGCGCCGAGGTCAATCTTAACCCCCAGTGCCTCAAGGACATCGGCACTACCGCAATGACTGCTCATTGCCCGGTTGCCATGCTTGGCTACCTTGAGACCAGCGCCAGCAGTAACAAAAGCGACGGTGGTGGAGATATTAAAGGTGGCTGAGTTATCACCCCCGGTGCCGCAGGTATCAACCACCGGTGGAGTTGCCATTACCGGGATTGCTTTAGCCCGCATGACGCTGGCCAGACCAGCAATCTCATCCACTGTCTCCCCTTTAATTCGCAGCGCCGTAACCAGGGCAGCAAACTGAGCCGGGGTCACCTCGCCGCTCATTATCTCTTCCATAACCCCTGCTGCCTGCTCAAAGGTAAGGGAGCCGCCGCTAACGATAGTTTCAATAGCCTCACGAATCATTGCTGTTCCCCCGATTTAAAAAATTCTTGAGCAAATCCTTCCCCACCTCGGTCATTATTGATTCGGGGTGGAACTGAACCCCCTCCACCGGAAACCGGCGGTGGCGCAGCCCCATAATTATGCCGTTTTCCGTCCAGGCGCTAACCTCGAGGCAATCAGGTAAATCATCACCGACTACGGCTAAGGAATGATAGCGGATGGCAGGAAAGGGATTGGGGAGTCCGATGAACAGCCCCTTGCCATCATGGTAAATAAGTGATGACTTGCCGTGTTTAATTTCACTGGCGCGGTCAACCCTGGCTCCGTAGCTGTAGCCAATGCACTGGTGACCGAGGCAGACACCGAGAATAGACAGCCCACTCCCGAAATGGCGGATAATATCATTGGAGATGCCGGCTTGCTTCGGGGTGCCTGGACCAGGCGAGATGACAATATGCTGGGGTGACCTCGCCTCGATTTCATCCAGACTCACCTGGTCGTTGCGAGCTACCAATATCTCCTCCCCCAGCTCGCTGAGATACTGGAAGAGATTGTAGGTAAAGCTATCGTAGTTATCTATTAACAGGAGCATAGTTAGCCTCCACTTGCTCAATAGCAGTAAGCAATGCCTTTGCCTTGTTCAAACTCTCCTGGTATTCATGCTCAGGAATACTATCGGCAACAATCCCACCCCCCGCCTGGATATAGGCAGTACCATCAGCAATAACAATGGTGCGGATAGTGATAGCCGTATCCAGGTTCCCTGAGAAACCAAAGTAACCCACTGCTCCGGCATAGGGTCCTCTTTTATCTGGCTCCAGCTCAGCTATAATCTCCATAGCCCGGATTTTAGGAGCGCCGGAAACTGTCCCGGCAGGGAAACAGGCACGCAGGGCGTCAAACTGGGAAAGCCCAGGTCTCAGCCTGCCCTGAACATGTGATACCAAGTGCATAACATGGGAGTAGCGCTCCACATCCATAAGCTGGGTTACCTCAACGGTGCCTGGCTCACTGATTCTCCCGATGTCATTACGTCCCAGGTCAACGAGCATGATGTGTTCAGCACACTCCTTTTCATCACTCCTAAGCTCCTCCTCTAGAGCCAGGTCGTGAGCAACATCCTTACCCCGGGGACGGGTGCCGGCGATGGGGTGGTTGGATACCACCCCGTCCTCTACCCTTACCAGAAGCTCAGGGGAAGCTCCCACAATATGGAAGTCGTCTAGATGGAGGTAGAACATATAGGGAGATGGGTTAATAGAGCGCAATGCCCTATATATGGCAAAGGGGTTGGCATTTGTCGGCTTGGCCATCCGCTGCGATAACACAACCTGGATTATGTCGCCGGCATAGATATAATCCTTGGCTTGAGATACCCTGGACTCGAACTCCGCCTGAGAAAGGTTTGATGATACTGGAGAGCGAGGGGAAGAGCCTGTCTGCGGCACCTCAGCCGGGACAGGTTGCTTCAGCCTGTCCACTAGACTATCAATCTTGCTGGTTGCTTCAAGATATGCCGCCTCAATATCACCATCAAGGTAAGCATGAGAAACAACCTTGATTTTATGAGTGAGGTGGTCGAAAACAAGGAGAGTATCAGCCAGCATCACTACCGATTCGGGAAGACTCAGGGGGTCGTAGTCAGGAGAGGGTAATTTCTCAAAGTTACGGGCAACCTCGTAGCTCAGATAGCCGACCATTCCACCGTGAAATCTGGGTAAGCCGGCAATTGGCACCAGTCGGAACTGACTAAACTTCTGCTCTATCAGCAGTAAGGGGTCAGCCCCGAAACAAGCCATTTCGGGGTCAACAGGATTCTCGTCCTTTGTCTTGAGGACGAGGGAAGGCTCGGTACCGATGAAACTATATCGTGCCAGCCGCTCCCCTCCCTCAACACTCTCCAGGAGAAAGGAGTAATTACCGCGAGCTATCTTGAGATAAGCCGATACCGGTGTTTCTAGGTCAGCTATAATCTCACGGTAAACCGGTACCAGATTGCCGTATTTACTTAACCGGCGAACCTCGTCTAGGGTTGGATAATACATATCATCTCCTCGGTAATAAATAAAAAACCTCCCACCCCTTGAAGGGGCAGGAGGCTTGCTTTCAACACCCTAAAAAACCTTCGATTTTTCAGGGAACCTATTCCGCGGTACCACCCTTCTTAGTCACCCTGATATATCAGAGTAACTATCTCTATTAGGTACGGAGTTGAGCATTATAACAATGCTTACTCGATACCCTGGGATTCGTTAACGCTTCCCTGGCGACAAAGCCTACTCATCTACCGATTTTCGGTTTGCAGCTCCCAAGTCCATTCAACTTCTGCGCCAGCATCGGCTCACACCTTACCCGACTCTCTGTGCCTCGCTTGAAGCCTACTAGTCTTGCTCAAAGCCTTTACTCTATTCTATTAGAAGTAGATATAGCATAGTATTGCTTATTTGTCAATAGTTGTGCGGTGTCCAGGACATACTATACAGTTTTTGGGTTACAACAAACCCCACACTATAGCCACGCTTTCTTGCAGGAGTTTAGCGAAATCTGCCTCATCTTTTATGTGGATATTGTGTATCCTCCGTAAATGAGGGGAGTCGAGGTACCACAAATCGTTGGCACTGTTAATCAAGACCACATTTGGCAGTTTCTTTTCGATAACTCGGTAAGCACCCTTTATTGATATTCCACTGTTTACTGCTCCATCAGAAAAATGTATAAGGAGACCACCGCGTGCCTGCTGGAGCAAATGACCAACAAACAGAATTGCATCACCAGACGGTGTGTCACCCACAGCTTTTATACTTAACATCCTTCGCCTACTATCCAGCCGTATTATCTCTGTTCTCCCGTAGGTCGCATGATATGAATAAATTCTGGCCTCGGGAAGAACACCCTTGACGGCAGCACATAGTTTGAACATTTCGGCATTACTACGCATACTGCTGGAATTGTCCATTAACAGCCAGATGTTCTTCTTCATCTTCTTCTTAGTTCTGGTATCACGGAACACCAGACCGTCTATCGGTGCTCTGTATAATCTCCTCTTATCTATCTTACCAGTCTCCTGAGCTCTCAGGATTACTGTATCCCTAGAAGTCTTGATGTTGCGAAGCCACAATAGAGCTTTAACCAGCTTCTCATCTGGTTCCCAGTATTGCTGAGAAACTGTCATAGCATTCTTGGTAATAACTGCGTTTGGCCTTGAATACCTTTCACTTCTATCAGTTAAATCACTAGTCAGATAGGATACTAACTGGCTAACATCAGTTGCCTCTTCTGCCAGTAACTTCTCAATTTCTACTGCTTCCTTTTGAGTTAGACTTGTCTCGTCTCCAGCCCACTCTTTTAGCATGTTATCACTTGCTTTCTCTGCTTGCTCACGGCTTCCTTTTCCCATGTAGTTATCTATGGATTGCTGTGTTTCAAGTCCCAGTCTCTCTTGTATCTGTCTGGCTACTTCTTTGTAAACTCTCGCACGGTTATCGGGAGACCGCTTGGTTAAATCATGGAATTCCCTTTCGATAATGGGCAAAAGCTCTTTACCTTTCTCACTTATATCTGTAACCGGTTTATTGTAGATAATCATAGAGGTATAAGCGGTGAGAGCATCCAGCAGGGGATTACCTGTGTTACAACGCATTTCAACTTCGCCATAGAAGTCTCTTGCCGTTCTGATGTATTCCCATTGCTTAGAGTTCTTGGCAAAGTAGTTATCGGCACAGATTTCTTCACCCACTTCCATCACCAGTCGTGACATATCATCCCAACACTTGTAGGATACATCAAACGAACCTATCAATATGTGTGCCAATCCATGCAGCGTTAAACCACAGAGAACATCAAATTTATCACCAGGTAGGGGGAACTCGTGACTATCTTTAACTACCTTTGGATTGATGTATATAATAGGCTTTATATTTTTGTGTACATTATGTTCAGCATAAAATGGTCGTGCTCCAGCTTTGGTCACATATTTAATATCATATGGCTTTGTGTGATAAGCGACTAAACGCCTTAAACTGCGGAGTATTTCTACATACTCCAGCTCCTTTATTTCTGACTTGTTGATTCTCCACTGTTCGGATAAGCTTACAGCAGTGTCCATTCCTCAGTTGTCCCCATCTCTTCTTCTGTTGTTAGATGTATAGAAATCAATATCTTCTCCAGTTCATCTCTGTTAATACCTAGAGTAAAGATGAAAGCCTCTCTTAAATCCAGGCCAGTTTGAATGAGTTCGGCTACAGTTAGTGCCTTTCTGGTTGAAACCTGCACATCGCCTCTTCTGATACCGTTGAAGACAGAGACAAGGTTGGTAGCCTCGTCCATTCCTATACCTGTCCTCTGCACAAGCAACTCCCTCTCTTGCTCCTCCGGTAATACCCCCATTTCTACTACAAAGAACCTGTCTGAAATAGCTGCATCCAGAGTATCAGTGCCAGTGAAGTCTGCCCCCTCATTGATGGTAGCAAAGAATATAGCGCCAGGGGCTACCGGGATTAGCTTATGAACTTCATCAATCCAGATGGTTCTTCTGTCGTCCAGCACGGAGAACAGGGCATTGAGGGCTTTAGGATTCTCGGCTCTGTTAATTTCATCCAGGAGAATAACTGCATCCTTGACCTGGATGGCATCGGTGAACAGAAACTTCTCATAATGTACATTATTATTTCGTAGTACTTGTTGACCGAATAGCTGCCCACTCTCGGCTAGCAGTCCAACCTGAAAGCCAGCAAAGGGTCTCTGGAGTCTGGCTGCGAACTGTTCAGCTAACTCTGACTTACCACATCCCTGCATCCCTTTCACCAAGATATTCTGGGGTCTTATCTGGCTCATCTTGGCGGCTGATTCCAGACAATCCTTGGTAGTCTTGCTGACAAAGAAGGGTTTTTTCTCTGGAATTATCATTCCCTCTGACATCTAGCTACCTCATTTTTTTATTTATATCTTATCTAATGTAACACACTTGGCTACCTGATTTCAAAGTAGGCTGACACATTGCTCTCTTCACTGGCGGACGAGCAAGATAGATTGACGGATACTGCTAGATACAGTAGAATTATTTTGTGGCTTACGCCGAAGTGGCGGAAAGGCAGACGCGCTACGTTCAGGGCGTAGTGTCCGAAAGGGCGTGGGAGTTCAAATCTCCCCTTCGGCACGATACTATTTTAGCGCTTGTAGCTCAGTAGGATAGAGCGCAGCCCTGCGGAGGCTGAGGTCGTGGGTTCGAGACCCGCCAAGCGCGCCAGTGGGTGGTTAGCTCAGTTGGTTAGAGCGCCTGTTTTACACACAGGAGGTCAGAGGTTCAAGTCCTCTACTACCCACCATATCTCTGGTTCATCTGGCTTTGAAGCCAGGAGACCCATTGTTCAATTCCTTGACCTGTAGCACAAGAGATTTGGAAAATTTCTACCTTTTCGTTTATCCCCTTGATTACCTGGGAAAAGACCGCGGTATCAAACTTGAGATACGGTAGGAGGTCGATTTTGTTTATTAACACAGCATCTACTGTATGGAACATTAAAGGATACTTAAATGGCTTATCATCCCCTTCGGGAATGCTTGAAATTAAAACTTTCTTGTTCTCACCGAGAGCAAACTCCGCAGGGCAGACCAAATTGCCCACATTTTCAATTAAGAGTAGTCCGATATCCTGTAAAGGCAAGGCATTAAGGGCACTGGAAAGCATATTAGCATCAAGGTGGCACTCTCCGCCGGTATTTATCTGGATTACCGGCACACCCTCTTTGCCTATTACCTCAGCATCCAGGCTTGAACTCACATCACCTTCGATAACACCAATTTTAGTTTCCCCCTTCAATTCCTTTAGCGTTTGCAAAATTAGGCTGGTTTTGCCGGCGCCCGGTGTGGACATCAGATTCACAGCAAATACACTGTTACTATCAAGTAACTGCCGGTTCCTCTCCGCTATCTGTTCATTAGCATCGAGAATGTCTTTAAGAACTTTTATTTCCATTTGTAACAGTTCCCCCTCTAATTCTTTGTTTTCTGTCATTCTGAGCGTAGCGAAGAATCTCTGCAGCATTTAGACTCTTAGCTTTGCTCAGGGTGATAAAGAGGTATCTGGATTATTACCTTATCTTATTTCACCTCAATACTTTCTACAAATAGCTCTTTACCAGCTATAATCTCTATCTTGTCACCTTGACAATAAGGGCAAGTCCAGTCAAATTCTTTAAGTTCAAAGGGCTTATCGCAGACCCGGCACCGGGCCATTGTAGGGACCATTGTGAAGGAAAGGGCAGCCCCCTCAGCGATGGTTCCCTGACTGAGGAAATTAAAGTAGAACTGAACGCACTCATCAACAACCCCGCACATCTCCCCGATAACCAGGTTGATTTGTCCCACTTCCTTGGCTTCAGCCTTTTCGGCTTGTCCCAGGACGAGGTCAAGCATGCTTTTGGTAATGGCAAGTTCGTGCATTTTAACAAATCCTGGGCAGTATGTCTCCAACTAACATGTCGATTATTCGAGAAGACCCCAGACAGGTTTTCATTACCACCCGACCGGGATGTTCTGCTCTCACCTCACCGATGATGGCAGCCTCCTTCCCGTAATGATTTTCCCGCATTACTTTGAGCACCTTATCGGTATCCTCGGGTGGAACTATAGCCACCAGCTTACCCTCATTGGCTACATAGAGAGGGTCAAAACCCAACATTTCGCAAGCGGCAAGGACCTCGTCTCGTACCAAGACCTTTTCCTCCTCAATTCTTATGCTTACCCTGGATTGCTTTGCCAGTTCATTTAAGGTAGTAGCCAGTCCCCCTCTGGTAGGGTCTCGCAGGGAATGGATATTTGAGCTGGCGGCTAACATGTCAGCGACTAGCCCCCCCAGTGGAGCGCAATCACTCTCAAGTTGTGTGGAAAAGCTCAACCCCTCCCGTCGGCTAAGCACAGCTATTCCATGGTCACCTATAGCGCCACTTAGAATCACCTTATCTCCCGATCTGGCATTATTGCCAGAAATATCGACTCCTTCCGGTATTATGCCGACACCGGCAGTATTGATAAACAGCTTATCGGCACTGCCTCGGTGTACCACCTTGGTGTCCCCGGTGACAATTTCCACTCCGGCTTCTTGAGCTGCCTTCTGGATAGAATCTACGACCTGGCTCAGCTCCCCTTGGGGAAGCCCTTCCTCAATGATAAAAGAAAGGCTTAAATAAAGTGGTTTAGCCCCGGACATAGCCAGGTCATTCACTGTCCCACAAACAGCCAGCTTCCCTATATCTCCACCGGGGAAGAAGATAGGACTCACCACATAGCTATCAGTAGTAAAAGCCAGCCTTCCGCTGAAGTTAAAAACGGCTGAATCATCCAACTTGGCTAAAAGGGGATTAGCCAGAGCTTTAAGGAAGCTGCTTTCTACCAGCTCATGGGCTAGTTTCCCTCCACTGCCGTGGGCTAGCATGATTTTATCCTTCAAAACCTTCTCCATAGAGGTAATAAGCAGAACAACTACCTTCGGAAGAGACCATGCACGGTCCAATAGGATATTGCGGCGTGCAGTCTTTACCGAAGAGTGAACAATCAAGAGGCGTTTTAACCCCCCGCAAGATGTCGCCGCAGATGCAGCCCACAGGTTCGTAAGTAGGTCCGGGGTCGATATCAAAGGCAAGCTCAGCATCAAAGTGCTGGTATTCCTTTTTCAGCTTCAAGCTGCTATCGGGGACTTCTCCTATCCCCCGCCATTGAGCGGGGCAAGGTTCAAATACCTGTTTCATAAGTTTCAGAGCCTGCTGGTTGCCTTCAGGATGCACTCCTCGTCGGTAGGCAATTTCAACCTTAGACTGACCACTTTCAATCTGAGCCACCAGCATATCAACGCATTGTAGGACATCTATGGGTTCAAAACCGGAAATTACACAAGAGATACCATAATCCCGGGCGATGAATTCCCAGGGGTGGGAGCCGATGATAGCACTTACATGCCCGGGGCATATCAGCCCGTGGAGTTTAACCTCACCCGATTCAAGGATGGCTCGGATTACCGGAGGGCAAAGCTTATGCATGGAAAGGATATAATAATTCCTTATCCTCCTTTCCTCTGCCTGGAGGATAGAAGCAGCGATAATCGGGGCAGTGGTCTCAAATCCGATTCCAATGAAGACCACGGACTTAGTCGGATTCTCCTCGGCTAGGTTAAGAGCGTCCATAGTGGAATATACCATACGGATGTCAGCACCGCTGGCGTTGACCTCCTGTAAACTAGAGTGGCTGCCGGGAACCTTGAGCATATCGCCGAAGGTGGTGATAATTACATCCGGGATTTGAGCTAAAGCAATCGCCTTGTCCAGGTCAACGTTGGCGGTAACACAGACAGGGCAACCTGGTCCGGAGAGCATCTCCAGAGTTTTGGGTAAGACCTGGCGGATTCCGTATCTAAAAATGGTTACCGTGTGACCACCACAGAACTCCATGAAACGAGCCTGGGTCTTGGATTTCTGATGAATCCGGGAAATTAACCCCTTAGCTAATTCAGAACTCCGAAATTCCTGGATGAACCTCAACTTTGCTCCTCAGCCAGCTCGGCTATTTCCAGTAAGAGCCTCAAAGTTTCCTTAGCCTCCTCTTCATCCAGAATATTAATGGCATAGCCAGTGTGCACCAGCACATAATCGCCTACTTTTGCTTCCGGGGTGAGCCATAGGCTAATCCGCCGAGTTATACCCCCTATCTCAGCCTCGGCTTCTTTATCTTCTATGAGCTTAATCAGTGCTGGGATGGCAAGACACATAATTCTATACTCCAGATTTCAATTCAGGTAAAATTTGCAATCACCGCCTGCCCCAGGGAAATGCCGCCGTCATTACAGGGCACCAGATGGTGAGTTAGTACACTAAAGCCTTCTCTGTCTAAAGCAGCGGTGGCTAACTTCAGCAGTAGCCTATTTTGAAAAACGCCACCGCTTAGCGCTACTTGAGCTATCCCGGTCTCTGTGGCAATCAATTTACACATCTTGGTTATTATCTGAGCCACGGTGTTATGAAATTTGAGGGATATTATGGGGATAGGGACTTGATTTTTAACATCTTGAACTACTGTGTTGAATAGTTCTCCCAGCTTTACCAGCCTCATTCCTTGATACTCAATAATGGAGAAGGGATAGGCTTTTAATGCAGGCTCATCCACTTCGTTCGGAGCCAGCATCTCCAGCTCAATGGCTGCCTGGGCTTCATAGTCTATTTCCTCTCTCACTCCGGCTAAGGCAGAAACGGCATCAAAAAGCCGCCCGGCACTTGAGGTTAAAGGAGAGTTTATTCCTCGCTTTAGCTGTTGTTTTATTAGCTCAAGCTCAACCGGCTCGACTTGGCTAAGGGGAAGACCTTCTAAAGAGAAGTCTTCTCCCAACAGAGTATAGAGATAGCCCAATGCCATACGATAGGGCTTCCTTATTGCCGCCTCACCTCCGGGCAGAGGTACATATTCCAGATGCCCTACCCTTTGAAAGCTGCGCCAATCAGCGGTTAGAAATTCCCCTCCCCAGATGGTGCCATCGGTGCCGTATCCTGTACCATCAAATACTACGCCGATAACAGGTCCTTCAACCTCATTTTCAACAAGACAACTTACAATATGGGCATGATGGTGTTGTATTGGGATAAGATTTAGACCTTGCTCCGAGCCAAAATTAAGGGCAAATTTTGTGGAAAGGTATTCCGGGTGCATATCATAAGCTATAATTTCAGGTTCAATACGAAATAGCTTTTTGTAGAGTTCAATAGTATTTTCAAAGTGCTCTAAAGTTTCCTCATTCTCCATATCGCCAATATGCTGACTCAAGAAGGCATGCTCATCCTTGGTGAGACAAAATGTGTTCTTTAGCTCTGCCCCGCAGGCAAGGATTTCCTTTGACTTGAAAGGAAGAAAAGTAGGGTACGGAGCATAACCCCGCGCCCGTCTTATCGCTTGAGGCGCACCCTCTACCATATATACGCTATCATCATATCGGGCAAAAATATCCCGATTGTGAAACAGGAAGTAATCAGCAATTCCGCTAAGTCTTATTAGAGCCTCATCATTATCTTTGGCAATAGGTTCCTCACTAAGGTTGCCGCTGGTCATGACCAGAGGAATACCGGTCTCCCTTAGTAAAAGGTGATGCAAAGGGGTATAGGGAAGCATAACCCCGAGGTAGTTTAGGTTTGGGGCTACTGCTGGAGAGATGTTAGATGAGTTATGTTTCCACCTCAACAGCACAATCGGGCATTGCGGGGATTGAAGGAGCTTTCTCTCTTTAACAGATACCAAGCAGTGCCTTTCAATATCCTCCAAAGTGCTCATCATAACAGCTAAGGGTTTAAACAGCCGTCTTTTTCTTGTCCTTAGGAGATTTATCGCTTTCTCGCCGGTGGCATTGCAGGCAAGGTGAAATCCACCCAGCCCCCGAATAGCCAAAATTTCCCCTGCTTTTAGGAGTTCGCTCGTCGCCTTAATGGCATCACTATGCTCAATAGGGCTACCGTTACTATTAACTAACTCCAAGCTTGGGCCACATATAGGGCAAGCATTGGGCTGGGCATGAAAGCGCCGGTCCAAGGGGTCATCGTATTCCTGCTGGCACTCAGGGCACATTTGGAACTTACGCATGGTAGTCTTAGGGCGGTCATAGGGGATGTCCTCTATGATAGTAAATCGAGGTCCACAGTTGGTGCAGTTAGTAAAGGGATAGTAAAAGCGGCGGTCGGTAGGATTGAAAATCTCCCGCTTGCAGTCCTCACAAGTAGCAATATCCGGTGATACTAACTGGTATTTTCCTTCCTGGCTCAGACTTTGGCAGATTTTGAACTCTGTATAACCCTTAACGGGGTAGAAGGTGGCTTCAACCCTTTCAATGTGTGTCATAGGGGGGGCTTCTACTTCAAGGTCTGTCAGGAAATTCTTACAGCTTTCTTCCTCTCCCTCTACCTCAATCTCCACATTTCCTGAGGTATTGCGTACCAAACCCTTCAAATTATGTTTATAAGCTAACCGATAAACAAAGGGTCTAAAGCCAACCCCCTGCACTACCCCACATACGTTTATCTTCGCTAATTTCTTTGCCCTCACCAGCACCATTTGCCTCCCCCCACTAGGGCGAATTTGTTATGTTGTAATCCTCCAGCCACTTTTCTGGTAATCCCTGGCAGGGCGATATACCTTGAGAAGTACCAGCTTACCCTGTTCCTCTAGCCGCTCATATATCAGATTCCAGGCACAATCCTTTTCGTCGTCGACTTCGCATTTGCCTTCTTTACTCCCGCCGCAAGGACCATTAAGTAATCCCTTGGTACATCTGGTTACAGGGCAAATACCACCAGTCTCACCCAGGAGGCAATCTCCACAGGCGGCACACCTTTGTTCTAAGGTGCCTCCTTCCCTCTCCTCGGTTCCTATAAAGTGGGTGTTTTGTGCCGGAAAGACGGGGATCTCAGGGAAAATTCCAGCTATGGTTTGCACTCCGGCGCCACAAGCTAGAGAGAGGACTGCCGTCGCCCTACTCATTTGAGGTTTAAGTGTGGAGGCTGTCAAATAAACATCACACTGCTTGGTTGTGGTAGTTACTTCAAATGCAAACTCTTTGTTTCTCAGCTTTCCCCCGAGCTCAAGCAATTGACTTAAAGTTTTAGCCTCTCTTAAGCCTCTCGGCGGCGTGGTGCAGCCATCACAACCGACAATCAAGATATTGCTATAGGGGGCAATTAAATCTAAAACCTCATCCAATGGTTTTGGCGTCGTTACTATCATTCTCTCCCCTCCTTTGAACAAATAGTTACTATTTCTTGGCTGAACTGCTCTAATTCTCCATTGAACCTCTCAGGGTATCTTGGAGCTACAGTGCAAAAATGAAGCCTCTCCTGAAGTCCTATCTGGCTTAGTCTTTCTCCTAGTACCGCTACCAAGTGCTCCGATTTACCGCTTACCTTCTCCTGCTTGCAATCATCCTCAGAGCAAGCCGCTATTAAAACGCCATCTACGCCTTTCTGGAAAGCCTCTAAGATATGGAAGGGGTCAACTCTTGCCGCACAAGGTAAATCTATGATGCGAATGTTTGGAGCTGATTGCCCGTTATCCAGTGGTGAAAAAGTAGCCCATTGACAGCGAAATACTAGTATCTTTGGTCGTTCCATTTCTGATGATAGCTTGGAGATCAAAGTTGAAATGCGCTCTCTTTCCCAATTCTCTAGCTCCAGAGCTAAAGCCGGGCACATAGCGACACACAGGCCACAGCCTTTGCACTCAGCTAAATCAAAACTGACTATTCCTGGGCTCTCCAGCTTAGCGGCATCATAAGGACAGTAAAAGACACAGTTACCACAAGCAATACATCGGTCTTTATCTATTTTTACCTTGAGGTTATTCCGCTTTAGGTTTATAGCTCCTGTTCCATAGCCAAGCTGTCCTAACAGAAGATTGAGGGCAAGGATTTTGCGCGCGGTGACCGGGCTTCCTTTGTCAAATCGGCAGAAATCATCGTCGCAAGCTAGGATATTAATTGCTCTTATCCCCATAGTTAGGGCTTTCAAGAATACTTCCTCAGGAATGCGACCAACACAGGGTACAGATAGAGGGATGTATTTTGTCACCCCAAACAGCTCCTCTACCTTAGAAAAGTCAGGGGCGCTTCCCTTGCACATAATAACCAATGTATTACTGTCATATTCCTGTTTTGCTTTCTCCAGATACCTTGTTAAGGAATCAATATCATAATAGATGATATCAAAGGCTTTAGCCGGACATGTAGAGTAGCAGAGTCCACACACCTGGCACTTTTCTATTTCTAGAACGGTCTTACCAGTTTCCTCATCCTTTTTTAGCGCCTCAAAGGGGCAAAGGGAAGAACAAATAGAACAACTAGCGCAATAATCCTCATTTAGTTCAAGCGCCACTTTCTCTTCAATGACTTTCTCTTCAATAGCTTGCTCATTCAATTTAACCTCACCTCCTTATTTAGTATAATGGGACGAACTGTGCGACTTCATCAATGTAACTGTTTATGCCGCCTTTAGGCTTAAAATTTTTCGCAGATTTTCCTCCTCTACTATTTGTTTTACAATAAATGGTATCCTTCCCTCTACTTCTTCGGTGCACTTTTCTTTAAAGGTTGTATTATCCATTATCTCTACAGCGTATATGCTAGTGTATTTAGGCATCTTATATCCCAGACTTTCTCCAAGCTTAAATGCAGTAGCTATATCTATGCCATGAGATGAGGGAAAATAAACAAACGGCTTCAAATCTTCTAGCCCAAGCTTATAGAGTTCTCCCGGCTTCCCCTGTCCGGTCTTTATAGAATCGATGATAACAAGCTTATCATGGCCAGCTACATAATCAATGAGTGCAATTCCGGCTTCACTTGTCTCTATTACTTCCAAATCGGGATTTTCCTCTTTAATCTTTTGAGCAATTCTGATTCCTACTCCATCATCGGTGAGAATTGGATTTCCAAACCCTAAAATGAGTGTTTTCACTTTTCAGTCCTGCTTCTGTATTGTTCAATGGTTTGTTCTAAAGTTCTTTTAGCTAAACAAGCGCAGTGAATTTTAGGCGGCGGAATAGCGCCCAAATGATTTATTACTTCATCCACGCTTATTTTCTCCGCCTGCTCCAGTGTTTCCCCTTTTATCATTTCCATGAGAGCCGAGCCAGCCGCATAGGAACCGGCACATCCTATTGCCTGGAATTTTGCCTCAATTACTCTATCGTTGTCAATTTTTAAATAGATTTGCATTGTGTCGCCACAAGGGCCAGTATAGGCAACACAAGCATCCGGCTCCTCTATCTCCCCAACATTCACTCTGTTTATGACATAGTCTATCGCTTTATCTGAATATCCAGACTTTCTTAATAAATCTACTTGCCCTGTTTCCTGCTTCATGTTTACTTCTTATTCACCTCTTCTCAATTTCTGTACCAAGTCCCCTTTAGAGTCATATACATATATCTCAAGCGGCATCCTTCCCGGAAGTGAATGGGTGGCGCAGGCGTGGCAGGGGTCATAGGCTCTAAATGCCATCTCAATCATATTGAGAATCCCATCAGGGACTTCGCCTTTGTGTATAAGCGATTTAGCCGCTTTCTCAATGGACATAAAAATAGGAGCTGCATTATTCTGAGTAGCTACAATCAGATTGACTTTGGTGAGAATTCCTCTGTCATCGGTCTGATAATGATGGAGGAGAGTACCTCTTGGTGCTTCTACTACCCCTATGCCCTCCTTTGGAGTTTCCGTAGGTAGGTTTACTATGTCGGAGGAAGTAATTTCAGGGTCGCGGGCAAGCTCTAACACCCTTTCTGATGCATAAAGCGCCTCAACAAGCCGAGCCCAGTGGAAGGCTAAGGTATTATGAACTGGTTTTCCACCCAGTACTTCATACATTCTCTCATAGGCTTCCTGAGCCAGTGGTGTTGCCATCCCATCGGACACATTCAGCCGAGCCAGCGGGGCTACCCTGAAAACACCGCTGTCTTCTCCATCAACAAACCCCTTCCACCCCACATTCTTAAGATAGCAGAACTTAACATAGCTCCAGGGTTCAACATGCTCCCTAATGTGGTCAAGGTATTCCTGAGCTTTAAACTTGGCAAACTCTTTACCATTAGGGTCAACCACTCTGAGCATACCATCGTAGAAGTTTACCTTGTTATTTTCATCCACCAGACCCATGTAATAGGTCCTGTGCTTATAAATATCCCCGGCAACAAGGTCAACATAGTCTTTATTTTTAAGCACTACATCGTCAAAAAGGGCGAGGGCAAATTTACAGAATTCTACTGCATATTCCCCCGTATCTATAATTTCTGTTCTTTCCTCCTCGGAAATCGCTTTTGATACTCCTCCAGGCAAGGCACAAGTAGGCATAACCGGCTTGCCTCCGATTATTCTCAGAACTCCCCTGAGCCTTTTTCTAACTTCTATAACTTTGCCGCCGGCTTCCATCCCCGCCTTGGCGATAACTCCCAGGACATTCCTTTCTCCGGCAGGAGCTTGTGGACCAACAACAAAGTCGGGACCGCCAAGGAAGAAGAAATGCAATATATGGTCTTCTGCCTGGAAAGCACAATACATGAGCTCTCTTATCTTTTTTGCCGCTGAGGTTGGCTCAACCTTCCAAAGGTCATCAAGGGTTTTAGCTGATGCCATGTGGTGAGCCGTTGGACACACCCCACAAATCATGGTGGTTATTCTTGGCATCTCCTCTGCCGGTCTTCCTTCAGCGAACTTCTCAAATCCTCGAAGCTCGGGTATCTGGAGGTAAGCCTTGTCAACATCCCCGTCATCATTGAGAAATATTTCTATTTTCCCATGCCCCTCAAGCCTGGTTATAGGGTCTATCGTTATCTTTCTCATTATGTCCTCCTATTCCATTCTCCTTCTTCTAAGAAGAGAAGAAGGTAAGCTAAATCTGTAGAATGTTCCTGCCGGGTCCACAAGCCCATCGAATAATTTTTTGACCTCTTCATCCGATATCTTCTCCTCTTCAATACCCAATATAGAGGCAATCGCTGAAAGCCCTTTTGCTCCCTGGTCTACAACACCATCTACAGGACCAAAGCACCCCCGGCATGGCTGATTAGCTTTAATGCATGTTTCTCCACATCCCGAACGGGTGACGGGACCAAGACAAATTATTCCTAGTTCAAGGAAGCATTTCTCAGGGTCCATTTTAATCTCCCATGGCCTTTTTATCTCTGCTATTGAGATTTTATCCGGTTTCCCCTCTTTCCTGGGGCAGGTATCACATAATGATTTTTCAGGAGCAAGCACTGCCCCTTTCTCTGGAAGCTCCCCTTTTAAAATGGCATTTACTGCATTCATTATTAAATCAGGCGGTGGCGGGCATCCAGGGAGGTAATAATCCACAGGGATGGTTTGGTTTAAAGTCTTTACCGTATCATAGAATTCCGGCAGGGTAATTTCGCCAAAATTAAAAACAGTCTTCTCTTGTGGAGTAATTCCCTCTGGATTTTCAACGGTTGGGACTTCCTTATAAACTCTCTGGAAAATCGTGTCCTTAGTCCAGAAGTTCCCAAGCCCTGGTATGCCTCCTAAATGAGCACAGGCACCAAAGGCAACTACAAGACCAGATTTTTGCCTCAAGAGCTTTACCATCTCCTCCTGTTCTTCTAGCCTTACTGACCCATTTATAAAGCTCACCGCTATCTCTCCGTCGCTTAGAGATTCAATATCCTTCCTCTTAAAGTCCAGTGCCACCGGCCATAGTACAATGTCTACAGCATCAGCTACCTTCAGCAGGTCTTCGTTAAGGTCAACGACTGTCTCCTCGCATCCACCACACGAAGCACACCAGTAAAAAGCAACCTTTGGTTTAGCCATCTCTACCTCCTTTCTTTCTTAGCTAACCAGAACCAACTCTCTTATCTTCTCGGTTATTAACCGCCGAGTCGTGCCAATCTTATTGTTTCTGACTCGGTGACAAGGTAAAAAAAAAGCTCTACTATGAGCTACATTGGTGAGGCAACCTAGCTTCCACTTTAATAAAAACAAGCTTTCGAATGGTAGACGCCACTCTACATTCTATCGGCATCGCTAGCCCTTGATAACTCTAGCATTTTATCTTGGTATTGTCAATATCGCGAATTGACTCTGTTAATGTTCTACGATTTTGTCACCAGTTAACTGTTCAGGGAAAATGTCACCATGAAGGAGATGGTGTTATTGAACAGGAAAGAGCAGAGGAGGTTGGTGGTATTGTTGTCTTAAAAATAGTGTTACCCAAAGAACATAGAGAGTAGACCGTGTATCACGAAATAGATTTTATAGCTCGTGATTATACCTCAATGGCAGAATTGCGTAAAATAGTAGTATCTCAGTTCCTTAAAGAAGAACCTGGTTTAGGTGGGGGCAATGACGCATCACATTACCACTATAATGTAGAAGTATTGAGCGATGGCAGGAGAATTTACCTGACACGTCCTGCCTACTTAAAGGAAGGATTTGATTTCCGAATACAAAGCTCTATGTTGTTCCTGTTTGAAACAGATACGAAAAAGTAAGCCACAACTCCCTAATATCTATAAATTAGTTTAGATTTTACTCTTTTCATTAGCACTTAGTATACCCGCAGGTGGGGCAGATGAAGCAGCCTTCCTGATATACCAGCAGGTTGCCGCAGTCAGGGCACTGTCCCGCCATGTTTTTAGCTAAGCCATAGTCCTCCAGCTTAGGCTTATTATCACCACCTATGTGTTTTTCCAGCACACTGGCGATGGCATCGGCGCAGGAGAGGATAGACTTACCCTGTTCCCAGGCAATGGATGGACAACGGATGCCGCGAAGCTGCCTTACCACTGAAGCGACATCTACCCCGGACCTTAATGACAGGGAGATTAGCCGGCAGGTGGCTTCCAGTTGGGCTGAGGCACAACCTCCAGCTTTGCCCAGGGTGGAGAAGACCTCACATATCCCCTCCTCATCAGAGTTTACCGTTACATAGATATAGCCACAACCGGTGGTTACTCTCTCAGTAATACCTGAGGTTACCTTTGACCTCTTCCTGGGGGTAAGTCTGGCACCTTCAGCTTTCTCTACACTAATCGTCCCAGCCACATCTATCTTGCCAGTAGTTAATACCTGTCCCGCACGGCTGCCATCCCGGTAAATAGTTATTCCCTTTAATCCCTCTTCATAAGCCATCATATACACCTTAGCTATGTCTTCTCTGGTTGCCTGCTTGGGGAAGTTGACTGTCTTAGACACAGCGTTATGTGTGGACTTCTGGAAGGCAGCCTGCATCTTAGCATGCCATTCAGGGCTTATCTCGTGAGCGGTGACAAATAACCGTTTTATTCTGTCCGGCACTCCGTCTATATCGTGGAGTTTAGCCCCGGCGGCTAGCTGTTGCATAAGCTCCTCGGAGTAGAAGCCTTCCTCCCTGGCTGCTTCCTCAAAATAGGGGTTTATCTCTAGTAGCTGGGCGCCATCTAAAATATTTCTGGTGTAGCTCAGGGCAAAAAGGGGCTCAATACCGCTGGAGCAGCTGGCAATTATGCTTAGGGTGCCGGTGGGAGCAATGGTAGTGCACGATGCGTTTCTTACCCTGGGACCAGGCACATCATATATGCTACCCTTGAACGCAGGGAAAACACCGCGCTCATTGGCTAATTCTACTGAGGCTTTGCATGCCTCTTCATTAATAAAATGCATAATATTTGAGGCAATCTGTAACGCTTCTTCGGAGTCATAAGGGATGCCTAGCTCAATTAGCATATCGGCAAAACCCATTATCCCTAACCCTATCTTCCTAGTTTGCTTCGTCATTTCAGCTATTTGGGGTAAGGGGAATTTATTGACATCAATAACATTATCTAAAAACCTCACTGCAATTCTCACCGTCTCAGCTAGCTTGGAATAATCAATCTCGGTAGTTCCATTTGTAGTTTGCAGCATCCTGACTAGATTGATAGAGCCTAGATTACACGATTCGTATGGGAGCAGGGGCTGCTCACCGCAGGGGTTGGTGCTTTCAATACTGCCTAACTGCGGGGTGGGGTTATCCTGATTTATTCGGTCAATAAAGACAACACCTGGGTCGCCTGTTTTCCACGCCATATCAACTATTTTGCCAAACACCTCTTTAGCATTAAGCTTATCTGTTACCTCTTTAGTGTGTGGATTTACTAGATTATAGTCAGTGCCAGTCTTGACTGCTTCCATAAATTTGCCAGTTATCGCTACTGACAGATTGAAGTTAGTAAGGGCAGTAGAGTCATCTTTAGCCACTATGAAGTTCATAATATCGGGGTGGTCAATATTAAGAATAGCCATATTCGCCCCACGGCGCATCCCCCCTTGTTTAATGACATCGGTGGCAGTATCAAAGGCTCGTATAAAAGAAACGGGACCACTGGCTACCCCTCCCGTAGAGCCAACCCTATCCGTTTCCGGTCTTAGCCTGGAGAAGGAAAATCCAGTCCCGCCGCCGCTTTTATGGATGAGCGCCGTATTCTTAACCGCATCAAAGATGGACTCCATCGAGTCCTCAACGGGAAGGACAAAGCAGGCTGACAACTGTCCTAATTCCCTTCCCGCATTCATCAGAGTAGGCGAATTAGGCAGGAACTCTAGATTAGCCATCAACTGGTAGAATTCCTCTTCCCTAGCCTTGACATCTGCCTTGGGGTCGTAGATGAGCTCGGCAGAGGCAATGGTCTGTGCCACACGGTGGAACATCTCTTCTACTGTCTCGATAACTTGTCCCTGTTTATCTTTCTTCAAATACCTTCTTTCCAGAACATGACTGGCGTTTTCAGTAAGATTGATGCCAGAAGCCAGTTGAACCTCTGGCTTGGCTGGAATAACAGGCGTCTCTTTAATCTGGGTTTCCATTTCAGGCTTAACCTCCTCTAGCTCAGCTGGCTCTTCAGCAGCTAAGAATTCTTTTACCATAGTTTGGATTTCAAAATCTGTGGGTAGGCGTTTCTGTTGACGGCGAGTCTTGGGCACTAGGTGTTCCATTCCAGGCAGGGGTTGTGGTTGTTCTAGGCGTTCAATCACCTGAGCAGTGAGTTGCTCAACTAGTTGTCGATCAGCCATACCCATAGATTCAGCAGCAGCAAAGATAGCCTGGGCAATCTGGGTGCGGTCAAGAGCCCTTCTGCTGTTATCTTCTTTATAGCGATTGCTTGACACAATGTCCTCCAGATTTAATACTTCTTTTTGCTTTACCTCATCTATTGAGGAGGGCTAGGGAAACAACGTATCTCGTTCCGTCGTGACCAAAACCTTTGGATTCCATAGGTAAACGCTTAACAGCATTATCAACCTTAAAAAGTTTCGAAGATTTAACAGATCTGTCGTATTCATAAGCTTTATGCAATTTGGAGGGGTGTCTCACAAGTGTATGCATTGGCATATAGTTAGCTTTACCTCGTGAGTTTCTTCCCGGACCTACACACCAAGCTAACCGAAGCCCTTTGGGCTTATTTGTTGGCCAAAGCTGCCATAGAAGGGCAATACAAGGTTCCGTGCTAACTTCAGCAATCCGCCAGGTAGCGGCGCGAATGGAGACTTTGAAGATATTAGCCAACCTTTCAATCGAGTGCACGGAGACGCCAAAACCTGATAAATATTTTCTGAAAACGGACTCTGGCATGAGGAGTTCAGTGGCGGCGATATCACATAGGCGTTCTCTAGCTGTTGAACGAGCTTCTTCATGACCTTGCGGATCGAATGTTCGATACTCAATATTCTGTATGTAGCGTTCCAGTTTAGCCTCGCTAAACAAAGTGTGACCAATCTCGTGAGTGCAAGAAAAGTTTTGTCTAGCTAGGTTATGGTTTTGATTTACCTTAATCACATAACCGTCATCAAATCTGAGTAGGACAGCGCTGGTTCTTCCAAGATCCGCTTTCACAATCTTTTTTATGCCTTGCAAGCGAGCAAATTCTTCAGGTAAAAAAGGCGGTTTATCGTGTCCTCTATCCTCAACGAGTCGGTTCACAAGCTGTCTAGCCCGTTCAATAATGAGTTCCTTAGCTTGTTCCGGATTGATAAATACTGGCACTACTTCGCTAGTTAGGCTACAACTATTCAATTGCTTTGTACCCATTACGCTCTCCCAATCGAAGCTAATCCCACAAGTTACCCTGACGAGGTGGTCTTGTCAATGGTGCTATAAGTAGTCTGATGCACTCTTCGTCCGTTAGAACATCAGCCGTATCTTCAATACCTCTCTGTCTAGAATTTCTTAAACCAAAGACGTCAACACAAGCGTGCAAGAAATCTGATGTCAGCGGTTCAGTCATCTCTCTTATCCCCCTCTCAATACGATCTTTTGAGTATCCTGTTAGTAAATAAAGTTTCGCCGGCTTCAACAATCTCATCTCCATCCACCAGCTAATTGCTTGCCAGATGACAGGGTATTGGTTAGGCATTATTCCCATTTTTTCTCCTCCTTAATGTTTTCGCTCCTTTATAATGATTAGCTGTGCTCATTTCTGACTCCCAGCTTTAGTAATATCACTTCCTTCAAGCTTTTCTTCTTCTGTCTCGCCTTTGCCTACTAACAGTTCCGCCTAAATGCTCACCGGGGAGTAAGGGGAGCTGACTAGTGGGGGTAGGTGTTTCAGCTTCACTGCTGACCAGGGTATCTATTTCTTGCTTTAGTGCCGTGATGTCAGTAAACTCCCGGTAGACACTAGCAAAACGGATGTAAGCGATATAGTCCAGGCTCTTTAGTCTTTCCATTACCATATCACCAATAGTAGTACTAGGTAACTCTGCCTTACCTATACGGTAAAGCTCAGCTTCTATGTCATCGGCGAGCTTATCAACAGTGCCCATAGGCAGTGGTCGTTTTTCACATGCCTTGCGGATACCAGTTAGCAGCTTATTGCGGTTGAATTCCTCACGCCTCTCGTCTTTCTTAATCACAAAGAGACTAGCCGGTTGCAGTCGCTCATAGGTAGTGAAACGGGAGTCGCACCTTAAACATTGACGTCGGCGGCGTATGCCATCATTTACATCTCGAGAATCTACAACTTTAGAGTCGTGGTAACCACAATAAGGGCAGTTCATAACAAACATCTACATTATATAGGGTAGCAAAATTAGTCTACCACAATATGTAGTGTTTGTCAAGCTTTTTTTGGGACTGTTATGGTTTATCTATCCTAAGATGGCATAAATAAACAGGAAGGCTGTAGGGCGTCAGCACCTACAGCCTTTACGCTGGTCTCGGGGTAATATCCCCGAGAGCTTTAATCAGTCGGAGTGCGTAAAGGCGTTGTAATCGGTTTGGTAGTCTGAGTTGTTACTTGACGCCGATGGCTGAATAACGGACGGCGTAGGAAAGAGGGAACATCTAGTTCCTCTTCACTCTTCATGCTCTTAAGAAGTTGGGTAAGCTCCTCTTCTTGGTTAACCCCGGGGACCCCTATCTTAGAAGTAAATCCAGTGGCAACCAGGGTAATCCTTATATCGTTATCCATGGTAGGATCGTGACCTACCCCAAAAATAATGTTGGCATCAGGGTCCACCGCTTGCTTGATTACCTCAGCCGCTTCATTAACTTCAAACAGGGTGAGGCTGCTGCCGCCTATAACATTGAACAACACGCCCTTTGACCCTTCTATGGAGACATCCAGCAGGGGGCTAGCTAGGGCTTCTTTGGCTGCATTTACTGCCCGGTCTTTACCCGTGCCCATGCCTATAGACATCCAAGCCGGACCAGCATCCTTCATCACTGCTTTGACATCAGCAAAGTCAAGGTTAATCATCCCGGGGACAGTGATAACTTCAGCGATAGCCTGAACACCGTGATACAGAACATCATCGGCTAGCTTAAAGGCATTATCTACAGGTGTCTTATGGTCACAGAGGTCGAGCAAGCGGTCATTAGGGATAATAATGAGGGTATCAACCTTACCTAACAGGCGGACAATGCCGTCCTCGGCTACTTGACGGCGGTTGGTACCTTCAAAGGCGAACGGTTTGGTGACTACGGCAATAGTGAGGGCGCCGCTTTGCTTAGCTATTTCAGCAATAGTCGGAGCTGCTCCAGTACCGGTGCCACCACCCATACCGCCGGTAACAAATACCATATCAGCCCCAGCGACGATTTGCTTAAGTTCATCGCTACTTTCTTCGGCTGCTTTCTGGCCCATAAGATGATCACCACCTACGCCTAATCCTTTGGTAAGCTTCTCTCCAAGCTGGATGCGGGTTGGGGCTTCAGTAATGGCTAGGTGTTGAGCGTCGGTGTTCATGGCGATGAATTCTACGCCTTGAACCTCCTCCCTGACCATGCGGGTTATAGCATTGCAGCCGCCACCACCTAAACCGATAACCTTGATGTTAGCCGGGTTAGCAACGAAGCTTGTTTTTGCCATCTCTCCTCCTTTCTTACTTATAGTAAAAACTCTTATTTCTTTGGACGCTAGCGGAACAGATTCCTAATTCGGGACATTAAGCGGCTTACAAGCATGTTAAATCCGCGGGGTCGCCAGGTCTGTCTGCTTTGATACTTTGCCCCCCACTGCAGGAGTCCAACGCTTGTGGCATATGCCGGGTCGCGAAGAGCATCGGCAATACCAAGCATGTTAGTAGGAACGCCCACCCTTACCGGGAGCCTGAGTATATCACGCCCCAGCGCTTCTATACCGGAAAGGTTAGAGCTGCCGCCAGTGAGTACCACCCCAGCCGGAACTAATGTCTCATATTCAGAGCGTGGTAACTCCAGCATAATAAGCCTTACGATTTCCTCAACTCGAGCCCTGACGATGTCGCATAGGTCTTGGTAGGAGACACCATGTCCATCTTGTGATATTGTTGTGGCAGTATCTGCCTTACCTTCGTAAACTGGCATAACGCTGCCGTACCTTTTTTTCATCTCCTCGGCTACATCAAATGGTAATCCTAAACCAATAGCAATATCCCTGGTGATTTGATAACCGGCTACAGGCAGAATAGAGGTATGCCAGATGCTTCCTTCTCTGAAGACAGCAGTGTCTGTAGTACCACCCCCTATGTCGGCTAATATGACACCCATTTGCTTCTCATCTTCGGTCAATATTGCTTCGCTACTGGCTAAAGGTTCAAGGATGAGGTCGTCAATATCTATGCCTATACTACGAATGCACTTTACTAGATTCTGGACAGAAGTTACTGCCGCAGTGATGATGTGCGTCTCCACATCTAGCCTGAAGCCGTGCATTCCCACCGGGTTCTTGACTCCTACCTGACCGTCAACAGCATAACCTCGAGGAATAATATGAAGTAACTTTCTGTCGCTAGGAACTTTGATGTTTTGGGCACATTGAAGTACCCGTCTTAAGTCATCCGGACGTACCAACCTGTCATTACGAGTAATGGCTACTACCCCTCGGTTATTGAGTGAGCTGACATGCCTCCCAGTGACACCTACGTAGGCAGATTCTATTTTGTAGTTGCTGGCTTGTTCTGCTTTTCTCACTGACTCGCGGATTGCCGCTCTGGCCTCGTTGATGTTGACTACCAGACCTTTGTGTAATCCTTTTGATGGGGTAACGCCTACTCCTGTAATTCGGACGCTACCTCCTTCAGCTACATCAGCTATGGTGGTGCATATCTTCGTAGTACCAACATCAATAGCAGCTATCGGGGTTCGTTTTTTCATATCCTCCCTCCTTTTTAGCTAGATTTCTGACCCTCTGAATTTATTTTCTTACATTTTCAGAACCTCCTCGTTTGCCAGTCTCAATGATTTATCTAATTTAAGCTGCTAGGAAAGCCCTTCGCAGTTTATTCAGTAAAGCTGGTCTCCTCCATCCATTGGCTCTAACCTCCGTTGAAAATCCCAATTCATCAACGGTCATAAGTTGGTCATCCGGAGCAATAATGCGCTCAGCCGCTCTTAATTTAGCGCTGCGGCTACGCGGATTAACTTGAACCTCCACTAGGGAAGGAGCAATAACCTTCTTATTGACTAACCTTAAACCGGCGGTGTGTCCGCAAACACAGGTTGGGATACCCGGCGGGCAAATACAATCTCTTGATTCTTGTTGCATAAACTGTTTCACTATCCGGTCTTCAAGAGAGTGATAGCTAATGACCACCAATCTACCTTTAAAGCCAAGGAGGTTGATTGCCTGCTTGAGGGCTACTTCTAGATGCTCAAGTTCCTGGTTAACTACTATTCGTAGTGCCTGAAAAGTTTTGGTGGCAGGGTGGATTTTACCCCTTCTGCCACCAATAGCTCGCTCTATCGTCCGAGCTAGTTGAAGGGTAGTGTTTATAGGGCGTTCCTGCACTATGTGGCGTGCTATTTGACGGCTATAGCCTTCCTCTCCATATTCTCTTATAAGGTGAGCTAGTTCAACCTCAGAGGATGTATTAATGATATCGGCGGCTGTTACCTCTTGGCTGGGATCCAAGCGCATATCTAACGGTGCATCGTGTTGGAAGCTGAAACCACGACCATTACTATTGAGCTGGAGAGAAGATAGCCCCATGTCAAACAAGATACCATGCACCGGAAAGAAGTCATATTTGAGACAGATAGCCTGTAAATTAGCGAAGTTCTCGTTAATAAGAAGTGTTGAGCCACTATAAGCTTCAAGCCTTGCCCTGGCTATTTCTATAGCTTCAGGGTCAGCATCAATGCCTAGTAGTTGTCCACCCGGCGAACTCCCCTCTAGGATAGCAGCAGCATGTCCGCCAGCACCAAGGGTGCAATCTATGTAGCGACCTCCAGGCTGAACAGCCAGTACCTCCAGTGTTTCCTTCACTAGAACCGGGATATGAGTGGGGGTTAACATTTTTAGGCTCATTAGTGTCTTTCTAAACTTTCTATAATCTGCCAAGCCTGCTCTTGGCTAATAGACTTTTCTGATTCCCACTGCTCTTTATGCCACAGTTCAAGATAATTATTGGCACCAGCTATAACTACCTCATCCTCAATTCCAGCATGCTGCCTTAGCGAAATAGGCAGGGCTATTCTTCCCTGCCCATCTATGCTGGTGTAAAAAGCGGTAGCAAAAATAGCCCGGTTTAGCTTCCTCAGCTTGCTGCGTGTGACTGAACCGGTGGTAAGTGTGGTTGCTAACTTTCTCCACTCAGATAGTGCATAGATATTGATGCACTTCTCTACTCCCGGCGTTAATACCACTCCCTCTTTTAGTTCTCTTCTGAACCGGGGTGGGATAGGCACTCTACCCTTGTCATCAATCTTATATTCAAATTCACCAAAAAACATTGTTAGACCTTCACTATTAGCTTTGCACTTCTCCCCTTATTTTACCACTTTCTCCCACTTTCTACCATTTTATAACACAGCTTTGTGGCTTTGTCAAGTCTTTTTGATTTAATTTTTAAAAATCAATGATTTTGCTATATACCTTGTATGTGGTAGAATAGAGATTGCTCTTTGAGGGAGAGGTAATCAGGAATACAGCCCAAATAGCAGGAAGGATTAGGTCGGTGCAAATTGATATTTTAACCCTGTTTCCTCAGATGTTCGAAAGTCCGTTTAGCACTGGTATCCTGAAACGGGCTATTGACCACAAGCTGGTTAGGATTAATATTTGTGATATTCGAGACTGCACTCACGATAAACATCATACCGTTGATGATTATGCTTATGGTGGTGGAGCCGGCATGGTACTCAAGCCCGAACCTATTTTTGAGGCGGTAGAGTCAATAAAACCAGATATAGAAGAAGGGGTTAATATGTTACCAATCATTCTGCTCACCCCACAGGGTCGACCCTTTTCTCAAGAGATTGCTTACGAGCTATCAAGATATATGCATATGATTCTTATCTGTGGTCGCTATGAAGGGGTTGATGAGCGGGTTCGTGGGCACCTAGTTACCGATGAGGTTAGTATTGGCGATTATGTGCTTAGTGGTGGTGAGCTAGCGGCTATGGTGGTAGTAGATGCTGTGGTGAGATTGCTGCCAGGGGTTCTTGGCTCAGAGGCTTCACTACTGGATGATTCTTATGCCACGGGACTATTGGAATACCCCCAGTACACTCGTCCCGATGAATATAAAGGATGGTCAGTGCCTCAGGTTTTACTTTCGGGAAACCATGCCCAAATCGCTAACTGGCGCCGTGAGCAGGCTATTCTGCGCACACTAGAGCGCCGCCCAGACTTATTAGACAAGGCTAATCTAAGTTTGGAGGAAAGACGGTTAGTAGATAGGTTAAAACAATCTTAAATTATATGGGGAGTTAATAAAATGAGCGTTGCATCACTAATTGAAATCAAAGCAAATCCTGATATTCCGGATCTTGCTCCCGGTGACACAGTAAAGGTCAGGAGTAAGATTGTAGAAGGAGAAAAAGAGCGCACCCAGTTATTTCAGGGGGTAGTAATCAAGGTTCGGCGCGGTGGAGTCGGTGCTAGCTTTACAGTGAGGCGTATTACCCATGGTGTAGGTGTCGAGCGCACCTTTCCTCTGTACTCGCCGCTCGTGGAGAGAGTGGAAGTGGTGCGCCATGGCAAAGTGCGCCGGGCTAAGCTCTATTACCTGCGTGGGCTCAGTACTAAGAAAGCTCGCATCAAGGAAAAGCGGGTATACAAGGAAAAGAAACAAGAGTAAGAGGAAAGCTGTCTTGTTGGAGTATGCTGAGGTTAGTGTTAATTCACCCATAGCTCAGCGTAGGACATTTAGCTATGCTATACCCTCTGGTCTAACCATTGATGTCGGGCAGGCAGTATGGGTTCCCTTCGGTGATAAGCTCCTCCAGGGCATTGTTTTAGAACTAAGCCGTTACCCCGCTGTGGAGGAAACCAGAGAAATAGCTGGTGTCATTGAGCCCCACCATCTATTATCTCCCTCCCAGGTATCGCTGGCTCGCTGGCTCAGCGAGTATTATATATCACCCATTTTTGATGCTGTGGCTTTAATGCTACCGCCAGGATTTGAGCGTAAGGTAGTAACTTTTATCTCCAGTCCTTCGACCCTTTCTGAATATGATGCAACTTCTCTCACCCCGGGACAGAAGAATATTCTTGAACTAGTTTGGAGACGGGGCAAGGTTAGTCTCAGGGAGCTGGAGAGGAACTTAGGGATGAGGCAGGCTAGGCTTATCACCTCTCAACTTATTGCTCGGGGTTTGGTAGATAAGAGCTATGAACTTGAGAGAGTTAAGGTAAAACCAAAGAGTGTGCCTTACCTGCGTCTGATAGTGGAGGCTAGTGAAGCTCGGCAGGAGGCAGCTAGGTTGCGTGAGAAAAGGGCTACTAAGCAGGCGGCTCTTCTCGACTTCTTAGCTCAGCAGTCCCGACCGGTGCCCTTGGCAGAAGCCAGGCAGAGGGTTAACTGTGATAAAGCGGTAGCTGATGTCTTAGTCCGCAAGAGTTTAGCCAGCATTGAACAAATTGAAGTAAGACGCGAACCAATTTCCTACGAGGATATTACTCCATCTTATCCGCTGACCCTTACCACCGCCCAAAAATCAGCCTTCAACTCTATCCAATCAAGCCTAATGTCAGCAGCGAAGGGTCATCCTTCACCAACCGTTTTTCTGCTTGGTGGGGTTACTGGAAGTGGCAAGACAGAAATTTACCTCCAGGCTCTGGCTGAGGCAGTGAGGCTAGGTAAGCGAGGTATTGTTTTAGTTCCAGAGATTGCCCTTACTCCCCAAACCATAGAGCGATTTGCCTCGCGCTTTCCCCGCAAAGTGGCGGTCCTTCACAGTAAACTCTCCCTGGGTGAACAATTTGATGAGTGGCGGCGAATAAGAGATGGGGAATTTGATGTAGTTATCGGTTCTAGGAGTGCCATTTTTGCTCCTCAACCTGACTTGGGTCTCATCGTTATTGATGAAGAGCATGAATGGACCTATAAGCAGCACGATAAATCGCCCCGCTACCACGCCCGTGATGTGGCTATAAAGCTGGCCGAGTTAACCGGGGCGGTGGTTATTCTGGGCAGTGCTACCCCTGATGTGGAGACTTTTTACCATGCTCAAATAGGAGACTATTACCTTCTTGAGCTTCCTGAGCGGGTTACCCCCAGCGAAGGTTCAGCCCTCCCCCAAGTTGAAGTAGTAGATTTAAGACAGGAACTCAAGGCGGGGAATAGAAGCCTGTTTAGTCGCTCTTTGTCACAGGCTATAGCTAAAGCGGTGACAAATGAAGAGCAGGTTATATTATTTCTTAATCGGCGAGGAGCGGCTACCTTTATTCAATGTCGGAGTTGCGGCTTTGTCCTCCGCTGTAAGCGCTGTGAGGTTGCCCTTACCTATCACCTTGCTCAGGATGTTTTAGTCTGTCACCAGTGTAACTACAGAACATCAGTGCCTCAGATTTGCCCTCAGTGCTTGAGTCGTCGAATAAAGTTTTTAGGTGTTGGCACCCAGAAGTTGGAGCAAGAAACGAGTTTTACTTTTCCCCAAGCCAGGCTACTGCGTTGGGATAGGGATGTTACCAAGAGGAAGTATTCGCATGAGGAAATATTAGGCAAGTTCCGTGCTCATGAGGCTGATATTCTTATTGGTACGCAAATGATTGCTAAAGGATTGGATTTGCCTCTGGTTACCCTGGTTGGGGTAATTAGTGCTGATACCGGTTTAAACCTACCCGACTTCCGGGCTGGGGAAAGGACTTTTCAGCTCCTGTCTCAGGTGGCGGGGAGAGCAGGGCGTGGCAGTTTAGGGGGGCGGGTTATCATTCAGACCTATTCTCCTGAGCACTATGCTATTCAGGCGGCAGCTAAACACGACTACACCCTTTTCTACGACAATGAGATTGCCTATCGCCGCCAGCTTCATAATCCTCCTTTTAGTCAACTGGCTAGCCTGGTTTATAGTCATACTAATGAAGCTCTTTGTCAGCGGGAAGCAGGAAGAATGAAGCGCTTGCTTATTGAAGAAAGAGACTCAAGGGGAATAGCTGACCTCAGTCTAATCGGTCCCGCCCCGGCATTTATTCGTAAGCTACGGGGCAGGTTTCACTGGCAAATAATACTTCGTGGCTCCGGACTGTCTACTTTCCTATCGCCAATACCTTTCCCCCAGGGCTGGACAGTGGATATTGACCCGGTGGGGCTGACATAAGGTTTACATATTAGCCTTGGTTAGCTATAATTCGGCGGGTGATAAGATGGCAGTTATTCCTATTCGTGTTTTTCCTGAGCCAGTATTAAGGCAGAAAGCAAAGCGTGTCAGGACTATTGATGGCTCAATCCAGAAGCTGATAGATGATATGATTGAGACAATGCACGCTGTTCCAGGGCGTGTAGGATTAGCCGCCCCACAAGTAGGCGTTTCCTTGCGAGTGATTGTTATTGGTGTTCCGGAGGAAGAAGATATAATCTTGGTTAATCCTGAGATAGTGCAGAGAACAGGGGAACGCCTGGTAGATGAAGGCTGTCTCAGCATCCCTGGCTATATTGGGGAGATTAAGCGTGCCGTATCAGTTAAGGTTAAGGGGCGTAACCGAAACGGAAAGGAGATACGGATTACGGCAAACGACCTTCTGGCTCAAGCCCTGGAGCACGAAATAGAACATTTAAACGGGGTGCTTTATATTGATTATCTGGAGAGTATGGATAAGCTGCACAAGATTGAGCCAGAGGAAGCTCAGCTCTAAACGGGGCTTTTTTAATAAGCTAATTCACTAAATTCTATTTGATACAGAATCTTATTCACCTCAATTGCCGCCATTTTCTATTTCTTGAGACACATCTTCAGGGTTTATAATGTCACTAGTGTAGTTCTGTAGTGACATCGCCCTCTTTCCACCTGAATCAGGTTCTCAGAAGCCTCGACCTCCCAATCTCCGGGATTTTTGAACCGAGCTTCGATTGTGGTATAATTTAAATGAAAGCCGTGGTTATAAAGACGGTAGCTACCAACCGAAAAGCCTATCATAATTATCGTATAGAGGATAGTCTAGAAGCCGGTATTGCGCTTACCGGGACAGAGATAAAGTCAATCCGAGCCGGGAGAGTGAGTTTAGGTGATGCTTATGCTAGGCTCGAGGGTGGTGAGTTATGGTTATTGAATGCTCATATTGCTCGCTATGAAGCAAGTAGCTATTTAAGCCATGAGCCAACACGGCCACGGAAGCTGTTGCTGCATCGTAAGCAGATTGATAGTCTCACCAGTAAAGTGGCGGAAAAGGGCTTTACTTTAGTCCCCCTTAAACTATATATTAAAGATAGTATTGCCAAGGTTGAAGTAGCCTTAGCTAAAGGGAAGAGGCTATATGATAAGCGAGAATCTATAACCCGCCGTGAGACAGAAAGAGAGATTGAGAGAACTGTAAAGAAACAGAAACTTCAGAGGAGGTGATTCAGACTTAAGCTCTCTGTAGCAAGCGGGGACGCGTGGGTTCGACAGAGGAAGTGTTCTTCAGGATTGCAGGCTGAGGTGCCACTAACCTCACAAAACAAGTGGCGAAAAATAACCAACGAATCCGAATTAGTTTATGCAGCCTAACTAAATAGGTTGCACGCTCAACCTGACCTCACCTCAGCGGGTTGGGATTGGGTGCCGAAAAGTTGAGGTGCCACCACCCCGATGTCGATAAGGGTGGTGAAAGAAGTATCGACTGGCCTGGCTAAACTCGGTCAGCAGAGGCTAGCCAGGTAAGATTAAATAGCTGACTAAGCTTGTAGAATATTCTGGGTAGCTTCTTTTGGACGGGGAGTTCGACCCTCCCCCGTCTCCACCAGAAACAAAGATGAGCCGTTAAGAGGCTCATTTAAGATACGAATATCCGATCCTTCCCTGGAAGCCGCCACCTGGAAGACAGGTTTGAAAGGCGGCTTCGGTTTTATAGCGACGATTGATTTGGACTTTTTGGCATCCACATAGACGGTATCCAGCATGGTCAGAAGAAGTTTCCTTTTTTCTTCATCGTTAGCCTTTGACCATAGCTGTGGCAGGTCCATGATAAGTTTGCCTGCTTCTTCTGCCGCATTAGCCTTGGGAATAACCTGACCTGCCCCCATAAAGGATACCACTCTTTAAGTTAGAGTTACCGGAATTCTAGCTTCAGGAGCAGGTGGCCGGTAACCCAACGAACTRTGAGGATGCTTTCGCCCATGACGACACTAAGTATTCATTAGGTAGTGTTCTCAACCATGTCCTGCTCCATCAGACCATTGTGGGGGAGGAATGCCGGAAGCAAATGGAGATGGCAGACGCCTATCCCGATATCATCGTCGGTAATGTTGGCGGTGGCTCAAACTTTGCCGGGCAGTTCTTGCCCTGGATTCAGGATAAAATTAGCGGAGCCAAGCCAGACCTGCGCATTATCTGTGTTGAGCCGGAAAGCTGCCCTACCGTGACCAAGGGAATGTATGCCTTTGACTACGGCGACGCCTGCGGTCTTGGCCCTATAGTCAAGATGTATACCCTGGGGCACGGCTTCATCCCACCTCCAATCCATGCCGGTGGACTACGCTATCATGGGATGGCACCCATTATTTGCCATCTCCATAAACTAGGCTTGGTTGAAGCTGTGGCTGCACACCAGACTTCCATCTTTGAGGCTGGGATAAAGTTTGCCCGCACTGAGGGCATTATCACTGGTCCTGAGCCTTGCCACGACATCAAGGTAGCTATTGACGAAGCTCTTAAGTGCCGCGAATCCGGTGAGTCAAAAACCATCCTGATAGCTCACAGCGGGCACGGGCACTTTGACCTGGCTGCTTATGATGCCTACCTCTCGGGTAAGCTTGTAGACTACTCCTATCCTGAGGAAGAGGTAAGAAAGGCACAGCTCGAACTACCCAAGATACCCGGGGCATAAGTGTGCAGCCTAAATAATAGGTAAGTAAAGGGCTGGGGTCATACCTGGCCCCTTTACTTTTGCTCTAATTTTACCTAAGTGCTACAATAGAATTAGCTATGAAAAGGCTAAATATAAAATATTTACTTTTTTCCCTTAGCCTAATCTTATCCCTTACCCTGGGCGCTGGTTGCTGCCTGCTGCCCGAAATAGATTTCCTGCCACCGCCAAGTTCACCACCCTCCCATACGGCTACCCCAATCGACCCCGACTGGACGCTACCGTCTATAGCAAACGGTGCCCCAGTATTACCTAATATTGCCGATGTAGTGGCTAACATTAAGCCTTCGGTAGTAGCTATTAACACTATAACCTACAACATACTTAACCGGTCCGAGGAGGGCGCCGGTTCAGGGTGGATTATAGACGAAGATGGAATTATCATAACCAATCACCATGTGGTCGAAGGCGCTGATAATATTACCATCACTCTGGCTAATGGTGAAACCTTCCCCGCAGAAGCAGTCTGCGTTGACCCCCTTTCTGACTTAGCTGTAGTCAAGATTAATGCCCAAAATCTACCGCCGGCTTATATAGGAGATTCTTCCGAACTAAAGGTTGGCGATTGGGTAGTAGCTATCGGCAACTCATTAGGGCTGGGGATAAGTGCCACCAAAGGGATTGTCAGTTGCTTGGGCGTCTCTCTACCAGTATCCTCAGGACAAACACTATATGACCTTATTCAAACTGATGCTGCTATCAATCCAGGCAACAGTGGAGGCCCGCTGGTAAATATGAAGGGAGAGGTAGTCGGCATCACTAGCGTAAAGATTGCCATGGTCGGTGTGGAGGGTATGGGCTGGGCTATAAGTAGCAAGGTGGCAATGCCGATTATTGAGGAGTTAATTCAAAATGGCTATGTGGCACGCCCCTGGCTGGGGGTGGATGTATCTAATGTAAGCCAATACCTGGTACGCAAGTATGACTTAGCCATTGATGAGGGAGCATTTGTCCACAAAGTAGTTGCTGGTAGCCCAGCTGATGAAGCCGGATTAGTGGCGGGTGATGTTATTGTAAGCTTTGTAGATAAAGAAATTACTACCGCCGGAGAATTAGTCCAAGCGATACACTCCTATCAAATTGGACAACGGGTAGAAATGACCTATTGGCGAGGCAATATAAAGAGCATTACTTACACTACCCTTATCGAGAGTCCACCACCCTAAGTCAGTCTAATCTCCTCACTCCCAATAATATGTCATAGCCAGCCAATTTATAGCTTTCAGTAAAGACGCCCTCTTCAGGAATCCCTTCGACAAGCTGCCGGGATAATGTCTCCTGCTTGATATAGTCAGTAAAATCTTCTACCACCTGCCTCATATAAGCCTCACCTTGATAATAGGTGGTAATATAGTCAGCAATATCAAATCCGGCCGAGCGGCGCATTGTCTGTAATCGGTGCACTATCTCCCGTGCCATCCCCTCAGCTTGAAGCTCAGGAGAAATGTCGAGTGGGATAGCCACATTATAAGCACCAACCATTACAGAAACTTTTTCCTCTTTTTCCCTATCGACTTCTAGTCCACTGACCGCATAACCATGCCCATCAAGCTTCACTACTTCTGCATTACTTATAATTTTTAAATCCTTTACATTAAGCTCTTCTAAAATCTGGGGTTTTAGCTGCTCTAAGCTTTCCTCTTCCGTGGGACTGGATACACTAACCAAAACGTGGGCTAAAGGCTGGCGCACCTTAATACCTGCCCGGCTCCGAGCCGCTCGACCCAAACTTGATATCTTCATTACTAATCTAGTATCAGCAGCCAACTGCTTATCAATTCTAATTACATCAGCTACAGGAAAATCAGCTAAGTGTACACTATCGGGAGCCTCAGGAAATACTGTTAAAACCAAGTTCTGATACAACTCCTCAGCCAGGAACGGAATGAACGGAGCCAGCAATTTTGATAGCGCAACCAGACACTCGTAAAGTGTAGTGTATGCCGACAGCTTATCAGCATCACTCTCACTCTTCCAGAAGCGGCGGCGACTTCGGCGTACATACCAGTTAGATAGGTCGTTGACAAAGCTTTCTATCCTCCTCCCCGCCTCAGTTGGATTATAAGCACCCAGCGCCGAGTCAACATCAACTATAAGCTGATTAAGCTCAGAGATAATCCACTTATCAAGCTCCGATTGCTCTGATGACGGGGCTCGTGAGCCAGGAGTAAAGTGGTCTATATTAGCATAGGTAATAAAAAAGGAATAGACATTCCACAGCGTCAATAGAAAGCGGCGTACCACCTCAGCCACCATATCCTCGGAAAAGCGGCGCACATTGCCTGGTTGCGTGGCAGTAAGACAATACCAGCGTAGAGCATCAACCCCATATTTATCAATTATCGTCCCCGGCTCAATCACATTCCTCTTAGCCTTGCTCATCTTCTCCCCTTTGGCATCAAGGATGTGCCCCAGACAGATAACATTCTTGAAACAGGGACGATTGAATAACAAGGTAGATATAGCGTGCAAACTGTAAAACCAGCCACGAGTCTGGTCAACCGCCTCACAAATGTAATCAGCCGGAAATCGCCCGTCCTCAGGCAGGGTATTATTGTCAAACGGATAGTGCCACTGGGCTACAGGCATAGCGCCTGAATCAAACCAGCAATCAATTACCTCGGTCACCCGTCTCATCCTTGCTCCGCATTTGGGACAATCAAAGGTTATTCCATCAACAAAGGGACGGTGCAAATCAAGCTCATCTTTGTCTAGCCACAACGAGGTAACACCGGATTTTTTTCTCAGTTCTTGTATGCTCCCGATACAATCATATTGGCCGCAAGATTCACAATGCCAGAGGGGTAGTGGTGTTCCCCAGTAACGCTCCCGGGAAAAAGCCCAGTCAACATTATTTTCCAGCCAATCACCAAACCGCCCGCGCTTGATATGCTCTGGATACCAGTTTATCTCACTATTTCCAGCAATAAGAGCTTCTTTTACCGCTGTTGTCTTGATATACCAGGTCTGCTTGGCATAATAGAGCAGAGGCGCCTCACAGCGCCAGCAGAAGGGGTAGGTATGACGAATTTTCTCACTGCGATAGAGAAGCCCCCTTGACTTTAGGTCATCTAGAATAAGCGGGTCAGCACCTTTAACAAACTTACCTGAAAAAGGGTAATATCCGGTGAGTTTCCCCTGCAAATCTACCGGATGAACAAAGTCCAATCCGTAATCCTCTCCAGCCTGATAGTCAACCTCACCATAAGCAGGGGCAACATGTACTATCCCTGTCCCTTCCTCCATAGACACAAAATTGGTATTAATTACTGGGTATCTCAAACTTGCCTCAGAAGGTTGTAAATTGAGAAAGGCATGAGCATCGAAACGTTTTCTTTCTACCCCAAACTCGTGGGGGTTAAATAGAGGCTCATACCTGAGCCCGACCAAATCACTACCATTGAACTGGGTTATTACTACAGCATTTCCCAGCCCACTTGGCTCAAGTTGAATGGAAGCCAAAATAAGATATTCATTGGTAACTTCTACCATTGAATACTCAGCCTCAGCAGCTACTGCCAAAGCGGTATTCCCTGGTAGCGTCCATGGAGTAGTGGTCCAGGCTAGTAGATAGACAGGTTTGGCTTCTATATTACGCATCAAGTCCTCAGAGTAATCAGGTGCTTGTTCTTCTCTTACACAGGCAAGTAATGATTCTTTATCCACCTTGAACTTTATGTAAACTGATGGGTCTTCAACATCATCCTGGTAACCTAGAGCAACCTCGTGGGAGCTGAGGGAGGTACCGCAGCGAGGACAGTGGGGAGTAACCTTGTAACCCTGGTAGACTAAACCCTTATCCCACATTTGCTTTATTGCCCACCAGCAAGTTTCAATGTAACTATTTTCCATAGTGATATAAGGATGTTTTAAGTCAATCCAGAAACCAATGCGCTCAGTCATTGCCTCCCATTCCTTGAGATAGCCCAGAACGTTCCTCCGGCAGCGGGCATTAAATTGGTCAATACCAAACTTCTCAATATCAGGTTTACTGGAAAGCCCGAGTTCCCCTTCTACCTCTAACTCTACCGGTAATCCGTGTGTATCCCAACCGGCAATGCGTGGAGTATAATAGCCCTTCATCGCTTTATAGCGAGGTATAACATCCTTAAATACACGAGACAGCACATGATGAATACCTGGGCTACCATTAACTGTAGGTGGTCCCTCATATAATACAAAACGAGGACCACCCTGGCGGCTTTCTACGCTCCGCTCAAAGACATTTTTCTCTTTCCACAAGCTGAGTATGTTTTCTTCAACTTGTGGAAAATTCACCTTGCTACTCGCTGGATGGAACATAACCAGAACCCTTTCAACCTAAAAATTCTGCCCGGCAGGGATGGGCTCCCAACCTAAATCAATCCAGGCTACTTTTCCTTAGGCAGAATAACTACCCGACGAGCCTCACCCTCACCAACACTCTGAGTGGTAATATCAGAGTGGTCAGCCAAAGTAATGTGGATGATACGTCTCTCATAAGCCAACATAGGTTCAAGTGTAAATGGTACTCCCCTAACCTTCACCTCCTCCGCTATACGCCAAGCTAGAGCTCGCAATCCTTCATAGCGGCGTTGCTTATACCCCTCCACATCAATAGTGATAGGCACCCGAGCCTTCATCCGATGAGCTACAATAAGCCTAACAATATATTGCAGGCAAGAAAGGGTCTGTCCTCGCCGCCCAATTAGAATACCCAAGTCCTCACCCTCTATATCAAAAACAACCGGAGCCGCATCTTCCTCTTCTCCCTCGCCAGAAGGTCTAACCTGGGGCACTAAAGAAGCACTCACCCCCATTATATTAAGTAGTGTCTCCAAGACACTCCTAGCTACCTCAGCTATATTATCCCCTTCCTTAGGCGTCACCCTAATCCTGGCCTCCTCACCCCCCAGACCTAAGATGCCAGGTCTACCTTCCTTTAGGACGGTTACTTCTACCTCTTCTTGGTTGACGCCTAATTGTTTTAGGGCGCTCTGAATAGCCTCGTTCACTGTCTTGGCGCTTATCTCCAGACTTTCCATAGCCTAATTCTTCTCCCTCCCCAGAAGTAGGTTCAACAATATCAGCCCCGATATCAGCATGCTCTGTAGGTTTTCCTTCCACTTGGGCAATTCGTTTCATATATTTTTTATCTCTGCCACCTGGCTTGGGAGTGGTTACTTTAACTAAGCCACCCCACCCAGTAACGAAATATTGTATTACAATCCTGATAACACTTGAGGTCACCCAAAAGAGAGCCAGGCCACTGGGAAATTGCAAAGTGATGAAGGCAAACATCAGCGGCATCATCCACAGCATCATCCGGCTCTGTGTCTGCTGCTTGGGGTCAGCAGTGGTCGGCGTTACCATCTTTTGCTGAACCCACATTGTGCCCCCAACCAGGAGTGGCAGCAACAAAAGAGGATCAGGTACAGCCAGGTTTAACCACAGGAAACTACTCTCCAAAGGCAATGCAGAATATACTACTGGCCAAGAATAAAGATACTGAGACAAACCCAGGAAATCCTCAGGGGTTACCGCTAAAAGCCGTATAATTGACTGGAAGAGAGCTATCCAGATAGGCATTTGGAGTAGCATCGGCACTAAACAACCCATAGGACTTATACCAGACTCCTTATACATTCTCATCTGCTCTTTAGCCAGTTTTTCCTTATCCTTGGCATACTTCTTCTGAAGCTCAGCAAGCTTTGGCTGAAGTTCTTGCATTGCCTTGGATGCCCGAATCTGCTTCAGAGTAAGGGGATACATTGCACCGTTAACAACGATAGTCAGGGCAATAATAGCCAGCCCAAAGCTACCGAACAGATAATGGGACAGCACAATGAGAACATTTATCACCGGCTGCAGGATAATTAAATTCCATGCCTGCCCAATTACTTCCAACGAAATCTACCTCACTAACTACTTAATGGTATACTCCACAGTATTGCTCCCGTTTGTGCATTCAGGGCGTGAAGCTCCCCCTCACTCGTATGAATGTAAACAATCCCATCGCTGGCACTAAGAGGAGCATTTATCTTTTCTCCCAGATTTTTAAATTCACTCTTCTGATTATTACTAGTGTCTATAGCCCGTATCCGACCATCTTCTGAAGCGATAATAATTGTACTATCAACTAAAACCGGCCACGAGGAAATCGGACTCCCAAGGTCAATGGCGTCTACTACCTCATCACCAGTTCCAGCATTCAAGATATAAACCTTGCCATCAAGATTTCCGGCATAGATAGTATTATTATAAACAACCGGCTTTGCCCAGAACCAGCTACCAGCTTCAACCTCTGACTTCCATATCAGGCTACCATCGGTAGCACTCACCGCATAAATATGCCTATCAAAGGAGCCAATATAAACCGTATCATTATAGACCAAGGGAGTAGAGGCAATAGCCCCTCCAGTATCAACCTCTCCAGTATCAAACTCCCACTTTCCTTTGCCAGTCATGGCATTTATAGCATAGAGTTTCTTATCAAAAGAAGCTATAAATAGGGTATCACCATCAATTACCGGTGTTGACCAAATCTTATCCCCGGTCGTAAAGTCCCACTCCTCGTCTCCAGTCTCAGCATCCAGGACATAGACCTTCCCGTCAGAACAACCAAAATAGACTCTGCCTTGAGATACCACAATCCCGCCAACAATAGGTTGACGTTTACCCTGGCGGGGATACACCCACCTCAATGCCCCTGAACCAGAACTAAAGGCATAAATTTTACCATTATAGCCACCAACATAAACCAATTCCCCGGCCACTACTGGAGAACCATATATAGCTACTGTCGTAGACGCCGGCGCACAGCCGAATCCACCACCTGTAGGCTCAGTTTCAAGGAGAACATCAGGCCACAGACGACTTTGGCTTGATATATCCAAGGCGACAAGCTTACCCTCCATAGAGCCTAAAAATAGAGTGCCATCAGCTACTACTGCCCCTGACCAGCCCCTAGGTATAGCACCGGTTCCAGCACAGCCAAAAACGCCCAGCCCACTTACCAGCAGTATTACCGCAAAGAGCAATACCTTGCCTAATAATCTTCTATTACATTTAATCTCCATTTACTCCTTCTATCATGGCACAGGGTCATAACCACCGGGATGGAAGGGATGGCAACGAGATAATCGCCTCATCCCCAGCCATGTCCCTTTCCAGAAACCATATTTTGACACAGCTTCATAGGTATATTGAGAGCAGGTTGGGGTAAAGCGACAGGATGGTGGCATAACCTGCGATAGGGTCAATTGATAAAGTCTAATTAACTTTAGGGCAAATTTCTTCATACTCCTCCACCAATAACTGGGCTTGAGATAACAAACCCTCAACCGATTTCTCAAGAGCAGTATAACTTGCATTAGCCGCCCCAGAACGAGCAATAAATATAATGTCCCACCCCGATTTAAGTGGTGTTAATCGCAAGATTTCACGAAGCAAACGCTTTACCCTATTTCTGGTTACTGCCTTACCTACTCGTTTGCTAACTGAGAAGCCATACCTGGATAAGGTAAGCCCATTGGGTAAAGCCTTCATTACTAATGAACTATTCGCCCACGAGCTACCTTTGTCGTAAACTAATGCATACTGTTCTGATTTAGTAAGATATCCTTCTCGGCTCATTGTTCTCACTCTTAGCTAGTTTACTAATAATACTAATAAAGGAGCTATTTATCAAGGCAAAAATGAAGAGACGAATTACGCAGAGGGGTGAGGTTGACCCCGAACCAAGCCATTTCAGGGTTGACAAATAACCTCCCAGCAAAGGTGCTGATTCTTGTGTCATACCACGGTCAATTTCTTACGTCCCTTGAGTCGCCTTGCTTTTAAGACAGATCGCCCACCCCGGGTACTCATTCTCGCCCGAAAGCCATGCTCTCGCTTCCTCGGAATTCTCTTCGGTTGATAAGTCCTTTTTGGCACTTTAACCCCTCTCAAGTATCAATCTATAGCACTCACCTAACATATCCAGTGATACCTCACCTTTTCCCAACCATCTAGCATTTGCCTAACTCATGAAGAAGGTCAGCGCATAGGCTATCCCTGATAGGAGACGAAGGTTTACTAGACAGGTTAGTATGCAAGGGAGTGATAGATATATGACCTTGCTCTATTGCCCATATATCTGTTTCCTTATTCGAATTTTTTTTTATTCGGTCACGGACTAGCCAGTAGTATCTACGTCTGCTATCGTGCCTTTCCTCAACTGAGTTAGCATGGCTATCGCTGGCTAAACGAGTAATTCTTACCCCTCTGATTTCGGCTAGAGACAAACTGGGCAGGTTTATATTAAGAAAAATATTGTCAGGCAGAGCACCAGAGTCAATCTCATTAGCTATGAATGCGCCTACCCTAGCGGCATTATCCATGTGGAGATTATCCATAGCATCTATTGAGATGGCAAGGGCTGGTAAACCACGCAAATAACCCTGCAAAGCAGCCCCCACTGTTCCTGAGATGAATACATCGTCACCCAGATTTACCCCATGGTTTATGCCCGAAATGACCAAGTCTATCTTGTTCCCAACCAGCTCACCTAAAGCCAGAATAACACTATCTGCCGGGGTACCCTCTACCGAGTAGGTCTCTACTTCTGGTAACATAGGCATCACTTTTTGTGCTCTTAGCGGTCGGCATAAGGTAACTGCAGTGCCTACGGCACTCTGCTCTCTATCTGGGGCTACAACTACTACCTGGGCAATATTAGTTAGCTCCTTGACCAATATCCATAGCCCTTGAGCAAAAATACCATCATCATTAGTTACTAGTATTCTCATATAGAATCTTTTTGTTTCCGAACCTACAGTTTATCATGTAGAGACAATAATTTCAAATAAGATGGGGCTGATTTAGTTCAGATAGACTAGGAACACTATGTTACTCAGAATGCGACACTTTCTTGTCCTTGCTTCCATGTCATTGCGAGCCCTTCCTTAGAAGGGCGTGGCAATCCCAGTGGAGGGGCATTCCTGAAGATTGCTTCGTCGCAAAGCTCCTCGCAATGACAGAAAAAAGAGCCCCGCAATAGCGAACCAGAGGGAACATCAGCCACCTTCTACGACTTTGAAAAAGAGAGATGTGTCACCAAATTACCGAAGGCTTAGGGGCTTGCAAAGCATATAAGTTTGTGATAATATTCGGGCTGATATGAAGAGCTTTATGGAGGAGGTTGCGGCTACCCCTGGCGGTGAGAATATCCGTGCCTGCATCCAGTGTGGTATGTGCACCGGCTCCTGCCCTGCGGCTAACAAGATGGAATTTCCACCACGAAAGATTATTGCCATGATACGAGCAGGGATGCGAGATGAGGTCTTATCTAGTAACTCTATGTGGTATTGCCTCTCCTGTTATATGTGCACCGTACGCTGTCCCCAGGATGTCAAACCAACTGAGCTGGCTCATGCTCTAGAGAGCTTGGCAAATCAGCAAGGCTTTAGAGTTAAAGGAACTCGCACCCCAGCTATGTATCGCAGCTTTGTCAGTTCTATTAAGGGTAATGGGCGGGTCCACGAGGTTGGCATTATGCTCAGGTATTATCTGATGACTAATCCCCTAGCAGCGCTCAAGATGTGGTCTCAAGGCTTGAAGCTGTTTGTGCATAAACGTATGCCGTTAATGCCCAATAAGGTTAAGGGTAAACAGGATTTAGCCAAGATCATACAAAAATTCACGGAGATTAGGACTACTTAGTTGAAGTACTACTGCTATTTTCCTGGTTGCTCAGCTGAGGCTACAGCGGTCGGTCTTGGCGTTTCTGTTCAGGCTATAGCTAAATCCCTGGATATTGAGTTGATTGAACTGGAGGACTGGACCTGCTGTGGCTCAACACCATACGGCTCATTAGACAAACTGGAGTCTATTCTGATAGCAGCTCGCAATCTAGCCCTAGCCGAGAAAACTGGGTTAGACCTGGTAACACCTTGCCCTTCTTGCTTTCTGACCCTTCACCAAGCGAACCTATACCTGAAAGAGCACCCCCAGTTAGCGACACAGGTAAACGAGGCTTTAGCTGTTGTCAATTTAATATATCATGGGGGGGTGCAAGTAAGGCAGTTAATAGAAGTCCTATACCATGAGGTTACCCCTGAGGTTATTGCGTCCAAGGTTAAACTGCCACTTAACGGACTTAAGGTAGCCCCCTACTACGGCTGCCAGATGGTCCGCCCTGATTATGGCTTTGATAACCCAGAGTCTCCCCAGTCTCTTGACCGCATAGTGGAGAGTCTGGGTGCTGAGGCTGTTCCTTATCCACTAAAGAACCGCTGCTGTGGCGGCGCTTTAATTATCCCTGAAGAGGATTTGGCTCTAGGCTTAATCCGTAAATTACTGGGTAACGCAGCGGAGAATGGGGCTCAATGCATTACTACCGTTTGTCCGCTGTGCCAGATGAACCTTGATGCATATCAGGGTAGTGTTAATAGTAAATTCAAAACTAATTATAACTTGCCCGTTTTATTCACTAGCCAATTAATTGGACTTGCTTTAGGGCTTGACCCTATATCACTGGGATTAAATACGAATATAGTCTCACCACGCAAGGTACTAGACTCTATATCCAAGGTAATGCTGGAGGCTAAGAGTGGAACCTAGAATTGGTGTTTATGTCTGTCATTGTGGTAGTAACATTGCGGGCACAGTTGACTGCGCCGAAGTCGCCCAGTTTGCCCAGAATTTGGATTCGGTAGTGGTGGCTCGCGCTTATAAATTTATGTGTTCTGAGCCTGGTCAACAGTTAATCAAAGATGATATTAAAGACTTGGGTCTTAATCGTGTAGTTGTTGCCTCCTGCTCACCAACGATGCATGAGCCTACATTTCGCCGTGCCTGCCAGGAGGCGGGGATAAATCCGTACCTGTTTGAGATGGCAAATATTCGTGAGCACTGCTCCTGGGTAACCAAGGACAAACAGATGGCTACGGAGAAAGCCAAAGCTTTAGTCAGCGCTGCGGTGAGACGGGTTTATTATCATCAGCCCTTAGAGACCAGGGAAGTCCCGGTTAACCCCAATACTCTGATAGTAGGTGGGGGTATTGCTGGTATTCAGGCGGCGTTAAAGATTGCTGATTCTGAACATAAGGTTTACATGGTAGAGAGGGAACCCAGTATTGGGGGGCATATGTCACAACTGGATAAGACCTTCCCCACCCTGGATTGCTCAGCCTGTATTCTCACACCGAGAATGACACAGGTGGGCTCTCATCCTTACATTGAGCTAATGACCTATAGTGAGATTGTAGAGGTCTCAGGGTATGTAGGCAACTTTACGGTCAAGATCAGGAAGAAGGCAAGATATATTGATATGGATAAGTGCACTGGCTGTGGGGAGTGCTATAAGAATTGCCCGGTGAGATATGTGCCTCAAGGGGAAAGGAGAGGAGGAGATGGAAGCAGAGAAAGTTGATGAAATTATAGATAGACATCCTGCTAAGCAGGAAGTTTTAATTCAGTTACTCCTAGATATGCAAAACGAATTCAACTGGATCCCTAAGCAAGCCATACTGCGTATTAACGAAAGGCTCCAAATTCCGCTAAGTCAAATATATCGCGTGGCTAGCTTTTATAAAGCCATGAGTCTGACGCCGAGAGGAAAGCATATAGTGAATGTCTGTCTAGGCACTGCCTGCCATGTGCGAGGCGGTCCAAGGATTATGGATAAGGTAGAGGAAAGCTTAAAGATTAAAGCTGGTAAGACGACACAAGATATGAAGTTTACCTTGGAGAGGGTTAATTGCCTCGGCTGCTGTGCCTTAGGACCGGTAATAGTAGTTGATAAAGACTATTATGGCAATGTGACTACGGCGAAGGTTAAAGAGATTTTGGAGAGCTATGATTAAGGAGAAGCGATGGCACGAATAAACTCAAATACTGAGTTAGAGGAACTTAGGCAAGAAATATTGTCCAAAAGAGACCAAAATAAGCCGCGTATCGCAGTTTGTGCTGGGACTGGCTGTCTCGCCTCTGGCGCAGCTAAAGTCATCGCTGCTCTTAAAGAAGAGATTAAAAAGCAAGGCTTAAATGCTGATGTGGATATTAAAGAAACAGGTTGTCCTGGTTTTTGCGAGAGAGGTCCCATTATGGTTATCTACCCTGAAGAGATATGTTATCTTCAGGTAAAGCCTGATGACATTCCTGAGATTATCTCTGAAACAATAAAGGAGAGGAAGGTTATCGACCGCCTACTTTACACTGACCCAACTACTGGCGAAAAAGTAACTCATGAATCTGAAATCCCCTTTTATAAGAATCAAAAACGACTTCTAATTGGTACTAACATTAACATCGATCCTAAAAGTATTGAAGATTACCTCGCCATTGGTGGCTACAGAGCGTTAGCTAAGGCGCTCTTTGATATGACACCAGAGCAAGTCCTAGAAGAAGTGAAAAGGGCTAATTTGAGGGGCCGCGGTGGCGGGGGATTTCCTGCCGCCAAGAAATGGGAGACGACTAGAAATGTTCCAAGAGAGCCTAAATATGTCATCGTTAACGCTGATGAGGGAGACCCTGGAGCTTTTATGGATAGAGCTGTCCTTGAAGGGAACCCCCACAGCGTCCTTGAGGGCTTAGTTATTAGTGCCTATACTATTGGCTCTCATGAAGGGTTTATCTATGTACGACAAGAATACCCCCTGGCGGTGGAAAATGTAGATATTGCCATCAAACAGGCTGAGGAATATGGCTTCCTTGGGCAAAATATCCTTGGTTCAGGATTTGATTTTATCGTCAATGTTCATCGCGGGGCTGGGGCTTTTGTCTCCGGTGAGTCCAGCGCCTTGATGACGGCAATAGAAGGAAAAGTAGGCGAGCCAAGACCGAAGTATATTCGTACTGCGGTAAGCGGTATTTGGGAAAGACCAAGTAATCTGAATAATGTAGAAACCCTGGCTAATGTGCCACTTATCATCAATAATGGCGCTGAGTGGTTTACCTCTATTGGCACTGAAGGAAGCAAGGGGACAAAGATTTTCTCACTAGTGGGGAAGGTAAACAATACTGGTTTGGTAGAAGTGCCCATGGGCATGAGCCTGAGGGAAATTATTTATAATATAGGCGGAGGAATTCCTGGAGACAAGAAATTCAAGGCGGTGCAAACTGGTGGTCCCTCGGGAGGTGTTATTCCTGAGCAATACCTTGATACTCCTGTAGATTTTGATGAGCTAACCAAATTGGGCTCGATGATGGGCTCAGGTGGCATGATTGTAATGGATGAAGATACCTGTGTAGTGGATGTAGCTCGCTATTTTGTTGATTTCCTTTGCGACGAATCGTGCGGGAAATGCATTCCCTGTCGCGAAGGATTAAAGCACATGCGTGAGGTATTAAATAATATCGTTGAGGGCAAGGGTAACGAAGGTGATATTGAGCTTCTTGAAGAATTGTCCCGACTGATGACCAAAGCTTCTCTCTGCGCTTTGGGAACAAGTGCCGCTAACCCAGTATCAACCACTATTCGTTATTTTGGTGACGAATACCAAGCTCACATTAAGGAGAGCAAATGTCCGGCTCTTGTCTGCAAGGAGTTAGTTTCATACTATATTGAGCCTAGTAAGTGCCAGGCTTGCATGATTTGCCTTAGAAACTGCCCGGTGGAGGCAATAAGTGGAGGTAAAAACCAAATCCATGTTATTGACCAGGCTAAGTGTATTAAGTGCGGCGTGTGTTTTGACGCTTGCCCAACTCGCTTTGGTGCGGTGATAAAGATATCAGGTGAGCCAGTGCCAGCGTCACTCCCAGAGAAAGAGAGGAGCTTAGTAAGAGGCAAGAAATAGAGGTCAAAATGGATGAAATAACTTTACAGATAGATGGCAGAGAGGTCAAAGCTGAAGAGGGAAAGACCATTTTAGATATGGCCAAAAGTCTGGGCATTGATATACCTACACTTTGTTATCACCCAGCCCTTTCCCCCTTTGGTGCGTGCCGTCTATGTTCTGTGGAAATAATCAGTAGAGGCAGAAGCAGGATAGTCACTTCCTGTAACTACCCTGTGGAGGAAGGTCTGGTAGTAAATACCAAATCTCCTGATGTTATTGAACTACGCAAAATGCTCGTCGAGTTAATGCTGGCACGATGTCCAAATGTGAAGATAATCCAGGATTTAGCTAAGGAGTATGGAGTTGAAAAGCCGAGATTCAAACTGGAGGATGAGAAATGCATTCTCTGCGGCTTATGTACCCGAATTTGCGATGAAAGGATAGGAGTAAGTGCAATTAATTTTATTGGCCGAGGGGTTGACCGTAAGGTAGAGACCCCATTTCAGGGGACTTTAGACATAGACCTAGATGTGTGCCTATGTTGTGGGGCCTGTGCTTCTGTTTGCCCTACGGACGCAATTGAACTCGAGGATACTACAAACAAGAAACCAATACCAATCCTCTCTGAATATAATGTGGGATTAGAATCAAGGGCACCTGTCTACATTCCCTTCCCCCAAGCAGTGCCCAATGTTCCGGTAATAGACCGTGAAAAATGTGTCCATTTTGTTACCGGCGAATGCAAAATCTGTGAGGAATTCTGCGAGCCAAATGCTATTGATTTTGAGCAGGAGGATGAAATCATAGAAGTAGAGGTCGGTAACATAATCGTAGCCACTGGCTTTAATGCCTTTGACCCGTCTCCTATTTATCAATATGGTTATGGGCGCCTGGATAATGTTGTCACCAGCCTCGAGTTTGAGAGAATGGTTAATTCAGCCGGACCGACCGAGGGTGAAATCTTGCTTAAAGACGGTTCACATCCGAAGAGCATCGCCATCATCCACTGTGTTGGCAGTAGAGATGAGAAGTATCACGAGTATTGCTCCCGGGTTTGCTGCATGTATTCTATGAAGCTTGCTCACCTGATAAAGGAGCATAGCGAGGCTGAGGTCTACGAACTCTATATTGATATTAGGAGCTTTGGTAAAGGCTTTGAGGAATTCTACAATCGGGTGCTTGATGAAGGGACGATTTTTATCCGAGGTCGCCCAGCCGAAATAACCGATATAGCCGAAACACCTGAAGAAGAAGGAAAACTCATTGTTCAATTTGAGGATACCTTAATCGGCAGGCAGCGTCGCCTGCCGGTGGATATGATTATTCTAAGCGTCGCTCTTGAGGCACAACCAGATGCCGAGGCTGTGGCTCGGTTATTCAATATTAGTCGCAGTGCCGATGGTTTCTTCCTGGAGAAACACCCCAAACTAGACCCGGTAGCTACTATGACTGACGGGATATTTGTGGCTGGCTGCTGTCAGGGTCCTAAGGATATACCTGATACCGTGGCTCAGGCTTCAGCGGCAGCGGCTGAGGTTCTGGCTATGATTAGTAAAGGGAGGGTTGAGGTTGAGGCAGCTACTGCCGTTATTAATGAAAAAATCTGCTCCGGGTGCCAGATTTGCAAGCTGGTTTGCTCCTTTAGTGCTGTCGACTATGATGAGGAGAAGAAGGTGTGTCGGGTTAACGAAGCCCTATGTAAGGGCTGTGGTGCCTGTGTTGGTGGTTGCCCTAGTGATGCTATTAATCTTAAGCACTATACCAATGAGCAAATCGTAGCTCAGATGGAAGGTATGCTAGTATAACCTTTCCTTTAATGCCCCTAGAGATGAAGCCCTTAACCTAAGCAATTGTTTTACGCATTTATTGCTCGATCAATCTATCCCAGTCAAACTTTTATTAATAAACATCTCTACTTGGGGTTGACTATAAATCTAAGATAACGTAAGATTTGAAGGTAGAGATGGATGAGATAATTGTAACGATAAATGGTTCCCAACTGCGCGGTAGTGAGGGGATGACCATTCTTGAGGTCGCTCAAGAAAATGGTATAGATATTCCTACCCTGTGCTATAAAACGGAGTTAAAGCCTATTGGAGCTTGCCGTATCTGCGTAGTTGAAGTGGAAGGCTCCAGAACCCTGGTTGGCTCTTGCCATACTCCAATCGCTCAAGGTATGGTTATCCATACCCATTCTCCCAAGGTTTTAGAAACTCGCAAAACCATAGTAGAACTCTTGTTAGCTAGCCACCCAGATTCCTGCATAATTTGTGACAAAGGTAACATGTGCGAGTTACGTAAGATTGCCGCCGACATGGAAGTAGCGCTTCCCCCATTTAAGGTCAGGAAACGTTATTATCCTATAGAGGATACAAGTCCCTATATAGTCCGTGACCTATCAAAGTGCATTTTATGTCGGAGATGCGTAAGGTCGTGTAGTGAGATAGCCGAGAAGAATGTATTCGCCGTAGCTTATCGAGGTTTTAAATCCAAGGTTGTGGTCGATTTCGATGAGCCAATAGATAAGGAAGTTTGCCGAGATTGTGATGTCTGTACCCGCTTTTGTCCGACAGGTGCGTTGAGTAAGCCAAGGGAGGTGGGAGAAGAGAAGAAGGGAGAGGCTTTGTTTATCAGCGGCTGAACACCAGTTACCGGAGGATAAAGATGAATAATGGACAGGAAGAGCTCTTACTATTACTGCAGAAGGCACAAAATGAATTTGGTTATTTGTCTGAAGAATCTGTGGCTGAATTGGCTAAATCCCTAGCTCTCCCTATAAGTGATATATATGGAGTAGCTACCTTTTACTCTTTTCTATCCACCAAACCACTAGGGAGGAACGTAATCAGAATTTGTAAAAGTATGCCCTGCTATCTCAAGAATTGCCAGATTATAATTGACACCGTAGAAAAGGAAATTGGGATAAAACCCGGTGAAACCACCCCTGATGGTAAATTCTCCTTCCAGTTAACCAATTGCATCGGTGCTTGTGATAAAGCCCCAGCAATGATGATTAATAGTGATGTTTATGATGACTTGACACCGGGGAAAATATCAGAAATTTTAAAGGCGTGTAAATAAAGGCATATCTACGCTTTGGCAAGGAGGCTATCAAGTGCCGCAGAAGTTGATAGTGTTAAGGAATTGCGGAGTTATCAACCCTAAGGACATAACTACCTACCTAGATAGGGACGGTTTTAAGGCTTTTAAAAAAGCCATTGATGAGCTGACTTGTGAACAGGTAACAGAGGAAATAAAGGCATCGGGGCTACGTGGTCGGGGTGGAGCTGGATTCCCCTGTGGATTAAAATGGGATCTAGCTAGAAAAGCCCAAGGGGATGAGAAATATGTTATTTGTAATGCGGATGAGGGTGAGGTGGGAACATTTAAGGATAGGTATATCTTGGAAAGAGACCCTTTCACTCTTATTGAGGCTATGGCTATTGCCGGCTATGCCATTGGAGCAAAGAAGGGCTACATCTATTTGCGTGCCGAATATCACCACCTTGATTTATTGACCGATGCTATTAAACAAACCAGGGAGAAAGGGTTTTTAGAACACTTTGATATTAATATTCGTGAAGGTGCTGGCTCCTATGTATGTGGTGAGGAGACAGCATTAATGGATTCTATTGAGGGTAAAAGAGGGGAAGCCCGCTATAAACCTCCGTTTCCACCATCAAGAGGTTTATGGGAAAAGCCGACCATTATCAATAATGTAGAAACCCTGATGAATATACCTCAAATCATCCTTAATGGAGCTCACTGGTTCAATCAAATAGGAACAGACCAGAGTAAGGGCACAAAGGTCTTCTCGGTGAGTGGAGATGTGAAAAAACCCGGTGTATACGAACTAGAGCTAGGGAGTCGGCTCAAGGAGTTGGTCGAGGATTTAGCATTGGCGGAAAAAGTTAAGATGGTTCAGGTGGGTGGCGCCACAGGTAAAATCATACCTTATGAGATGATAGATACGCCTCTTGCCTTTGAAAGCATTCTTGGAGCGGGAGCAGTCACTGTATTTGATGAAACCAGGGATATTGTAGACGTTGTGTATAGAAGTATGGAGTTCTTGGCGGAAGAAAGCTGTGGCAAATGTGCTCCTTGTCGGGAAGGAACTGAAGTAATAGTCGAAATATTGGAGAGATTCTGTCGGGGCGAGGGGTTAGAGGAGGATATTGAGGTTTTACAGAGGTTAGCCAGCGCTATGATGCTTTCCTCTTTATGTGGTCTAGGGCAAGCGGCTCCTATTCCAGTGATAGACAGTTTGCAGTATTTTAGAAGTGCCTATGAGAACCGAATCCAGAAAAACTAAGGTGGGGTAATATGAAAACAATTACTGAGCAAAAACCGTTAGAAGAGGTTATGCAGCCTTTGGAGAAATGCGAGAGGGTATATCTCATAGGGTGTGGCACCTGTGCCACCTTGCTACACACGGGAGGAAAATCTGAGGTTCTGGAGATGAAGGACAAGCTTGAAGAAGCCGGTAAGAAAGTTACCGGATGGATGGTAATTCCTACGGCTTGCGATGAACTTACCAGAGAGGCATTGCGAGAGAATGCCAAGGACATTGAAGCCGCTGATGCTGTTCTGGTGATGACTTGTGCCTTTGGAGTGCAGACGGTTACTCTTTATATCGATAAGCCTGTCTATCCAGCATTGAACACATTATTCATCGGCAAGGAGGAGAGCCCGGGCTGTTTTACAGAGGTCTGCATGCAGTGTGGAAACTGTGTTCTGGTACAGACAGCAGGGATATGTCCCCTAGTCCGATGTCCTAAAAGCCTGCTTAATGGACCCTGCGGTGGGTCAGAAGGGGGTAAGTGTGAGATATCACCAGATACCGATTGTGCTTGGCAGAAGATCTACGACCGTCTGGAAGCCCTAGGTCAGTTAGACAAATTAGAGGAAATCCAGCCCCTTCGAGACTGGAGCACTACTTATGGCGGGGGACCACGGAAGATTATTATCAGCTGATTAGAGGAGCCAGAGATGAGCGAGAAGGAGATAGCGAATCAACGAGCCGTAGGAAATATAGCTATGGACATAACCCCGCAGGATGTAGTGGATTGCTTGGAAGATGAGCTTTTAGTCATCGATAGTGATTACAAGGTCAGGCTAGTTAATTTAGCGGTTCGGCACAGATTGCAGAAGGGAGCTGAGTCGCTTGTCGGCGGGTTTTGCTACAAAGTGTTATATGACAGAAACAGTCCATGCAGTAAACCTCTATGGGAATGCCCGCTCACAGAAGTGCTGCAAACCGGCAGAATGACAACTGTTACTCATCATATCTGTATCCACGAAGCTGGCAAGTATCTCGAGATTACTGCATATCCTCTTAGGGATAACTATGGCAAACCCAAGGCGATGGTCGAGCTGAGGAAAGACGTTACTGCCACAAGGGAACTAGAACAGGCTTCCAGGGAAATAACCAAACTAGAAGAGGAAAGGAGTCGCTTTCTCCGTTTCCTAGGTACAGCGGCTCACGACCTGAAAGCCCCCCTTACAGCTATTCAAGGTTTCTTATGGGTCATGTTAGGTGGATTTTCTGGGGAACTCAATCAGAAGCAAAGACACATGTTAGAAAGGAGTAGTCGGCGGATTACCGAACTCTTGGAATTAATTAGCGACCTCCTAGATATCCCCCGCATAGAAATCGGGGTAATTGTTGAGGAGAGGGATGACGTCTCTTTGCTCCAAGTGGTTAAACGTTCACTCGACGACGTGCGTAACCTAGCAAAGCAAAAGGAGGTAAAGCTAAAAGTAAAACTACCTCAGAGTCTTCCAAAAATTCGTGGTTCAACCCCCCGCCTCCAGCGGGTGATAACCGAACTGCTAACTAATGCCACTAACTATTCACCTGGGGGCTCGGTAACTATCATGGTAAATGAGGAAAACAGCGATATCCGGGTTGAGGTTATGGACACTGGGATTGGCATCCCACATGAAGAGCTACCCCGAGTCTTTGACGAGTTCTTTAGAGCAAGCAATGTAGATACGAGAGGGACTGGTTTAGGACTATCCATAGTCAAGAGACTAGTGGAGACTCATGGCGGCAGGATATGGGTTGAGAGCCCTTGCCCTAAAAGCAGCAAAGGGAGTAAATTTACCTTTACCCTGCCTAAGAAGAGTGAAACCTAAGGAGGCAACGGTGATGAAAGCGGGAACAAATCTGGAGAAGGTTTTGGAAAGCGGTATGTTTGCTGTCACTGCTGAGGCAGGTCCGCCCAAGGGTACTGGTGCCGCAGTGATACAGAGGAAGGGTGAGCTGCTCCGCTATTGTTGCGATGCCATTAATGTCACCGATAATCAAACTGCCATTGTGCGTATGTCCAGCTTGGCTAGCTGCGTGCTTTTGAAGCAAGGGGGTGTTGACCCAGTCCTGCAAATAGTCTGCCGAGACAGGAATCGACTCGCTATTCAGAGTGATGTATTGGGTGCTGCAGCTGTAGGCATCGGCAATATCCTTTGCCTTTCTGGCGACCACCAGAAGTTCGGTAACCACCCCAATACCAAGAATGTCTTTGATATTGACTCCATTCATTTGATTCAAACCCTGAAAATGATGCGAGATGAGAAGAAATTCCTTTGCGGCGAAGATATTTCGGGAGAGGTTCCCTTATTTATTGGGGCAGCAGCCAATCCTTACGCCGACCCCTTTGAATTCCGAGTGGTGAGGCTGGCTAAGAAGGTTAAAGCTGGGGCTGACTTCATTCAAACTCAGGCAGTCTATGACATGGACAAGTTTGCTAAATGGATGGAGATGATTACTGATAGAGGGTTAGAGAAGCAGGTGCATATTCTGGCGGGGGTGATACCCATTAAGTCGGCAGGAATGGCCCGTTATATGAGAGACTACGTCCCCGGAGTTAGTGTCCCTGATGAGGTAGTGACTAGGATGGAGGAAGCTAAGAATCCCAAGGAGGAGGGAGCGAGAATAGTCATAGATATTATTGAGCAACTCAAGGAAATACCTGGGGTTCATGGCATCCATATTATGGCAGTAGGCTGGGAGGATATTGTTCCAGAAATTGTAGAAAAGGCTGGACTATTGCCCCGACCTGTATTATAATTCCAAAGGAGGTAGACATGCAAGCCAAGATACTGGTAGTTGATGATGACCCTGATATTTTGGATGCCATAACCATGATTCTCCAATCTCAAGGCTATGAAGTGGTTACTGCTAGGGACGGGATAGAGGCTCTGGCTAACCTTAAGGCGGAAAAGCCGGACCTGATGGTCCTTGACCTACTAATGCCCAAGATGGATGGATTCGCTGTATGCAAAGAGCTCCAAGACCCTAGGTGGTCGAAGTATAGGGACATACCTATTTTAATTCTAACCTCGGTGAGAGAGGACGCCAGCCGACGCCGCTATGAGTTGGAGACTGGTCTGCTACTGGATGTAGACGATTATGTTGAAAAGCCTGTAGCTCCCGATATCTTGCTGGAAAGGGTGGGGAAGCTTATCAAACGAAAGGAAAAGGTCTGAATTTAGCTGGGGAAGCTCAGCACATGAGGAGGTGATTAGGAAGGAAAAGCAAGCTAAAATTCTTGGAAAAGGCCTGAATTTAGCTGGGGAAGCCCAGCACATGAGGAGGTGATTAGGAATGGAAAAGAAAGCCAAAATTCTTCTTATTGATGATGATATTGATTTTGTGGAGTCAACAAAGACCATCTTAGAAAGTAAGCCCTACGAGGTAATCGTAGCCTATAATGGGGATTGGGGGTTGCAGAAGGCAAGGGAGGAGAATCCTGATTTAATCCTCCTGGATATAATAATGCCGATAGAAGATGGGTTTACCGCTGCTGAGCAACTCAAGAAAGACCCCCAACTTAGTAAAATTCCAGTTCTAATGCTAACCGGTTTCGCCTCAAAGGTTGGGGAAACCCATCTTGCTGTTAGTCAAGGGCTTAAACTTGAAACTGAGGACTATATTGATAAACCGATTAGCCCCGAGAATTTACTAGCCAGAGTAGAGGAACACCTGAAAAAGTAGTCTTTTAAGTACTTAAAATAAGAGGCTTCTGGCTTCACCAAGATGATTGGTTTGAGATTATCCAATATGGTTTGTGTATTTATTAAGTAACGGGAAAAAGAATCTGACCTTCTCTCTTTAGGGGAGAAGGTTTTTAATGGAGCAAATGACTAAAAGGAGGAAGATAAAATGGGCTTACAAGAATCTTTAGAGGCAGGAAAGTTTGTAGTAACTGTTGAGATTGGTACGGTGGTAGGGACCGATATCACTGAGATTAAGGAGAATGGTGAGGCTCTACTAGGAAGGATAGATGGCGGCAATGTCACTGACCAGCAAAGCGCAGTTTTGCACCTAGGCTCGTTGGTTACTTGCCACCTACTAAAGCAAATGGGCCATGAACCCATATTTCAGGTGACCTGCCGGGATAGAAACCGATTGGCGCTACAATCAGACCTGTTGAGTGCTTATGTCTTAGGGATTAGAAATATCCTGTGCCTTACCGGCGACTATTTCAACCTTGGCGACCACCCCGAAGCCAAGCCGGTTTTTGATTTAGACTCAGTGCAGCTTTTACAGGCTATAGGGAGGTTAAATGAAGGCTACGCTTTATCTGGAACTGAGCTTAATGCCAAAACCGATTTATTCGGTGGGGCAGTGGTAAACCCCGGGGCTGACACTAAGGCTGCTTTTGAGCTACAGATTATTAAGATGGAGCAAAAGATTGAAGCTGGGGCTAAGTTTTTTCAAACCCAGGCTATCTATGAGCCTGATGTTTTCGCTAAATTCATGGACAGAGCGAAACAATTCAATGTCCCTATCCTAGCTGGAATAATACCCTTAAAATCAGCTGGTATGGCAAAATATATGAATAAAAACGTATCCGGTGTCTTTGTGCCTGAAGACCTGATTAACAAAATGAAGGAAGCTGAGGATAAGGTCCAAACTTCGGTAGAAATTGCGGCTGATATAATGAAAGGGCTTAAGGATATGTGCCAAGGGGTACATCTTATGCCTATCGGCTGGGAGAAACACGTGCCAGCAATGTTAGATGCTGCTGGATTCTAATATTCGCTAGAGATGAAGTTCTTAATCTGAGCATAGGTGAACACCGGACCATCACGGCATACATAGAGATTACCTATATTGCACCGTCCGCACTTACCGATACCGCACTTCATCCTTTTCTCCAGGGTAGTTATCATTTGCTCTGGGGTGAAACCTAGTTTTTCCAGTACAGGGAAGGTAAACCTTATCATAATCGGCGGTCCACAAACGATAGCTACGGCATTATTGGCTGAAGGAGCCACTTCCTCCAGCACCTTGGGGACAAAGCCTACTCTCCCCGTCCAACTCTCATCGCCTCTGTCAACAGTAGTTACCATATTTACAGTTTTATCCTTGTCCCACGCATCCAAGTCATATTTGAAACACAGGTCAGATGGACTGCGTGCCCCATAGATAATATCTATGTTTTCATATTTATCCCTGTTGTCCATAACATTCCAGACTAGAGACCGTAGCGGGGCTAAACCGATACCACCGGCAACAAAAACGAGGTTCTTACCCTGTAAGAAATCAAGAGGAAACTCATTGCCGTAGGGTCCTCTGAAACCTATCTCAGCACCAACACCAAGCCGATGCAGAGCATTAGTTACCTTACCTATCTGCAGTACGGCAAACTCTAGGTGGTCGCCTCTAGTCGGGCTGGAGGAAATACAGAAGGGGGCTTCACCTGCACCAAAAACAGAGTACAAGGCAAATTGTCCTGACTCAAAGGTAAACTCTTCCCGCAGTTTCTCATCCTTAAAATTGAAATGAAAGGTTCTGATAGCTCTCTCACCCGGGGTTTCGTCTATTACCTTCTCGATTACCGCTATGTGGGGTAGATAGACGTTCCCGCTGGCGAGGAATCTTCTTCTATAGCTGATATCGGTAACTGACATTTTAGTTTCCTACCTATATTTTAGCTGGTAGACTATTTAGCACCCGGGTAATATCCCAATTCACCGGGCATTGGCGAATGCACCTGCCACAGCCGGTGCAAGCTATAACACTATAATTCATAGGGTAGAACTCATATTTATGGTATACCTTCTGTCTCACTCGCCGCCACTTATCCTCCCTAGGATTTTCCATCGGCATCTTGGTATAGATAGGAAAGGCACAGCTATCCCAGCACCTAAACCTTTCTCCCTGATTCTTAACCAGTTCATCACTAATATCAAAGCAAAAACAGGTGGGACAAAGGAAGGTGCAAATACCACAACTTACGCACTTAGCGGCTACTCCCTCCCAGTAGTCTTGATTGTCAAAGGCGGGTAATAGCTTCTCTTTGATGTCCTCGGTTTCTATTTTTTTTACTAACTTATTATAGGATGCTTCTTTTGTTTCCTTGGCTTTAGCTTCATCGGCTTCGGTTGCCTCTTCTACTCCGCTAGCCTTGGTAATTAGCTCTTTGCCTGCTTCTGTAATCGCCTCAATTAGGAACTGGTCACCAATATCAGTAAACATCAAATCAACATCAGTTGATTCTACCGGACTGATATCCAGGGAAGTACAGAAGCAGCTATCATAAGGGTTAGTGCACCCAAGCCCAATTAACACTGCACCATTCCTCTTGGAAAGGTAATAGGGGTCTTCATATGCATCCTTAAAGGTCATATCCAGTATAGCTAGGGCTCTGGCATCACAGGGACGAATGCCAAAAATCAATTGCTTGTGTTCGTCTGACGGTGGTAATTCTAAATGATAGCCTTCCTTGTCTTTTTGGAAGCCAAACATTTCCTCCCTAGGTGGGAAGAAGTTAGCCTTGGCTGGTGTGGTTGCATTCCTATACCAATCCAAAAAGCTTGTATCCTTGCCACCCCACTTAGCCAACTTTACCACTTCATTTTCCTGCGATGGGACAAATACAGTAAACTCTTGGCTCCACTCATTGAGGAGTCCTTCTAAATCGCTTTTGCTTATTTTCTTGTTATCGGTCACTTCTATCTCTTCTACCTGAAAAAGTCTTCGGCCTCTTCAACTTCATAAGCGGTCAACAACGGTGATGCCTCCTTATCCATTCCCGCCTGATAGTGAAATAGCTCGCCTACTATGTCATATGTCTTTCTAGCTAGGTTTCTTAATGGGATATTCATTGGGCAACTGCGCTCGCATGCACCACAGTCAGTGCACCTTCCAGCTACATGAATATTTCTAACTACTTGAAAGATAAGGTTATCCTGCCATCGTGGCACTGGCAGCACCCACTGTGGCTCAGACTCCTCAACAAAACACCGCTGACAAAAGCAAGCCGGACACACATTTCGACAGGCATAGCACCTGATGCAGCGGTCAAATTCCTCTTTCCAGAACTCCCACCTCTGTTGCTGAGACATCCCTTCTAGCGTTTCTACCTTTTGTCTACTAGCCGTAAAATCAGTAACTAAAAGAGCGGATTCACCAATAAGGACGTCATATTCTTGAGGTGTAGGGAACTCACAGCCGAGACAGTTGTCGTAAAGGACTTCGGCGATGGGGAACTCCCTTCCCTTTCCATCAACCGTTACTATTACCCTGTCCCCATTCCTAGTAATATCATCCAGCTCATCCCTATCCTTGCCCACCAAGCGCTCTACCTTCTTTAGGTCAATCAACCCAGGACAGGGAATGCCTATAATTACTACATTCTCTCTGACTACCTTGTTATCCTGTATTAGGCTAACGATAGAACGGCTGTCACACCCCTTAGCTACAATACCGACCCGCCCCTTGACCTCAGTTAGGTAAACACTAAGATTGTTCACTATAAAGGGGGTAATTACCAGACGGTCAACATCATCTTTGTTCTTGGTTATTAAAGGGGTAGTAGTAAATTTCAGGCTTCCCGGCTCAAAGCCAATAATATAATCAACTCTTTCTTGCTCGAGTAGAGATTTAGCCTCATCCTGTAGCTTCTGTTCCATATCTCTATCTTTCGCCGGCAAATAGTTCATTGGGGCCGACTTCTCTTATCCCCTTTGTTACCTCGCTGACTACTCCAGCAAATTTCCCACCTTCTGAAGCCGAAACCCAGCTAGCCTGAATCCGCTGTGGGTCAATGCCTATATATTCGAGAAACTTCTTGGTTATAGTTATTCTCCTTCGGGCATAGTAGTTTCCTGTTTGGTAATGGCAGTCACCGGGGTGGCAGCCCGATACCAGTACGCCATCAAAACCTAAGCGTAGCGCCTTAATGATAAAAAGAGGGTCTACTCTTCCCGAACACGGAACCTTTATTATCTTGATGTTAGCCGGATATTTCTTGCGGCTGGTTCCAGCTAAATCAGCACCAGCATAGCTACACCACCGGCACAGAAAACCAACCACCCTAGGTTCCCACTGTAATTCTTGCTCCATCTGCACCTCACAGAACTAAAACCGACCGATTATATCATAGAGAATGGGGCAATAACAAGTCTTTGAATTAAATCATTAAAGTAGTATACTATAACTGAAGTTGGTATGAATACAGAGCAATTAGCCAAGAAGCTGATTTTGTGGATAAGAGATAAGGTATTGGCTGCCGGGTGTAAAGGGGTAGTAGTGGGTATAAGCGGCGGGCTTGATTCCTCAGTATTGGCTGTGTTATGTCACCGCGCCTTCCCCCAGAGCATGTTTGGCGTGCTCATGCCTTGCCATAGTAGTCAAGAAGACGGGGAGCATGCCCGGGCGGTGGCTAGCAAGTTTTCTATCCCAACTAAAACAGTGATTCTTGATACTGCTTTTGATGCCTTGCTCAAGGCACTACCCGATAATAGTGTAGACGCTAGTGTCAGTCGGTTAGCTGAAGCTAATCTCAAGGCTAGATTGAGGATGCTCACCCTCTACTACTTTGCCAATCATCTGAAATATATGGTGGTTGGCTCAGGTAATAAGAGCGAGCTCTCTGTAGGCTACTTCACCAAGTATGGAGACGGTGGGGTAGATATCCTACCACTAGGCAGTCTAGTGAAAAGACAGGTAAAGGAACTGGGTAGCTTCCTCAGTATTCCACAGGAAATTATTGATAAGCCTCCCTCGGCTGGCTTATGGCAGGGACAAACTGATGAGGGTGAACTGGGACTCAGCTATGATGAACTCGACCGCTACTTGATTGCCGGCGAAGCCAACAACGAATTGAGGGAAAGAATCGAGTCTATGATAGCTGCTAGCGACCACAAACGATTTCCACCTCCAGTGGCCAGCTTCTAGGCTTAGCTGAGCCCTTGATATGTGATTTCGCTTCTGTCTTGTTTTGCTAGGGTATCTATGTTATGATACAGATAAGCGAAAATGACCACAGAGAGAGAAAAAGCGCTGGAGCTGGCTATTAACCAAATTGAAAAGCGATTTGGTAAAGGTTCAGTGATGAAATTGGGGGAGGCTACTGCTATGTCGTTGGTAGAGGCTATTCCCAGTGGCTCACTGGCATTGGACCTGGCCCTAGGTATGGGAGGTATCCCCAGAGGACGGATTATAGAAATATTTGGCCCCGAAGCATCAGGCAAAACTACCTTGGGTCAGCATGTGCTCGCTGAAGCGCAAAAGCGGGGGGGAGTGGCTGCCTATATTGATGTAGAGCATGCCCTAGACCCAACCTATGCTGCTCATTGCGGCGTTAACGTTGATGATCTGCTCATCTCTCAACCTGATACTGGAGAGGAGGCTCTGGAGATTACCGAGGCACTGGTCAGGAGCGGAGCTATTGATGTCATAGTGATTGATAGTGTTGCTGCCTTAGTCCCCAGAGCTGAAATTGAGGGAGAGATGGGGGACGCTCATGTTGGCTTGCAAGCTCGCTTAATGTCACAAGCGCTAAGAAAGCTAACAGCCGCTATCAGTAAATCAGGGACAGCAGTGATATTCATCAACCAGTTAAGGGAAAAGGTTGGTATTATTTTTGGCAACCCTGAGGTGACACCAGGGGGCAGGGCTTTGAAGTTCTATAGCTCAATAAGGATAGACTTAAGACGAGTTGAAACCATCAAGCAGGGAAATGATGCGATAGGCAGCCATATCAAAGCTAAGGTGGTAAAAAATAAGGTTGCCCCTCCATTTAGAAGTGCTGAGTTTGATATCATGTTTGACCATGGGATAAGTCTGGAGGGTAATCTTATAGACCTAGGTGTAGAGTTGGGGCTAGTGAAAAAGACTGGCGCCTTTTTCTCTTGTGGCGACATTCGCTTGGGGCAAGGTAGGGAGAATGCTAAGCAGTACCTGAGTGAGAATCCTGAGCTTGCCCAAGAGATTGAGCGGCAGATTAGAGCCTCAGCTGTCACCAGCTATAAACCATTAGCTAACGACTAATGACACTTTGAATAGCTAGGTTAATAGATAGTAATAGTAAATAAGGCTGGGGCTTATGCCTCAGCTTTTTGTCTTAGAAAGGGCATAGTAAGTCAGTGAGAAGGATTACTGCTATCGGTGCCGGGAAGGGTCGGGGGAAGCGGGTAAATATATTCTTAGATGGTAAGTTCGCTTTCAGCCTGGAAGCTGAGGTGGTAGTAAGCGAGGGTCTACAGGTTGAGCAGGAGCTATCTACCGGTCAGATTGAATCATTAGCCGGGTCTGACCACTTCCACCGTTGCTTCAATGCCGCTGCCCACTACCTTAGCTACCGACCTCGGAGTGAGTCCGAGTTAAGAGAGCGACTTCACCGGCGGGGTTTTGATGATAGCATAGAGATGGTGATAACCAAATTAAAGGAAAAAGGGTTGGTGGATGATGTTGCCTTTGCTCAATTCTGGAAGGATAATCGGGAATCATTTAGCCCACGCAGCCGGTGGCTAACCAAGCTGGAGCTGAGGCGAAAGGGTGTAGCCAACGACATCATAGACGAGGTAGTTGATACAGTTGACGATGACAACAATGCCTATCGGGCAGCTCTAGACAAAACTCGTAGCTTATCCCTGTCTGACTATCAGGGTTTCCGTCGCCGATTGGGTGAATATCTTAAACGGCGTGGCTTTGGTTACGAGGTCATTAATCACACTATAGAACAATTGTGGCAGGAACAAGAGGCTAAGTCACAAAAAGCTACAAATGAAGGGGGGTGAAAAATGGGAATAGAATTCTATGTGGCATTAATCTCTATTTTTATCATCGGCGTGATATTCGGAGGTATGGTTGTCTTCTTCTTCCGGCGAATAGCGATTAACCGACAAATACATATTGCTGAGAGGAAAGCCGAAAGAATAATTGCTGAAGCCAGAACTGAGTCTAAAGATTTAGTCCACGAGGCAAGGCAGGAAACTGAGAAAATCAAGTCAGGAGTTGAAGCAGAGTATCGGGAACGCCGCACTGAACTACAGCGTCAGGAGAATCTTCTGTCTCAGAGGGGAGAGAGCTTGGAGCGCAAGTTAGAAGAGGTGGAGCACCGTGGACGCAATTTGTCCAACAAAGAAAAGGAGATTGAGTCCATTCGCACTCATCTTGAGGAAATTAGAGATAAGCAGTTAAAGCAATTGGAGTTGATTTCGGGTATGTCTAGTTCTGAGGCAAAGCAAACACTGATTGAGGCTATGGAGGTTGAGATACAGGAGGAAGCTTCACGGCGCCTTCGGGAGTGGGATATTAAGGTGAGAGAGGAAGCCAATGAGAAAGCTCAGGAGATTTTATCTCAGGCTATCCAGCGTTGCGCCTCTGAGGTTGTATCTGAAACAACAGTGGCTACTGTTCCCCTTCCCAGTGATGAGATGAAGGGTCGACTTATCGGACGAGAAGGTCGTAACATTAGAGCTCTGGAGCAGGCTACCGGCGTTGACCTAATCATTGACGATACACCCGAAGCGGTAACCCTATCTAGCTTTGACCCAGTGCGGCGAGAGGTAGCTCGAATTGCCTTAACCAAGCTCGTCCTTGATGGTCGCATACATCCAGCTCGCATTGAAGAGGTAGTAGCCAAAGCCAAGGAGGAATTAGATGCTACTATCTATAGCGCTGGAGAAGAGGCAGCCTATCAAGCAGGGGTGCATGGATTACGCCCTGAGTTAATTAAACTACTTGGTCGTCTTAAGTATCGTACTAGCTATGGACAGAATGTCCTCACCCATAGTATTGAGGTGGCTTATTTAGCTGGTATGATTGCTGGTGAGTTGAATACCGATGTTGCTATAGCTAAGAAGGCTGGCCTGCTTCATGACATTGGTAAGGCAGTGGACCGCGAGGTAGAGGGTAATCATGCTGCTATCGGGGCTGAGTTGGTTACACAATGGGACAAATCCCCTGAGGTAGTTAGCGGTGTCGCTGAACACCACGGTGAGACCTATACTATGAGCATGTGGGGTTTTATCATCTCAGCAGCTGATGCTATCAGTAGTGCCAGACCGGGAGCAAGACGTGAATCACTGGAGGGCTACCTTAAGCGGCTGAAGGCACTGGAAGATATAGCTGATGGCTTCAAAGGGGTAGAGAAGTCATTTGCTATTCAAGCCGGTCGTGAAATCCGTATCTTGGTTAAGCCGGAAGAGATTAACGATTTGGAAGCAATGAGGCTTGCACGAGACATCGTTAAGAAGATAGAGGAAGGGCTTGAGTATCCAGGTCAAATAAAGGTTACCGTGCTAAGGGAGACAAGAGCTATAGATTATGCTAAGTAGGAAGAGCCAGTGTTAATATTAGCGGTTGGTGATATAATTGGCAGACCTGGCAGGGAGGCAATGAATAGACTCTTGCCAAACCTCCGACAACAATATGGCTTGGATATGGTTATTGCCAATGCTGAGAATACTGCCGGCGGTTTAGGGCTAACTTCAACTACAGCTGAGGAGTTGTTCTATGCTGGCGTTGATGTGTTGACCTCTGGTAACCATATATGGGCACAGAAGGAAATTATTCCATACCTTGATGGTGAAATGCCTATCCTGCGCCCATTAAATTATCCCCCAGAAGTGCCTGGGAGAGGCTATATAATCAATGGTCAGGTTATGGTGGTCAATTTGATAGGGAGAACATTTATGAGTGATCTTGATTGCCCATTTAGAGCTATGGATAAACTACTGGCTGAGCTTAAACGCAAGCCGCCAATTATTGTTGTTGATTTCCACGCTGAGGCAACATCGGAGAAGATGGCAATGGGGCGATACCTGGACGGTCGTGTTAGTGCTGTACTTGGCACACATACTCATGTGGGAACTATTGATGCCCAAGTATTTCCTCAAGGCACGGCTTATGTTACTGATATTGGCATGACCGGACCTATAGATTCAATTATAGGTGATGATACTGAAGAGGTAATTCGCCGCTTTCTAACCGCAATACCCCATCGTCTATCTGTAGGCACAGGCAAAACAATGTTTAACGCAGTAATGATTAAGGTAGCTGAGGATAGCGGTAGAGCAATAAGCATCGAGCGAATCTATCGGGAAGTGGAGTAGCAATGTCTAAGGTAGACCTCCATATACACTCCACTGCTTCTGACGGACGACTTGCTCCAGAAGATGTTGTTCGTAAATCAGCGGAGGGTGGGTTAACCGTTATTGCTATTGCTGACCATGATACAGTAGATGGTATTGCTCCTGCTCTGGTAGCTGCCAAAGCCTTTCCTCGGTTAAGAGTCATACCTTGCGTTGAGATTAGTACTGATGTTCCTAGTGGTGAAGTCCATATGCTCGGTTACTTCTTAGATTATACCAGCCAGGAACTGCAGGCTACCCTTGACAGGTTGCGCAATTCTCGACGGGAACGGGGTCAGGGAATGGTGACTAAACTGGGCAATCTGGGTATCCATATTGAGTGGCAGCGAGTCCAGGAGATAGCCGGCAGTGGCTCTATAGGTCGTCCTCATATTGCTCAAGCTATGTTAGAGAATGGCTACATCACCTCGCTTAAGGAGGCTTTCACTAAGTATATAAGTCGGGGCGGACCTGCCTATGTTGAGCGGGAGAAGATGACCCCGGTAGAGGCAGTGAAATTAATATTACAGGCTAAGGGATTGCCAGTGCTGGCACACCCGTTCACCATTGATGACCCGGAGACACTGGTTGTTGAACTAAAGGCAGCTGGTCTGGTGGGTATTGAAGCCTACTATAATGGCTATACTGCTGACGAAATCAGTAGACTGGTTAACCTAGCTGATAAGTATGGTCTTATTGCCAGTGGTGGTAGTGACTACCATGGGCTGGATCCTAGTAGTGAGACTGTGATTGGTGGGGTGGATGTGCCAATAAAGTCAGCAGAGCAACTTATAGCTCTGGCGGAGCGACAAATGCCGAAGGAGGTGCCATAGGTCATGCTCGAGGTTATCAAGTTTGCATCATTGCTAATAGGCGCCTATCTTCTGGGTTCGGTGCCAGCCGCCTATTTGGTGGCTAAGTGGACACGGGGCATAGACATTAGAAAGTATGGTAGTGGTAATGTTGGAGCGTCCAATGTATTCGCCGTTGTTTCTAAGCGATGGGCCATCCCGGTAACTATTTTTGATGTGGGTAAGGGAGCAGCGATGGTTTGGGCAGCTCAACTATTAGGTCTGGGCATTGCTGAGCAGGTAACGGTAGGTCTAGCGACAATCATTGGGCATAACTGGCCGATTTTCCTCCGTTTTAATGGCGGGCGGGGTATTTTTACCAGCCTGGGTGTCATTACCATGCTATCTTGGAAACTGGGTCTTATAGTGCTGGTAATGACCTACATACTGGCTCCATTACGGAAGGTATCCCTAGGAGTATCTTTGTCATTAGTCTCCTTACCCTTTTTCAGCTGGTTCCTCAGCCAGCCACTGGATATAGAGGAAAGACTGCCGATTACCTTGGGCTTGGCGGCATTATCCTTGATAGCCCTATTAAGGAGGCTAATAGTGCCAAGAACTCCGCTTAGTGAATCAGTACACCCGGTAGAGCTATTTTTTAATCGCCTGCTTTTTGACCGGGATATAAGGGACAGGGAAGCCTGGGTAAAATGGCGACCTTTTAAGCAACAAGAAAAGCAGGAGAAGGATTAACTGTAGTAAGATGAGATGTGCCACTCACCCAGATGCTGAAACTAACCTAAGATGTGGTAAGTGTGGTAAGCCGATATGTCCCAAATGTATGGTGCAGACTCCAGTAGGAGCCAGATGCCCGGATTGTGCCAAGCTATATAAGCTGCCTACCTACCGCATTTCTACTAAACACTATTTGATAGCTATAGGAACCGGGCTAGGCATGGCTATTGCCTGTGGTGCTGTCTGGGGACTAATAGAGTGGGCGGTGCGTTTCCTCTACCTTAGCCTGTTATTAGCCCCGGCGGTTGGCTATGCCATTGGCGAGGCAGTTAGTCTTTCGGTTAATCGTAAGCGCGGCGCAGGGTTAGCTGTTGTCGCTGGCACTGCCATAGTAATAAGCTATCTTATTTCCAATATCAGATTTTTCCAAGGAACAATTTTATTTTCGTTCTCTTTCAGTCCTTTTCACTTAGCTCTTGCCTTAGTAGCCCTAGCCTTAGGTATTTTTATCGCTATCACCCGCTTACGCTAAAATAAACCCTTCCGTGGCCATCAGGTAGCTGATACCCGTTGCTACGACAAAGGACTTTGAGCTACATATATATTCCAGCGCTGACATTTAATACATGTCCGGTGATATAATCTGAATCAGCCGAAGCTAAAAATAAAACAGGTTTGGCTGCATTTTCTGGTGTCATTACTTTATCACCAATTTCCTGAAGCATCCTCTCTCTAGCCTTCTTGGGTATGCCCATCTTTTCACCGGCAACCTCCTCCCCAGTCTCTTTATCAGCCGTAAATCTAGTATGAACAAAGCCATAGGCAAGGGCATTACAGGTTACGCCAAATCTAGCCCACTCCCGGGCTACTGTTTTAGTAAGTCCAACGACTCCGGCTTTAGCCGCTGTATAATTGACCTGCCCAACATTGCCCATCAAACCCATTACAGAGGCTGTATTGATAATCTTACCGCCATGCCCCTTTTTCATCATATACTTGGCGGCTGAGCGGATACAATTAAAAGTCCCTTTAAGAATGATGTCCACGCACATGTCCCATTGTGCATCAGTCATTCTATGTATCAGCGCATCTCTAGATATACCAGCATTATTAACCAGAATATTCAAGTCCCCAAATTTATCCACTGCGGTATCCATCAGCTTATCGGTATCCTCTGGCTTGGTTACATCAGCAATACACCAGGCAACCTTACCCCCGGTGTCTTCTATTTCCCTGGCTGTTTCAATAAGGGGCTCCCGGTCAACATCACTTATTACCACACATGCCCCCTCCTTGGTAAAAAGGAGCGCGTCAGCTTTGCCTATCCCCCTGGCTGACCCAGTAATTACGGCTACTTGACCATCCAATTTTCCCATAGTTAACTCCTTACTCAATTTTTTAGAAGTGATGGCATTTTTAATACCAGTGATTATCTCCTCTTTTATTGCTGACAAGATTAACTGCTGATTTTTTCTCTTACTCGCTTTATTACCCTTGACATTGTTTCCCCAGCCTTAGCCCTAATCAGGACAGTAGCCTCTTGGTCCATAGGAGTGGAGCTGAGATTAATAATAACTAATTTGGCACCAGAGCTAGTAGCATAGATAGGCATATAGGCGGCAGGATAAATAACCAAGGTCGAGCCAATCACGATAAATAGGTCAGAATAATATGAGCGTTCCGTCGCCTCCTTTAGCACCTTGGCTGGTAGCGGCTCGCCGAATAAAACAGCAGCCGGCTTCAAGATACCGCGACAAGCCTCACAATCCGGTATTTCTTCACCTTCTTTTAGCCTGGCTTCAATCTGTTGAAAAGGATAACGCCTACCACAACTCAAGCATACTGCCCACTGCATGTTGCCGTGGAGCTCAAATATCTTGTCGTCAGGAATCCCTGCCTTGTGGTGGAGACTATCCACGTTTTGGGTAATAACACAATCTAGCTTACCCAATCTATTCAACTCAGCAATGGCATAGTGGGCGGGATTTGGCTCAGCTTTGGTAGTTAGAGCCCCCTCCTGAAGCATCTGCCACTGCTTTCTCCTGGTTTCAGGGTCGTTAACGAACTTGTGATAGGTGAAATCATCCGGGTCAAACCTGTCCCAGATTCCACCAGGGCTGCGAAAATCGGGAATCCCAGATTCAGTACTCACCCCGGCCCCAGTGAAGACCACCATCCTTGTGGCGTTAATGATTAGGTCAGCTACTCTATCAATAAGGATGTTTAGGTTCTGTTTCTCCATAAGCTTTCCCCTTCTTTGCACCTAGCATAGGGAAAGAATTGCCTCATAGTAGAAGTTACCGATAATGACATCGCTGGCTCACAAAACTATATTACCCAAGGGGGGAAACCGTGACAAAGGAGAGCACACAAAAATACACTAAGGCAATACCCATCCGGCGATAGTTGGTTCGGATTCCTCTTTCCGCGCAAAGCATTTTACCGCTTAGTATATTGAGGTGCCTTACGAGCTCGCTTGAGACCGTACTTTTTCCTCTCTTTAGCCCGAGAGTCCCGAGTGAGCAATCCATAACGCCGCAGTACGGATTTAAGGCTTTCATCAGCTCTTACCAAGGCTCGAGCAATACCGTGAGAAACAGCGCCACTCTGCCCTGATATACCACTCCCCGTTACCTTGACTACGGCATTAAACTTAGTGATGCAATCAGTAACTAAAAGAGGTTGTACTATTGTCCGGCGGTGCTCAGGACGGGGGAACAACTCCTCATAGGAAATACCATTTATGATGATATCACCATTACCTGGCAACAGCCTTACTCGAGCCACAGCCGTTTTACGTCTGCCTGTTCCATAGAAATAAGTTTGCTTTTCCATTTGCATCCTATCCGCTTTAAGCACCCAGCTTTATTCTCTTCCCTCCTCCTCTAAAACCGCCCCCCTTGAACTAGCCTTCACTTGAGCCAGGTGGGGATGAGTATCACCGACATAGACCCTGAGTTTCTTCATTATCTTAGCACCCAGCCGATTGTGAGGCAACATGCCCTTAACAGCATGCACAATCACTCGCGTAGGATTGGTCTCCATCATTTTCTCAAAACTGATACTTTTCAACCCCCCGGGATACCCGGAATGTCTATAATAGACCTTCTGCTTAGCTTTATTGCCGGTAACGCGGACCTTATCAGCGTTAATAACGATGACAAAGTCGCCCGTATCCAGATTACGACTGAATATTGGTTTGTGCTTGCCCATAAGTAAGCTGGCTACTTGAGTGGCTAGCCTGCCTAAGACCTCACCCGAAGCATCAATAACATGCCACTCTCGCTTAATATCAGACGCCTTAATACTATAGGTTTTCATTGTATCTCTTCTCCGAAAGAGTGTGGATAATTTACCCCCATAAGGCATAGCCCACCGGCAAGAGCTGTTGGCCCGGCTAGCCCAGGTTTCTTAGCTTCAACTATACTACAAAACTGGTCAACAGTCATCTTACTCCGTCCGACTCTAATTAAGGCACCTACTGTATTGCGCACTTGGTGAGGTAAGAAGGAGTTAGCTATCATATTGAAAATAACTAATTCCCCATCCTTTTCTACCTCTGCTCTATCCACATACCGCACCGTGTTCCTCGTTCCAACTCTAAAGCAAGTTGCAAATGAGGTAAAGTCATGCTCACCAATGAGAGCTTGACATGCCTGATTCATAGCCCCTATATCCAGATGAGCCGTAATAAGGTAAGAAAAACCATTCCTAATTGGAGACCGCGTCAAGCTATTTAATATATAGTAATTATATTCCCGACTGACAGCATCACGCCTAACATTAAAAGAATCATCTACTCTATGCGCCGCCTTAACCGCAATGTCCCTGGGTAAATAGTAGTTTAGACCGTTAATAAATGCTGATAGGGAAAGATGTGACTTCGTCCTGAAACTAACCACCTGTCCTATAGCATGAACACCAGTATCGGTTCGGCTAGCCGCTACTACCCGAATTCTTACTCCGGTAAGCTTCCATAGGGCTTTCTCCACCTCCCCCTGAATAGTGGGCAGGTTAGCCTGCAACTGAAAGCCGTAGTACTGAGTACCGTTATATTCCATAATCAATACAATCTTGCTGAGATTGTTTATCAACCTCACCACCTGTATCCCCCTCAATCTCCCCTAATAAACAACTTCCTCACTTTACCAACTCAAGCTGAACCATAAGTGCCCCATCACCCAATCTAGGTCCTAACTTAGCAATGCGAGTATATCCACCAGGGCGATCAGCATACCTTGAGGCAAGTTCACTAAATACTTTTTCGGTCACTTTATTATCCAAAATAAATGACAGTGCCTGGCGGCGAGCGTGAAGTCCACCCTTCTTACCTAATGTGATCATTCGCTCAGCCAAGCCACACGCTTCCTTAGCCTTAGCCTCAGTGGTAGTAATTTTCTCATAGTTAAGCAGAGCAGTCACTAGGTTACGATATAATGCCCTCCGGTGACTTGAAGACCTACCTAACTTTCTACCAGCTACTTTATGCCTCATCCTCTGCCCCTTCCTCAACCTGAGAACTAAGAGATAGTCCTAATGCGTTGAGGCTCTCCTCTATCTCGTGCTTAGACTTCATCCCAAAATTCCGTAACGAAAGTAACCCCTTCTCACCTCTGTCTATAATTTCACCCACGGTAGTGATACCAGCACGCCGTAAGCAATTCATGGTACGCACTGATAGGTTTAGTTGGTCTACAAGCATATTATACTGCTCGTCAGGAATAGGTAAACCAATAAGCTGCTCCTCTGCCTTCATCTGAGAAACCCTGGCATAATCAACAAATGGAGACAACTGCTCCACTAGAATGCCGGCACTGTGGCTGATTGCATCTACAGGTGATATAGTGCCGTCTGTCCACACTTCTAAGCACAACCGCTCACGGCTAGTCTCTCGACCAACATGAATTGGCTCAACGGTAAAATTGACCTTGCGTATCGGAGTAAAGACAGCATCCAGTGGAATCACTCCTACTGAAAGATTATCACTAGACTCAGCCTGCCTATAGCCTTCACCCAATTCCACATCAAACTCTACATCAAGGCTAGCTTCAGCCGAATCTAAGGTAGCTAGATAAAGCTCCTGGTTTACCACCTCAAAATCAGTTGAGGGCTTAATATCAGCAGCGCTAACTTGCCCCTCCCCTTTTACCTCCAATGTTAACTTACCTGGTTGACCAGAAAGGGGCTTTAACCTTAATGCTTTAACATTGAGTAAAAAATCCATGGTGTCTTCCTTTATATGAGGAATAGTTGAGAATTCATGCTGAATACCCTCAATCTTAACTCGGGTTACAGCTGCCCCCAGAAGATAACCAAGCAATACTCGACGCAAAGTATTACCCAGGGTAACACCAAAGCCCTTCTCCAAAGGCTCAGCTATAAAGCGCCCAAAGTTATCCTGACTTTCAACACACTCAATCCTAGGTATTTCTAGATGAGACAAAAGGCTACCTCCTGTTAGTTACCTTATCTGGAATAGAACTCAACTATGGTCTTCCCATCAAATTTAGCATCAATGTCATCAGGGGTAGGCAGCAATAAAACACGACCCGCAAGGTTCTGCCTATCCAAGCTCAACCAACTCAAAACAGACCTACCCTCGATGCTCTGAACCAATTGTTTATAATACTCGGTTTTGGTACTTTCTGGTTTCCAACTTATGGTATCACCCTCCTTAACTAGACAAGAGGGTATATCAGTCTTGCGTCCATTTAGCATAATATGTCCATGTCGAACTAGCTGACGAGCTTGAGCCCGGGAGTCAGCGAAGCCTAAACGGTATACTACATTATCAAGCCGCCTCTCCAATAATACCAGTAGATTTTCGCCGGTGATACCTAGCTGTCTCTCAGCTTGAGCAAAAAATCGCCTAAACTGCCTCTCCAGAATTCCGTAGGAATAGCGGGCTTTTTGCTTCTCCCGAAGCTGTAGTCCACGGTCAGAAATCCGACGGCGCTGACCAGATTGCTGTCCCGGTGGTTTCCCTCGTCTGTCCATAGTACATTTAGGGGTAAAACACCTACTACCTTTGAGCATTAACTTCTCGCCACTACGGCGGCATAATCGACAAACTGCTGCTGTATACCTTGCCATTTTTCTCTCCTACACCCGCCTTCTTTTAGGCGGACGACAACCATTATGGGGAATAGGAGTCACATCCCTAATGCAGGTAATATAGAGACCCGAGCTTTGGAGAGAACGAATAGCTGCTTCACGCCCACTACCTGGACCTCTAACATAAACCTCTACTTGGCGTAAGCCATGCTCCATAGCTTTCTGTGCTGCATCACGAGCCGCTAATTGAGCAGCGTAGGGAGTGCCTTTGCGCGAGCCCTTAAACCCGGCTGTTCCTGAGCTTCCCCAGGCGATAACATTTCCCTGGGGGTCGGTAAGAGTCACTATGGTATTATTAAAAGTAGATTGGATATAGGCTCTGCCCGCCGGAATAGACTTACGTTCCCGCCGTTTCCCTCTAGTTCGCTTCTTCTGTGGCATTCCACCCTCCTACTAAGTTATTTCTTTGCCACGCCACGCCTCTGCCCTCTACCAGCTATCGTTTTGCGAGGGCCACGCTTGGCACGAGCGTTGGTTCGCGTTCGCTGTCCCCTAACCGGTAGGCTATGACGATGCCTAATCCCCCGATAGCTACCAATCTCAACAAGACGTTTAATGTTAAGGTTAACCTCTTTTCTAAGTTCACCCTCAACCTTATACTCCCGGTCAATCACCTCTCGGAGACGATTAACCTCGTCTTCAATAAGGTCACTTGTCTTAGTATAAGCATTAATGCCAGTCTGAGCTAGAATCCTCTGGCTCAGAGTAGGACCAATGCCATAGATATACTGGAGCGCTACTAAAATTTGCTTATTTTTGGGTATATCTACCCCGGCTATACGTGCCATCTAGTCCTCCTCACACAATAGAGAATTTAGCCTTGTCGCTGCTTGTGCTTAGGATTCGAACAAATAATTCTAAGCACTCCTCGCCGCTTTACCACCTTACATTTCCGGCATCTAACCTTAACCGAAGCTTTTACTTTCACAATAAGCCCTCTCTATTTAAACCGATAGGTAATCCTCCCACGACTCAGGTCATAGGGAGTAAGCTCTATCAGTACTCTGTCACCAGGTAAGATTTTAATATAATGCAATCTTATCTTCCCCGAAATGTGAGCTAATACCTTATGCCCATTGGGCAACTCAACACGAAACATGGCATTAGGCAAAGACTCTACCACTGTCCCCTCAACCTCAATAGCTTCTTTCTTAGGCATAAACCCTTTCTCTATACAATAGTAAGCACCTCTGGTCCAGCATCAGTAATGGCAATGGTATGTTCAAAGTGTGCCGAGAGACTCCCATCAGCAGTAAGCACTGTCCAATGGTCATCTCCAAGCTTAGTACGCCAGTCACCAATATTCACCATAGGTTCGAGGGCAAGAGTCATACCACTTTTTAGCACTGGTCCTGTGCCTGGTAGACCAAAATTAGGTATTTGAGGTTCCTCGTGCATCTCTCGACCAATACCATGACCGGTATACTCACGCACTACGGAGTAGCCCCTTGACTCAGCATAATTCTGAATAGCAGCAGAAATATCTCCTAATCTTGCCTCAGGATAAGCAACAGCGATGCCAGCCTTTAAGGCACCTTCGGTAGTTTCCATAAGCTCTTTAGCCTGTGGGTTAACCTTGCCGACACCTACTGTCAAGGCAGCATCACCCTGAAAACCTTTAAAAATGGCACCAAAATCGAGGGATACAATATCACCCTCATGTAAAATCCGCTCCCCAGGGATACCATGCACTATCTCATCATTTACTGATACACAGAGGTTAGCTGTAAATCCATGGTATCCCTTAAAGGAAGGTTTGGCTCCCAGCTTTTCTAGCTCTCCAACCACTATAACATCTAACTCCTTAGTTTTCATCCCTGGTCTCAGTTGCAACTTAAGCAGTTCCAGAATAGTTGCTACAATACTGCCTGCCTGCCGCATAATAGCAATCTCTCTATTAGATTTAATAATTATACTCACCTAGCAACAAACTCGCCTTCACCAAGAGTGGCAACGATCCTCCTACTTACTTCATCTATACGCCCCTCCCCATCTACCTCCAATAGCTTGCCCGCCCGAGTATAGTAATCAATGATAGGAGCCGTCTGGCTAAAGTAAACCTCAAGCCGCTTTTTAACTGTCTCGGGGGTATCATCGGGACGTTGATATAGCTCACCGCCGCACTTATCACACTTACCCCAAACCTTGGGCGGGGAGTTTACGATATGATACAGTGCCTGACAATTACGACAAACCCAGCGCCCGCTAAGTCGCTTTAGCAGCTCCCCCTCAGAGACCTTAATATATACCACCTTATCTATCGCTCTAGCCTGTTCGGCTAGGGCTTTATCCAGTGCCTCAGCCTGCTTAAGATTGCGAGGAAAACCATCAAGAATTACCCCGCCTTCACAATCTGGAGCCGATATACGCTTTAAAATCATTCCTATTGTAATGGAGTCAGGAACTAGCGTCCCCTCGTCTATATAAGACTTAGCTCTCAGTCCCAACTCACTGCCTTGCTCTATTGCCTGCCGAAAAAGGTCGCCGGATGCAATATGAGTCAAATTCAACTCCTGAGCCACACTAGCTGCCTGAGTTCCTTTGCCCACCCCAGGGGCACCTAGAAAAACAATATAGAGATTACTTACTTTAACTCTCCTTTGAATCAGCGGTCTTTATTTGATAAAGCCTTCATAGCGCCGCATTACCAGCTGCGCCTCCACCTGCTTCATGGTATCCAGAGCAACACCAACCACAATAAGCAAACCCATACTGGATAGCTGTATTACCTGAACACTGCCAATCTCTCGAGCGGCGAAGGGCATTATCGCCACTAGGGCTAAGAAAAGGGCACCTCCCCAGGTAATACGGGTAATGACCTGGTTAAGATAATTACGGGTATGTTTCCCTGGTTGAATCCCAGGGATAAATCCCCCCTGCCGCTGTAAGACACCAGGCAAATCCTGCTGCTCAAAAATAACCATAGTATAAAAGAAGGCGAAACCAACCACCATTAGAAAAAAGAAACCCCAGTAGAATAAGCCAATAGGTAGTGCGGCACTAGGATTAAACAGGTTCATAATATAATTAGCCAAGTTAGGGTCAACTCCGGCGGGATTAGCAAAATAACTGGCTATAATACCGGGAAACATCATCAACGACATAGCGAAGATGAGAGGTATCATTCCAGCAGTATTTACTCGCAGTGGGATATGGGTTGAGCCTGATTGTTTGTACATACGACCACCGCGAATGACACTACGGGCATATTGAACAGGGATGCGACGGTGAGCCTCAGTAAAGATGACTATGAAGACAACGGTGGCTAGGGCTATGAGGAAATAAATAGCCACACCAAAAGGGTTTCTTGCAGCCTCAATGCCGCCCTGACCGGCAATTTCCCAGAAACCAGCCACAATACCGCCAAAGATTATTATAGATATACCATTGCCAATACCATATTCAGTAATAAGCTCACCTAGCCAGATACAGAACATAGTGCCAGCCACCATAGCTAGAACCATAGTCGTCATCGGTAGCACCGCAGCGCTACCGACCACACCCTCACGCTGAAGCCAGATTAGTTGTCCGTAACCCTGAAGACCAGCCAAGGGAACCACCGCCCAGTGGGTAATCCGATTAATCGTATTCCTACCAGCCTCTCCCTCCTGAGAAAGCGCTTTCAACCGTGGGATAATAGGCACCAGTAGCTGCATAATAATTGAAGCCGTTATATAAGGGTAAACCCCCATAGCGGCTACACTAAACCGCCTCAAGGCACCACCACTAAACATGTCAAGCATACCCAGCAGGGGAACATCCTGGAATAGCTGCTTCAGGGCATCAGGATCGACCCCGGGGAGAGGCACATGAGCCACGAATCGGAAGACCACCAGGATACCCAGGGTAATGAGAATCCGACGCCTCAGGTCGGGTAAACTGAAGGCATCAAGCATTGCCTGAAGAAGTCGTGGTCTAGCTTGCCTTGGCCGCATAGCCAATCTCCTCCACCTTGCCCCCGGCTGCCTCAATCTTGGCTCTAGCCGCAGCCGAGACCTTGTTTGCCTTTACTATAAGGGGATAATTAATATCACCCTCAGCTAAAATCTTAATTGGATGCCGGAGAGATTTTACCAGCCTAGCCGCCACCAATACCTCTGGTGTTACCTCGCTTCCCGGCTCAAAGATATTAAGGTCTTTTAAATTAATAATGTTATACTCTACCCTAAAGATGTTGACAAAACCACGCTTTCGCGGCAAGCGCTTAATTAAGGGTAACTGCCCACCTTCAAACCCCGGGCGCATCTTATAACCAGAACGAGACTTTTGCCCCTTGCAGCCACGCCCCGAATAGGTGCCATGTCCACTACCGTCCCCCCGACCTACCCGCTTCCGACTTTTCCTAGAACCAAGGGCTGGGGAGAGTTCATCCTGTCGCACTAGCTTTCCTCCTCCACCTTAACTAGATGTTTCACCTTATTAATCATACCCCGAATCGAGGCGGTATCATTATGGCTGACATGCTGGTTTAGACGACGAAGACCGAGAGCCTTTAAGGTTCTCTTCTGGTCATCAGCATAGCCAATACCACTTTTCACCCAGGTAATATGTAGCTTAGCCACTAGTTAGCGCCTCCTCAAAATACGGCTACCCCTCCTCTACTTCAGCCTCACCCTTAACCTCTGATTTGCGCTTAGCTAGCTCCTCTTTTGGGTTCTTAAGTTGGCTGAGGGCAAGCATCGCTGCCTTAGCCATATTAATACGATTAGAGCTACCCAGCGATTTAGTCAAAACATCCTTAATTCCGGCCGCCTCAAGCACGGCTCGGATGCTACCACCGGCGATAACACCAGCACCTGGTGCTGCTGGTTTTAGCAAGACCTTGGCAGCACCAAACTTTGCTCTTATCTCATGGGGAACAGTAGTGCCAGCTAACGGAACCTTAATTAAACTGTTTCTAGCAATAGCATTAGCTTTGTTAATCGCTCCTGGCACCTCATTAGCCTTACCAACCCCAATACCTACATACCCATTACCATCCCCAGTTACCACCAAGGCACTAAAACTAAGGCGTTTGCCTCCCTTCACTACCTTAGCCACACGATTAATGTAGATTAGCTTGTCACTCAGCGTCAGTTCTGTTGGGTCTATTTGGAGATTATTTATCTACCCGCTCCCTTTATTTAAAATTTCAATCCTGCCTGGCGAGCTGCCTCAGCCAGTGCTTTAACCCTGCCGTGATATTTGTAACCACCACGGTCAAAAACTACCTGGTTTACCCCTTTACTTAAGGCTCGTTTAGCTACCAGAGAACCGACAAGCTCAGCCTTAGCCGTCTTTACTTTGCCCGCTACCTCATCTTTTATTTCTGAGTCAAGGGTTGAGGCTGCGGTTAGCGTATGCCCTTTCAAGTCATCAATAACCTGAGCGTAAATATGGTTCAAGCTACGGAAGACACACAAACGGGGTCTGGGAGTTGTACCCTCTACTTTAGCTCTGACCCGAGCATGTCTCCGGTAACGAGCTACCCTTGGTCCACCTTTCCCCATTATTACCTCTTGCCTACTGCCTTACCCGCCTTACCTGCTTTAAGACGAACTAATTCCCTAGCATATCTAATCCCCTTACCCTTGTAAGCATCAGGAGGGCGAATAGCCCGAATTCGAGCCGCCATCTCACCAACTACTTCTTTGTTGATACCTGTAACCTTAATGCGATTGGCTCCTTCTACAGCTAGGGTCACACCCGGTAGGGGTAATACTTCTACAGGATATGAATACCCGACTCGGATTACCAGTTTATCGTCCTCTTTTTCAGCCCGATAGCCTACACCTACTATTTCAAGAGTCTTCTCAAACCCATTAGTCACCCCCTCCACCATGTTAGCTAAAAGACTTCGCGTCAGCCCGTGTAAGGAGCGATGTACCTTACCATCACTGGGGCGGGACACAATCAAACTACTATCTTGTAAGGTAATAGACATATCGGGATTGAAACGACGATGAAGTTCCCCTCTGGGTCCGGTTATAATAACCTCATCCTTGTCAATAGCTACTACCACCCCCTGTGGCACCGGTATAGGCATCCGCCCCACTCTAGACATATGTATCACCCTGAGACTTATTTACCATACGTAACATAAAAGCTCACCGCCAACCCCTTGGCGCCAGGCTTGCTGCCCTGTCATCACCCCGCTAGGTGTAGATATAATGGCAACGCCCAGACCACCATAAACACGAGGAATCTCTTTCCGCTGAACATATACCCTTAGTCCGGGCTTACTTGCTCGTTCCAATCCAGAAAGGGCTGACTGATTATTATCATCATATTTGAGGTAAATTTTGATTGCCCGGTGTGGCTTGCCCCTTAGCACCTCATAACTACTAATAAAGCCCTCTGCCTTAAGGACGCCAGCAATAGACAGCTTCATCCTTGAGGTTGGAACCAGCACAAAATCGTGCCTCGCCATTATAGCATTGCGTATTCGGGTTAGCATGTCTGCTATTGGGTCAGAAATAGTCATATTTAATCACCAGCTTGATTTTCTCACTCCAGGAATCTGGCCAGTCAGAGCTAGCTTACGAAAGCAAATACGACATAAGCTGAACCTACGCATATAAGCCCTCGGTCGACCACACAAGTAACAGCGATTGTGCTGCTGCACTCTATATTTGACAGGACGTTGTGACTTTACAATTTCTGACTTTTTAGCCATCCTTATCCCTCATTTCAATCCTTATCGAAAAGCATACCCAGTAATTCCAGTAGATGCCTGCTCTCTTCATCTGTTTTGGCTGTAGTGATAATTGACACCTCTAGTCCTCGCACCTTGTCTATCTCATCGTAATCTACCTCAGGAAAGAGGACTTGCTCTTTAAGTCCTAAGGTGTAGTTACCACAGCCATCAAAGGAATTTCGGGAAACCCCGTGAAACTCACGCATACGGGATAAGACAATATTTACCAATTTGTCAAAGAAATCGTACATGCGTTCTCCCCGCAGGGTCACCTTTAACCCGATAGGCATCCCTGTCCTTAACCTGAAGGAAGCAACAGACTTCTTGGCACGGGTGGTCACTGGGTGTTGCCCCGAAATAGCGGTTAGGTCTCTCTCTGCTGCTTCCAGAGCCTTGGCATTGGTAATCGCCTCACCTAAGCCAATATTAAGCATAACCTTATTTAGGCGTGGCACCTGCATTATATTATTATACCCATAAAGCTCCATTAGCTTGGAAACAATCTCGTTTCTATACCTTTCCTTTAATCGCGCCATTTAATCAATCACCTCACCACAAGAGCGACAGACCCGAACCTTCTTGCCATCAGCTAAGAAGCGGAAACCAACGCAGGTAGGATGATTACACTTACTGCAGAGTAGCTTAACATTTGACACATGAATTGGGGCTTCCATCTCTATTATGCCTGCCTGTCTAACTGTCCCCTGTGCTCTAGTATGCCGCTTAATAAAGTTAATACCATCAACTATTAGTCGTTCATCTTCAGGGTAGACAAAGCGCACCTTACCCTTTTTGCCTTTATCCTTACCGGCGACGACTAACACGGTATCGTTCTTTCTAATCTTCATAGCTTTCTCATAAAACTTCAGGCGCCAGCGATATAATCTTGGTAAAATTTTTATCCCTCAGTTCCCTGGCTACCGGCCCAAATATTCGAGTTCCTCTAGGATTATTCCTATCAGTAAGAATCACCGCCGCATTTTCATCAAATCTAATATGAGAGCCATCGGGACGCCGATAGGACTGAGCGCAACGAATGATAACCGCCCTGACCACATCACCCTTCTTCACCATTGCCCCCGGGGTTGCTCGTTTAACTGAGGCAACAATAATATCACCCACTCGGGCATATCTCTTCCTCGTGCCACCCAATACACCAATGCACATAAGCTGTTTGGCACCAGTATTATCTGCTGCTTTGAGTCTAGTATAGGATTGAATCATATCACCTATCCCAAAACTAATCAGGTTATTTCTTTAGGTTGAACCTCCGCCACTTCTCCTTTGGTAATTATCTCAGCTACCCGCCACCGCTTCTGCCTTGAGAGGGGGCGAGTCTCTACAATCCTTACTATATCTCCCTGCCCACACTCATTGTTTTTATCATGAGCTTTATACCTAGCTACTCTCCTGATAGTCTTCTTATATAGCGGATGGCGCTTGGGTGTCTCTACAGCCACAACCACTGTCTTATCCATTCTATCACTTACCACCCGGCCAAATCTGGTTTTGCGCTTCCCTTGCATAAACAGCCTACCTTATACCTAGCTTTCTCTCCCTCATTATGGTTTCCAGCCTGGCAATCTTCTTTTTAACCCTTGGAATTTCACGATGGTTTACCAACTGTCTAGTAGCCAAGCGAAGGCGAAGGTCAAAAAGCTCTTTGTGAGCTGCCTCCAGTTGCCTTACCAATTCCTCAGGACTAAGAACTCGAATTTCCTCAACCTTCAACTTGAGCTAGCCTCTTTACTTTCAGAATTACTGCCAGTACCTACGCCGGCTTCCCTCACTATAAATTTAGTGCCTATTGGTAGCTTGTATGAAGCAAGGCGCATGGCTCCTCTAGCCATTTCCTCACCGACTCCCGCCATTTCAAATAGGATTCTCCCTGGTTTGACCACAGCTACCCAATGGTCTGGAGAACCCTTCCCTGAACCCATACGGGTCTCAGCCGGCTTTTTCGTAACTGGCTTATCAGAAAATATACGTATCCAAACTTTACCGCCGCGACGAATATGATGAGTAATAGCACGCCGCGCCGCTTCAATTTGTCGACTAGTAATCCAGGCGGACTCTAGTGCCTGCAAAGCAAAATCACCAAAAACAACTGTATTCCCTGCCTGGGCTCTACCCCGGCGGTGTCCTTTATGGGTCTTGCGATATTTCACCCGTTTAGGTTGCAGCATCTGTCTCCCTTTCTTCCATAGAAGTAGAGGACTCTTCCTCCATGCTGGTACTGGCTACTGGCTCAGCCAGCGCCTCCTCAACTTCTACCTCCTTAGGTTCAGGAAGAATATCACCCTTATATATCCAGACCTTCACCCCAATTCGACCTAAGGGAGTATGCGCTTCAGCAAAACCATAATCAATATCAGCCCGCATGGTATGTAAGGGCACTTGCCCCTGATGCATAGTTTGGCGGCGAGCTATCTGGGCACCAGCTAATCTGCCGGCACAACTGACCTTTATTCCCTTAGCCCCGGACTGAATGGTGCGAAAGATTGCCTGCTTCATTACCCTGCGGTAAGAAACCCGGTGCCCAATCTGCTCAGCTATTGCCTTAGCCACCAAATAAGCATCGAGTTCAGGCTGCTGAATTTCCTGGATATTTAATTGAACCGGCTTCCCAATAAGTCCCTCAAGATAAAGTCTCATCTCATCAACTCGCTGCCCGCCCCGCCCAATAACAACACCAGGACGGGAAGTATAGATAGTTACCAATACCTTATTTGCCTGGCGCTCTATCTCCACCAAAGAGATACTAGCTTCAGCATACTTGGATTGGATAGCCTGTCGAAGCTTCAGGTCTTCCTGCAAGAACTCCACATAATGCTTACTGGCATACCACTTGGCTTGCCAATCGCGTATAATTCCAATTCTAAAGCCTATAGGATGAACTTTATGACCCAATTTAACCTTCCTGTTCAGCAACAATAACCGTAATATGGCTGGAACGTTTAAGGATAGGGCTTACCCGTCCTCGAGCCCGTGGGCGATATCTCTTCAAAGTTCGCGCCTCATCAGCAAAGATACTAACAATCTTCAAATCTGGAGGTGCCATCTGGAAATTGCTCTCGGCATTAGCCGCTGCTGATTTCACCACCTTGGCTACAACTCGAGCTATCGGTGTCGGTGCGAACTTAAGTATAGTGAGCGCCTCGTCCACCTTCTTACCACGGACCATATCTACTAACGGACGCACTTTACGAGATGATATACCAGTGTCTTTGGCTACTGCCCTTACTTGCATTTTATACCTTACTTAAATCTACTTCCTCTTTTTTCTTATCTGAGTAGTTTTTTCCACCTTGTGACCCCTAAAGGTTCGAGTTAAAGCAAACTCACCTAACTTGTGTCCTACCATATTTTCAGTGATAAAGATAGGCACATGTCTTCTACCATCATGCACCCCGATAGTAAGCCCTACCATCTGGGGTAGGATGGTAGACCAGCGTGACCAAGTTTTTATTATTGCCTTCTGACCGGAGCGATTAAGTGTCTCTACCTTCTTCAGAAGTTTATCATCAATGGCTGGACCTTTCTTAGTTGACCTTGACATTTAGCTGCCCCTTTATTTGCTCACTTCCCTCGGCGTTTAACAATCATTTTATCTGAAGGCTTTGACTTGCGAGTTCTATAACCCAAAGCTGGCTTACCCCATGGCGTTTTAGGACCAGGCATACCTATCGGACTTCTACCCTCTCCCCCACCGTGAGGATGGTCACGCGGGCTCATAGCTGAACCTCTTACCGTAGGTCGCCAACCTAACCACCGTCTACGACCTGCCTTGCCCAATTTAATATTCTGATGGTCAATATTCCCTATTTGACCGATAGTAGCCAAACATTCAATGCGAATACGCCGCACCTCACTAGAAGGTAACCGAATCAGGGCATATTCACCCTCCTTTACCATTAATTGAGCGGCAGTTCCGGCACTCCGCACCAACTGCCCACCTCTCCCCTTCTGCAACTCAATATTATGTATTAAGGTGCCACTTGGGATTAACTTCAAGGATAAGGTGTTCCCCGGTTTTACCTCAGCATCCTCACCCGACTTTATGCTATCTCCAACATTAAGTCCTAAAGGAGCAAGAATATAGCGCTTTTCCCCATCAGCATAGTATATAAGAGCAATATTTGCCGAACGGTTGGGGTCATATTCAATAGCCGCTACCCTACCAGGGACGCCAAACTTATCCCGCTTAAAATCAATAATGCGGAGCATGCGCTTTGCCCCACCACCCCGGTGGCGAACTGTTATTCTTCCTTGACTATTGCGCCCTGCCTTCTTTTTAAGAGGTAAGAGTAGGGATTTCTCTGGCTCGCTTTTAGTTATTTCCTCAAAAGTAGAGCCGGTCATCCCCCGTCTGCCGGGAGAAGTGGGACGGTATACCTTTAGTGCCATTCTAACTTCCTTTTATTATCAAACACCTTCAAAGAATGCAATCTTGTCCCCTGGTTTAAGGGTGACAATTGCCTTTTTCCAGGATTGGGTTAACACCTGCCGTCTGCCTATCCGGCGTGTCTTACCAGGTACTGTCATCACGTTAACTGCAGTCACGTTGACCTTAAATGCCTTTTCCACAGCCTGTTTAACCTGAAGCTTATTAGCTTCTCCGGCTACCTCAAAGGCATACTTATTTTTAGCCTGAAGCACCGTATTTTTCTCAGTTATTAACGGACGGCGCAATACCTCGTAGAGATGCACTACTCCCCTCCAGAGATAACTTTTTTCCCCACAACTGTTCTGCTCTACGTACTGCAGCCACAGTCATCAACAACATCTTATAAGAAAGGATGTCAACTACATTGAGTAAGCTGGCGGGCAAGGTTTTGATCCCGACCAAGTTACGGCTTGATTTAACCACATTATTCTCTGGTTCCCCAGTAATGATAAGAGCCGAGGAGTCTACCCCTAGTGCTGTCAAAATCCGAACCATTTCTTTAGTCTTGGGTTCATCAAGTTCTAGCTCTTGTAAAACCATCAGTTCTCCGTCCCTAACTTTCGCAGATAGGACACACTTTAGAGCTAGCTGACGCATCTTTTTAGGTATGGCTTGGTGGTAGCTCCTCGGGTGAGGACCAAAAACAACACCGCCTCCCCGGCGTAGTGGCGACCGCCTGCTACCAGCCCGAGCTAGCCCGGTGTGTTTCTGGCGATACAACTTCCCACTAGTACCGGAGACCTCGCCCCGAGTTTTAGTATCAGCTGTTCCCTGACGAGCATTTGCCCGCTGCCTTACCATTGCCTGATGTACCACCGCCTCATTAAACGGCACACCAAACACTTCGTCAGTTATTTCAATATGTGTCGCCACCTCTCCGTCAAGATTATAAACTGGAACTTGCACTTCCTTACTTCCCCCCACTCGATTTCCTTATTAATAATAGCCCATTCCTACCGCCGGGTACAGATCCCCCAACTAGCAGGAGATTACGGGCAGGGTCAGCTTCAAACACCTCTAAGTGGCGCACCGTTACCCGGCTATCCCCCATATGTCCTGCCATACGCATCCCTTTGAATACCCTACCAGGAGAGGTAGTAGCCCCTATAGAGCCTGGGGCACGATGTCGGTCTGACTGTCCGTGCGTTTTGGGACCACCGGCAAAATGATAGCGTTTTACTACACCAGCAAAACCCTTACCTTTCGACACCCCGGTAATATCCACTCGCTCGCCTGTCTTAAACAGGCTAACATCAACCGTCTCCCCTATTTCAATAGCTTCACTATCACTTACCCTGAATTCTCGAAGATACTTAAACTGTCCCAAACCCCTGAGATGCCCCTTCTGCGGGGAGTTTAGACGTTTTGCTTCACCAAATCCAAGCTGGACAGCACTATAGCCTTCTTTATCCTTGGTCTTAACCTGTATCACAGTACACGGACCAGCTTCAATAGCGGTTACCGCCTCTGCTTTACCATTCCCGGTAAATATCTGGGTCACGCCCAGCTTTCTGCCAATAATACCTTGAATCATATCTCTAGCCGTCCCAAACTTATTAGCTCACATATTTTTTACAACTTAATATCTATCTCAACGCCTGATGGTAGATTCAGCCTGGACAGGGCATCTATCGTTTTAGAGGTTGCCTCTACAATATCAATAAGGCGCTTATGAGTCCGAATTTCAAACTGTTCCCGTGAGTCCTTATCTATAAACGGGGAACGGATAACAGTAAATTTCTGAATATGGGTAGGCAGGGGCACTGGTCCTGAAGCAACAGCCCCGGTACGCTCTACCGCTTCTACAATCTGCTGAGCAGATTGGTCAACTATCTTGTGGTCATAACCCTTTAGTTTGATGCGAATCTTCTGTCTAGGCATATCTTCTACTTATAATTTTATTCCGGTCGGCTAATTCAGCTGCTAGCTCCTGATAACAATAAAACTCCATAGAACTCGTTGCTCTGCCCTGGGTTAATGACCTGATAGCGGTGGTATAGCCAAAGGTCTCAGCTAATGGCATCAGGGAGGAAATAGTTAACATCTCAGCCTCTGTTTCGATGCTATTAATATGCCCTCGCCTTGAAGTGAGGTCATCTATTACATCACCAAGAAATTCCCCAGGGGTAACTATATTTAGCTTCATTATCGGCTCTAGAAAGACAGGATGTGCTTTAGCCACACCATCCTTTAGCGCCATTGAGGCAGCCATCTTAAAAGCTATTTCAGAAGAGTCAACCTCATGATAACTACCGTCATAAAGGGTTACTTTAATATCAACCAATGGATAGCCAGCCAGTATCCCGACCTCCATAGCCTCTTTAATACCGATTTCTACGGCTGGAATGTATTGTTTGGGTATTGCCCCACTTTTAATACGGTCTATAAAGTGGAAGCCGTTACCACGCTCCACAGGCTCAAGCTCAAGGCAGACATGACCATATTGACCGCGCCCTCCACTCTGGCGAATGAATTTCCCTTCACTTTTCACCGGTATAGTGATAGTTTCCTTATAGGCAACCTGTGGCTTACCTACCTTTGCCCCCACCCTAAATTCACTAAGTAACCTGCTTACTATGGTCTCCAGGTGAAGTTCGCCCATGCCTGAGATAACAATCTGTCCCGTCTCCTGATTATAATCTACCTTAAAGGTAGGGTCTTCCTCGGTCAGCTTTCGTAGGGCTTCCCCCATGGAATCCTGATCAGCCTTGGTTCTAGGCTCAATGGCAACAGAGAGCACTGGCTCGGGGAAGCGAATGGATTCAAGAAGCAGGGGTTGAGAGGAGTCGCACAGGGTATCACCGGTAAAGGTATCCTTAAGACCTAAAGTAGCTACGATAGTTCCGGTATCGGCTACAGCTACCTCCTCACGACGATTGGCATGCATTAATAATAAGCGTCCAATGCGCTCTTTCCTCCCACGAGTTGAGTTAAATATTTGTGACCCCGCTTCTACCTTACCAGAATAAACCCTAAGATAGACCAACCTGCCGACAAAGGGGTCAGAAACCACCTTAAAGGCTAGTGCTGAAAAAGGAGCATCGTCTCTGGCTGGGCGAATAACTTCTGTTCCTTGCCTAGTATCAATTGCTCTTACCGGTGGCATATCTAAAGGGGAAGGTAGATAGTCTATAATAGCATCAAGTAACGGACGAACACCCTTATTCTTAAGCGCACTGCCACAAAGAATAGGCACTCCTTTATTAGATAGGGTTACCCTTCTTAGGGCTAGCTTTAACTCAGCGGGAGTAATAGTGGTACCCTCAAGATAAGCCGCCATAATCTGGTCATCGCATTCAGCTATTTTTTCAATTAGCACCTGACGAAATTCGTTACATTTTGCTTGTTCTGACTCAGGAATAGCTACCTCTTGTGGCTCTGAATCAGTATTCCTGCTATAACTCCATGCTTTATTCTCCACGAGGTCAATAATACCCTCGTACGAGGCTTCGCTGCCTAAAGGTAATTGTATGGGCAGAGGGTTAGCGCCGAGACGCTCTTCAATCATTGACAGACTACGGTCAAAATTGGCACCAATTCGGTCCATCTTATTGATAAAGCAAACCCTAGGCACATAATACCTATCAGCCTGTCGCCATACTGCCTCTGATTGAGCCTCAACCCCAGCCACAGCATCAAAGACCACCACCCCCCCGTCTAATACTCTAAGACTACGCTCCACCTCGGCAGTAAAATCTACATGCCCTGGAGTATCAATAATATTGATGTTGTGGTCTTGCCAATAACAGGTGGTAGCCGCAGCCGTAATAGTGATACCACGTTGTCTTTCCTGCTCCATCCAATCCATTACTGCTGTGCCTTCATCCACCTCACCAATCTTATAGGTACGACCAGTATAATATAGTATCCTTTCAGTGACGGTGGTCTTGCCAGCGTCAATGTGGGCAATAATACCTATATTTCGGACATGCTCTAAAGGATAACTTCTAGGCACCATACTGTCCTTTACTTTAAACTCTACTGATATGGAGCTTTTTGCTAAAACATTAGAATGAATAATGATAACCTCTCACCATCTATAGTGGGCAAAGGCTCTGTTAGCCTCAGCCATTCTACGAGTATCCTCGCGCTTCTTAATAGTCGCCCCCTGCCCCTTAGCGGCATCACTAAGTTCAGCCGCCAATTTCTCAGCCATAGATTTGCCCGGTCTAGCTCTAGCCGAACTCATAAGCCAACGTATCGCCAAAGAAAGACCACGCTCGGGACGAACCTCCACTGGCACCTGATAGGTAGCACCGCCAACACGGCGTGACTTAACCTCAAGTAGGGGAGTGGCATTCCTTACCGCATGTTCTAAAACAGTAACCCCGGCTTCTGGCGCTTGCTGTTCTATAATGTCTAGAGCGCCATATACAACCCTCTCGGCCGTACTCTTTTTGCCACACTTCATTACTTTATTTATTACCCCAGCCACTGTTACATTGTTATGTTTGGCATCAGGGCGTATCTCTCTTTTTATAGCTCGGCTTCGTCTCGGCATTCTATCTCCTATATTTAGACACTCTCAGCCTCAGCTAAGACTTTAGGTTGCTTGGCTCCATACTTACTGCGACCCTGATGGCGGTTAGCTACACCACTAGTATCCAGTGCCCCTCGAATAATATGATAACGAACACCAGGTAAATCCTTCACCCGCCCGCCACGAAGCAGAACCACAGAGTGTTCCTGTAATTCATGCCCCTCACCAGGAATATAAGCAGTTACCTCCATCCCATTGGTCAGCCGCACCCTAGCTATTTTGCGTAACGCCGAATTGGGCTTCTTCGGCGTTGTCGTCTTAACCTGAAGGCAAACCCCTCGCTTCTGAGGAGAGCCTTTTCCTTGCACCATCCTATTGTTCAAAGCATTATAAGTAAAACGCAATGCCGGCGCCTTGCTTTTCTTGGCAGCTTTCTTACGCCCTTTACGGACAAGTTGATTAACTGTTGGCAATCAGCCTCCTCCTATATCATCACACAATTTAAATGGATGAGCTAAAGCTCATCCATTAGAAACACGGCCAGATTAGATAAAAACCCTAATCTGTTAACTATTAGCTGAGCTGTTGAATACCAAATGAGTAGTTTACCACAGCTAAAGGTTGACTGTCAACAATCACTATGGATACATGTTTATAAGCCTTACGGTGTCAGGTTGCACCTAAAGAGGCTAGAGTCTATAATAAACTCCGCCACCCATACCTTAATCCCTACTCTGGAGGAAACAAAGTGACCTATTCCAATAATATACTATATCAGGTTACCAAGCCCGCCCGCTATACCGGTGGCGAGTGGAATAGCATAGTAAAGGACTGGCAATCAACCTACATCAGGATTGCTCTCGCTTACCCTGATTTATATGAAATAGGTATGTCCAATATAGCTTTGCCTATCCTTTACCAGCTACTCAATAGTCAGCCAGACGTTCTTGCCGAAAGAGTTTATACTCCCTGGTCGGATATGGAAGCGGTAATGCAAACCAAGGGTATCCCTCTGTTTAGTCTTGAATCTAAGTGCCCGTTAAAAGATTTTGATATTATTGGTTTCTCCTTGAGCTACGAACTTACCTACACCAATGTATTGAACATGCTTCACCTAGCTCAAATACCAGTCCTAGCCCGGGAAAGAAACAATTCCCATCCACTAGTAATAGCTGGCGGTAGTTGCGCCCTCAACCCGGAACCTATGGCTGACTTTATTGACCTTTTTGTAATTGGGGATGGTGAAGAGGTATTGCTTGAGCTAGTTGACAGCTTCCGAAATTGGAAAGAAAGGGGCAGAGAAGTCTCCAAAAAAGAGCTACTGCGCCAAGTGGCTACTATCCCCGGCATCTATGTACCTAGTCTATATCAAGTAGAATACCAGACTGATGGTTTAGTTAAGAGTATTACTCCCACTGAGCCACAGGCCAGAGCTAGTATTCAGCGAAGGATAGTGACCAAGCTTCCTCCCCCGGTGACTAAACCAGTAGTCCCTTATATTGAGGTAGTGCATGACCGAGGGGTATTAGAGATTCAGCGGGGTTGTAGCCGTGGTTGTCGTTTCTGCCAGTCTGGGATTATTTATCGCCCAGTGCGTGAGCGTCCACAAGGAGAGGTGCTACAAGCAACGGGTGAGCTTATCACCAACTGCGGCTATAATGAGATGTCGCTGGTGTCACTAACCACCTGTGACTACCCTGGCATTGATAAGTTGGTAACTAGCCTATCCCACCGTTACCATAACCTTGTCCTGTCACTACCCAGCCTTCGTATGGATAGTTATTCAGTAAAGTTAATAGACTCCCTCCCCACTCAAAAAAAGACGGGACTCACCTTTGCTCCTGAGGCAGGAAGTGAGAGACTACGACGAACCATCAATAAGAATATCCCTGAAGATGAAATCTTAAAAACTGCCACCGCTGTCTTTGGCAGGGGTTGGACAAGCCTTAAGCTATACTTTATGCTTGGTTTACCCACCGAAACCACTAACGACATAGAGGACATCATCCAGCTAGTAAATAAAGTCTGCTCACTAGGCAGGAAGGCAAAAGGGAAAAGGTCCCAGGTAAGAATTAGCCTATCAACTTTTGTGCCTAAGCCACATACCCCCTTCCAATGGGTAGCCCAGGAAAGTGAGCAGCAGCTAACGGCTAAGCACGAACTTCTTAAGCTAGGATTACGCCAAAAAGGAGTCAAACTATCGTGGCAAGACCCTAAAGTCAGCTTGCTTGAGGCAATATTGTCACGAGGTGATAGACGATTAGGTAAGGTTATCTATCGTGCCTGGCAACTGGGCTCAATATTTGATAGCTGGAGTGAGCACTTCAATTACGAAAATTGGCTTCACGCCTTTGATGAGAGCGGGCTTCAGCCCAGCTTCTATGCCCACAGGCAGCGTTCCCTAGACGAACTCCTACCCTGGGCTCATATTGATATGGGAGTAACTACAGATTTCTTAAAGCAAGAATATCAGTATGCCCTAGAAGGTAGGGAAACTCCTGACTGCCATTACCAAGCTTGTAACACATGTGGACTCCAACAGTGGCAACCCCGGTGCCAGCAAAAGCATCAGGAGCTCAGCTAAAGCAAGCGATAGCCACTACCTTGTCACCACGCCCGAGCCTCATCAGTTTCACCCCCTGGGTGCTCCTGCCCTGAATAGTAATACCCTTTCTCGGGTCTTTCTCCTTCACTGGAGTGTGGATGACAATGCCATCAGCCGATATAATCATTAACTGTTGAGATAGAGAAACCAGCTTAACAGCAGCCACCTCTCCGGTTTTTTCAACAAGGTTAAAAGTCCTGACCCCGCTACCGGCACGGTGTTGCTGGGGATAATCACCAACTGGAGTGAGCTTACCGAACCCCCCGGTAGTAACTACTAAAAGGAAAGCTTCAGGAAAGACGATATCCATACTGACTACCTGATCATCAGGTGCCAGACGGATACCACGCACCCCACCACTGGTTCTGGAGCTAGCTCTTAACTCAGAAACAGCAAACTTGATTGCCTGCCCTCCCCGAGTTACCAGTATAACATCGTCCTGGTCAGTAGCTAAGCGTGCCGCCACCAACTCGTCTCCTTGCTCTAAATCCATGGCAATAAGTCCGCTACTCCGCACTGAGGCAAAGTTGCCTATAGCCGTCTTTTTTATCTCGCCACAGCGTGTAGCCATTAATAGATAGGCACCTGGCTTAAAATCAGCCAGGGCTACCATAGCCGTAACTGTCTCCCCATCAGTAACAGGGAAGAGATTAACCACCGCTGTCCCTTTAGCTGTGCGGGAGCTATCAGGTGGGATTTCATAACACTTAAGACAAAAAACCTTACCCTGGTTGGTAAAGAAGAGCAGGTTATCATGGGTATCAGTCACCGCCATGAGTCTTACCGCATCTTCTTCCCTAGTTACCATACCGATGATACCCTTGCCGCCACGATGTTGTGGTGTGTAAGCACGAGATGTTACCCTTTTGATAAATCCCCTATCGCTGAGTGTCACCGCCACTCTTTGATGGGGAATAAGGTCTTCCTCCCGAAATTCAGTCGCCTCTTCCTCACTTATCTGGGTTCGCCGTGGGTCACCATATTTAGACTTCAGTTCCTCCACTTCTTCCTTTATCAGGAGGAGCATTCTTCTGGGATTAGCCAGAAGGTCTTCTAGATAGGCAATCTTCTTAACTACCTCGGTATAGTCATCAACTATCTTGCGCCGTTCTAGGTTGGCCAACCGGCGTAACTGCATTTCAAGTATGGCTTGTGCCTGAGCCTGGGATAAGCCAAATTCAGTCATAAGGTTCTGACGAGCTATCTCAGCGGTTTCCGATTTTCGGATAGTAGCAATCACCCTATCTATATGATCTAAAGCAATTTGAAGCCCTTCTAAAATATGAGCTCTGGCCTTAGCTACTTTCAACTCAAACCGAGAGCGCCGAGTGATAACTTCACGGCGGAAATCTATAAAATACTGAAGCACCTCTTTAAGGCTAATTACCCTAGGTTGACCATCAACTAAAGCCAGCATATTAACGAAGAAGGCTGACTGCATTGAGGTATACTTATACAGGTTGTTCAAAACCTGCTGCGGTTGAGCCTCCCTCTTCAGTTCAATAACAATACGCATACCCTGGCGGTCTGACTCATCGCGCAGTTCACTGATACCCGTAATTTTCTTATCTTTGACTAGTTCAGCTATCTTTTCCACAAGGGCTGCCTTATTCGTCTGATAAGGAAGCTCAGTAACCACTATTTGACGACTCCCAATCCCGGGGATGTCTCCAAGATGAGCCTTAGCCCGGACTATTACCTTGCCATGCCCAGTAGCATAAGCACTCTTAATACCCTCCTGTCCGAGTATGATGCCGGCGGTAGGGAAATCAGGTCCCTTAATAAATTGGGTAAGGTCATCAACCGTAGCTTGAAGATTATCAATGAGATAAGAGAGGGCATCACAGACCTCTCCTAGATTATGAGGGGGGATATTGGTAGCCATCCCCACTGCAATCCCAGCGCCACCATTAACCAGTAAATTAGGTAACCGGGTGGGTAGAACCAAAGGTTCCTTGAGGCTATCATCAAAGTTGGGCACAAAGTCGACAGTATCCTTATCAATGTCAACTAGCATCTGCTCAGAAATGGGAGCTAAGCGCGCCTCGGTATAACGCATAGCTGCAGGGGGGTCATTATCCATGCTGCCAAAATTGCCCTGTCCATCAATTAAGACATACCGCATAGAGAAATCCTGTGCCATACGCACCATCGCCTCATAAACAGAGGCATCGCCATGAGGATGGTATTTACCCAACACCTCACCAACAATACGAGCGCTCTTCTTATGGGGACTGGTATGATTTAGCCCCAGACCATCCATAGCATAAAGGATACGGCGGTGTAC